>JAFGRA010000279.1 GCA_016935415.1 Anaerolineales bacterium
CATTTATATGCCAGGTTGGATAATCGCTATTACTAGCTACATCCAAGAGCACGTATTCTGATACCATGCGCACATCGGTGTTTTCTACAGGTGGGAAAAGATCGGAGCCAACTGGCGGGGGAGGTGGCGCAGCATCAGCGAATACAGTTAGCCCATTGGAGAAGGTTAGCTGTACACTAAATAGAATTAGCAAACAAATGACACTTTTGACAAATCGGTAGACAAATTTTTTCTTAAACATATCTCATCTCCCACCTATTGATTATACAGCAATAATATATCGAAAAGCTTGTAACAAATCCAAAAGGGCGGAGCTAAGCTCCGCCTTTATTGATTACAAAATAAATACTATTGTGTCATTTATCGAACATCCAAATCCGCCACAAAACAGGTCAATTCCACCCGCAGCTTGCGGGCCGCCTCGCGGTAGTTCGCAGTGGTGTAATCGACAGGCACGAAAACGTTGTCGCGTTTGTCGCCTTTGAAGTTGAAATCGGTCACGAACGCGGTGGCTCCCAATGAAAAAGCCATATCTTCGGGGATGTACAGGTTCACATCGGGCACGAAGGCCAGGATACGGATATGGGTCTCCCCTTCGGGAAGTTCGGTCTGGGTGAAGTCCAGATCCACCTCTCCAACGAACATCCAGATTTCCTCGTCGGCAACTTCCCAGGCGCCCCGGCGGTCGATCTCACCCAGCGGGCGGATGTTGACATCGCCACGAAAACTACCGATCTTTGGCCGGAAGATCAAGAACAAACCCAACAGGATAATCAGCACCGGCCAGAAGATATTCCCTATACTAAAATTGAACACCTGCCCGACGATCAGCAACACCCCCAGCACGATCAGGATAACGGCAAAAATTACGCGCGGTTGATTACGCATGTCCAGCAACCTCCTCAGGTTAAATTACATATCTAGTATATCAATCTATACGAAAAAATCTAATCCAGGTTGCGCCCAGGTTAGCATAAATTCATTGCTTCAGCCAATAGAAGATTTATTTCGCCCTGTTTGTTTGCTCTGGTACAAAAGTTGATCTGCACGTGCGATAATGGATTCCGGATTGTCCCCTTGCCTTACCAACGTACATCCAATCGAAACCGTTACATTGATGGCAACTCCCTCGTCAGATTCCCATTCAGATTTTGCGATCAAAGTACGTAGTTTTTCGGCAATTTCAGAAAGCCGCTTTTCATCCACACCCTGTAGGAGAACAATAAATTCCTCGCCGCCCCAACGGGCAAGAAAATCATAGAAACGGATATTGTTTGCCAGCGTATCCCCAACCATCTTTAAGGCTCTATCGCCGTTGGCGTGTCCGTAGGTATCATTCACCAATTTAAAGTGATCGATATCGATGAAAAGGACTCCAAACGGTAATTGATGCCGGGCCCATTCATTGAAAATGCTCTCCAACTTCATGTCCATATATTTTCGATTACCCACTTGCGTCAGACCATCCAGCAAGGCCGCTTTTTTCATCTCCTGCATCTGCTCCATAAGTGTCGCTCTGGATGACTGATCACTGAACAACTCTACTGCTCCAATGATTTCCCCATCTTCCCCATAAATGGGCGTCGCCCGGACAGCAACCGGCACACGGTGTCCATTAGCATGGTGCAGGAAAACTTCAGCTTCACGCATTTTGCCATCTTGCATCGTCGCTGCCAACGGACAACCGTCCAAACACAAAACCTTACCGCTGCCATCAACATGCATCAGGATGTTATCTGCACACGAATATCCGACAACTTCATCCTTAGCATAGCCGCTGATCCGCTCTGCTCCTTTATTCCAAAATGTAATCTTGCGTTGGCGGTCGACAAAATAAACCCCATCTGCCAAATTTTCCAGGATTTCTCTATAAAAAATATCGCGTTCGCTCATTATTCACGCCTTGCTTGTCTTATTTGATGAGTATAAGCCAAAATCGGCCCGGTTGCAACCAACGCATTTTTACATAAAAAGTTGAGTTTACATCCGCATATTTTCCGAGTTATTGATTCTTCATCAGCGCACGTCACTTGGATCCCAGGTAATGTGCGAATCCTCATCTAGCGCGTCCAGGAAGGCCATGTCTGCTTCCGAAATCTCGAAATCGAAAACATCGGCATTCTCTTGGATACGCCCTTGATTCGAAGACTTGGGGATCACGACCACATCATGCTGCAATGCCCAGCGAATCAAGATCTGGGCATTGGATTTGCTGTAATGTTCGGCAATGCGGGTGATGTTGGCGTCGTTCAGGCGGTAGCCTTTGGTCAAGGGGCTGTAAGCCTGCAACTGGATATCGTGCGCCCGGCAAAATTCGAGCAGGTCTTTCTGGTACAGGAAGGGGTGGAACTCGACCTGGTTGACAGCCGGGACGACCGGCGAATCGGACAACAATTCTTCCAGGTGGCGAATAGTATAGTTACTCACCCCAATCGCCCGGCTCTTCCCACTTTCGTAGATTTCCAGCAGCGCCCGCCAGGAGTCAGCGCGATTACCCTGCGGCCAATGGATCAAGTACAGATCGACGTAATCCAATCCCAGCGCCTTGTTGCTGCGCTCGAAGGCTTGCAGAGCCTGTTCATAACCGTGGTCGCTGTTCCACAACTTGGTGGTCACGAAAACTTCTGCCCGCGGCACTGCGCTGGCGCGCACCGCCTCCCCCACATCGCGCTCGTTGCCATAGAACTTGGCCGTATCGATCTGGCGATAACCCGTTTCCAGCGCCCACTTCACCGCGTTTTGGGCCTGCTGTCCGGCACGTGCCTGGTAAACGCCCAATCCCAAATAGGGAATCTCAACCCCATTATTCAATTTCGCAGTTGTACCGATATTTTTCATGCTCACTCCTAAGGTTCTTTCACACAGCGGTAGCCGTGGCGGGGGTTGCCCCAACCCTTGGGTTGGTAATTCACAGCCGCGTTGTAGCTCACAAAATAGGCTTCTTCTGCATCGTACTCATCCCCGCTCCAATAATAGATCGGGTTCAGGTCGGGTGCCCACAGCGGGGTTTCTTTGTCCGGCTTCAGTTCGCATTCCATGAACCCTTTCTCCCCGCTCCAGGCACAACCGGCATTCTCGCCGTGCAAGGCCAGTGAGCGCACGATTTCATCGGTGGTCGGCATGCGCCAGATGTACTGCGGCAGGTCCATCAACTCCGTCCCGGCATCGTTCAAGTACACGCACAGGCCGGTAGTATCCATATCTTCCTGCGTGGCGGCGCGTTTTTCTTCGGGAGATTTGGTATCGATCCCCACCGGACGCGCTCCATACAGCGCCAACGCCCCCCAGGAAGGATAACCGCCGAAAGATTGCTGCCAGTTCCAGCCCGGACCTTCCGGTGCCCATACCAGGGTAACGTCATTACCGTCAATCAGGCGCGCCCCGCGGTCGCCGTCGTCCTGGCGGGTGAGCACGGTCGGCAGATTATAGATCGACGTGCCGATGAAGATCAAAAGCGCACTCCCCAGGATGAGCAAATAGGCCAAATTGCGCCGCCACCAGCGTGCGTGCGGCTGCCAACCGGCAGCCAGACGCTTCTTCTTATTACGCGCTTCCAGCAGGAACAGCCCGCCAATCAAGACCAGCGACATCGTCAGCGGCAGTTGGGCAAGTGCGCGTTCCAGGGTGAAGTTGCCTTCGAACAGATCTTCGCCCCATAAAAACAACGTAAAACCTGCCCCCGCGACAATCATCAACCAGCCGCCCAGCCGCGGCCACCGGATCGCCGCCAGCGCCAGCAGCAAACAAATCGCACCGGGAGCCAAATAAGGTAAACGATTGTACCATGCCCCCCACCAACCCTCGTAATACATCTCCGCCACACCCCAAAACCACCACATAGAAGCAAACACGATCACAATGCCGGTCGCCAGGTAACCCGGCAGGCGTTTCCACCACACATTTTCAGTCATCATATCCTCTATACGCGCTCAGTTAGTTTCGCCAGGTAATCGCCATTTTCTTCCTGGTGAAGGATTTCGAACTGCCAATCCTGTTGATTGGCATATATCGCAAAAGTTTCCGGGTCAACGTGCAGCCAACCGAACAGGGGGTAAGCCTGCTCCTGGTAGCTGAACTGCATCCGCACCTCCCCGTAATAGCGCCCCTTGGCTTGCAGGCGCTCATGATAAGCCAGGTGTTCGGGGGTATCCGTGTTACGCACATCCAATGAATCGACCAGCAGCTGCCCGCTCGGTTTGAGCAGGCGCCTGACGTTCTTCAGGTACGCATCAAGTCCTTCCAACGTTTCCACCATGCCAATACCATGCATCAACATCAATAGGGTATCGAACGAGCCACCTTCAAATTCGTTCACATCCACCAGCCGCGCATCTAGTACGCCGCGGGCCTGCATGATCTCGACCGCCTGGGGGATGATGTCAATCGCGCACACTTCCAGGCCGCGCTGCTGAAGGATCAGGCTGTGCCGCCCAGCCCCCGCGCCGACATCCAGTATGTGCCCGCGGCAGTGCGTCAGAGCGATGCTTTCGATCTCGGGTAAATCTACGGATTCGGTAAAGAACGGGGCCAGGGAAACTTCAGAAATGTAACCATCCTCACGCGTCGTGGTCACCACAACGTCGGTATTCCCCCAGTAATAATCGGCCAGCGCTTTTCCATACCCGGACAGCGCGTCGCGCATCGTTATCCTCCTGGGTCTGCCAACTAGATCAAATTTCGCCCTGATTCCCCTTGGCGGTTTGCGGCAAATGCACCAACACGCGTTCGACAGCAAGCTTATCGACCGCCTCAACCTCGAAGGTCACGCCGCCAAAGGTGACCGCGTCACCAGGCTTGGGAATGCGTCCCAGTTCGCTCATCACCACCCCACCGACCGTATTGGCCTCAGGGTGTTGGATATCCACACCGTACAACTGGTCGAGTTCCTCCAGGATCAAATCGCCGCGCACGCGCAGTACGTACGCCGAAACCTGTTCGATGGGCAAAATCTCATGGTCGTCGAATTCGTCCTGGATTTCACCGACCACCTCTTCCACCAGGTCTTCCAGGGTCAGAATGCCGGCCGTACCGCCGTATTCGTCGATCACTACGGCAAGCTGCGAGTTGCTGTGTTGGAACTGCACCAGGATCTTGTGCAACGAAAGGGAGATGGGCACATATTCCACCGGGCGGATCAATTCCTTGATATTGAGCGTTTCTTCCGTGGGGTGCACCTGGTAACGTGCCAGGTCTTTGATGTGGATCAGGCCAATAATGTTATCCAGGTCACCTTCGTAGACCGGATAGCGCGTCTTGATCGTGTCACAAACGATTTCCATTACCGCCGGAAGGTCAGCGTTGACCGGAATACCAGCCACGCGCGTGCGCGGCGTCATCACCTGGTCAGCAGTGCGTTCGTGCAGGTCGAGGATGTTCTCGATGAACAACTGTTCAGAGGCTTCCAGCAAACCGCGCTCCGAGCTTTCTTCGACGATGAATTCCAACTCGGCCGCGGTCAACAGGCGTTCGCCTTCGCGTGCCGGGGGAATGCCCATGATACGCGTGATCAACACCGCCATGTGGGTCAGCAGCCAAACCGCCGGGGAAAAAATCTTTTCCAGCACGCCCATCGGATTGCTCAAGCGCAATGCAGTGGGTTCAGCCGCTTGCAGCGCCAGCGTCTTGGGGATCATTTCGCCAATCACCACGTGCAAATAGGTCAGCAAACCTACAGATAGGATCGTCGCCAACGTATGCGCGAGCGGTTCAGCCAAGCGTCCCAGGTTTTCCAACGGGCCAATCAGCCAGTCCGCAATCGCATGTTCACCATACATACCGAGACCCAGGCTGGCGATGGTAATCCCCACCTGGGCGGTAGTGATGTAACGATTCTGGCGTTCGGGGTCGCTCAAGACGGCCAGCACGTGTTTGGCCGTGGTTGAACCTTCGGCAGCCAGGGTGCGCATACGCGTGCGCGGCGCAGCCACAATTGCAAATTCGGCCGCCACGAACATCCCGTTCAGCAGGATCAATACGGCAATGATGAGGATCGGGATCAAGACATCCATTACAACCTCGCCCTCACCCGCGCGGCTTGCTCGGGAGTAATCTGAATACTGACCGCCGCCACCGCCCGACCTTCCATTCTTTCAACCCGGAACGCATAGCGGCCGATCACAACTTCTTCTTCTAACATGGGAACGTGGTCACTGGCATTCAGCACCAACCCCCCCAAAGTATCAATATCCTCTTCGGGCAGTTTCGATCTCAGCACCTCGTTAATGTCTTCAACCAAGGTCTCTCCACTGATCATCAAACGGTTATCATCCAGCAGCATGAACGACGGGATGTAGGTATCGAATTCATCTTGAAGGTCGCCAAAAATCTCTTCGACCAGGTCTTCGATGGTGACCATGCCCAATGTTCCGCCGTATTCGCCCAACACGATCGCCACCTGTTGGTGCTTGCGCTGCAAGAGTGAAAAGACCTGCTTGACCGGCATGGTTTCCGGCACATAGCTCACCGGGTGCAGGATTTCTTCGGGATCATCGGGCATTTCATTGCAATGGCTGAGGCACATTAAATCCTTGAGATGCACCACCCCAATGATATTATCGACCGTGTTGCGGTAAATCGGCAGGCGTGAGTAATTGGAATCTGCCAGGCGGGTGAACAAAGTCCGGCAACCCAGGTTGGTCGGAGCCGCCAGCATCTTGACGCGCGGGATCATCACCTGGCGCACGCGCGCCTCGCGCATATGCAGCGTGTTGACCAGCATACGCTCTTCTTCCTGGTCGATCAACCCCCCGGCGCTGCTCTCCAGGACCAACATGGTGATCTCTTCTGGGGAATGGATATGCGTGTGCTCGGAAACCGAGTGCAGCCCAAAAATGCGCATGATCAGTTGCCCGCTGCCGTTGAACAACCAGATCAACGGCCGGAAGATCACTATCGACCACTGCAACGGCACCAACGTTGCCAGCGCCAGACGTTCGGGATATTGGATACCAATATTCTTGGGGACCAGTTCACCCAACAGCACTTGCAGGACGGTGAGTGCCAATAGCACAACCGACGCGCTGATCGATTCGGCCGCCAGTGCTGAAGTCGCCCCCAGGCGCTCGATCAGCGGTGCAACCACCCCAGACAACTGCGCTTGCCCATAATAACCAAGTACCAGGCTGGATACAGTAATCCCAATCTGACAGGTGGCAACGTAGTTATCCAGGCGATGCGGATCTCTGATCACGTCAAGCACGATCAGGGCAACCTTGTTGCCTCCCTCAGCCATCTGGGTCAGCCGGGCACGCCGAGAACTAACCGCTGAAAATTCAGCCGCAACGTAGAGCGAATTTATCAGGATTAAGATAACAATGACGAGAAAAACAATCAACCAGGACATAGATCACAAAATATCAATATAGTTTCATAGAGTATAACAGTTTTGGGGGGGTAGACGGCATGAAATCTAACAAAGGTGCAACCATGATCTGCTTTGTATATTCCGCAAGGACGTCATAGAAACCACGGCTTACTCTTGCTCAATGCGCGGGTTCTGCCAGAAAACGTTGGCGTTCGCCGTCCGGCCGTCGTTCTGGTTGACCTGCAAGATCAGCCGCACAGTCAGGCCGCTCAGATCGCTCAGGTCGGCTTTAACGATCTTGATCTGGCCGTCCATCTTCTCCGGCCATTCCTGCACCGCCCCAATCGTGCCGTCTTCCAGTTCGTAATTCAACTGGAACATCACGCTGCAACGGCTGGCTTCATCCATACAGCCAATCGTCGAGATGAAGGTGTAACCATCCTGAATGGTGATCGGCGGGAAGAAGCCCTGGATATAGCCGTTATCCTTGTTATTAGGATGCACATTGAGCACGGTGGAATTACCCGCCGTGCGATGCTCCAGCGCCGGATCATTGTCCGTGCGCACCCAGCCAATCTTGCCATCTGCGGTGCCTTCACAGGGCAGGTAGCTGGCCTGGCCGGTATGCCATTCTGCCAGGCAGTGTGCCTTGAAAAAATCATAGATTATGTTTCCAGGCAGATCATGTACCTGTAAGGTGACCGGCAGGGGTGTATCGGCATCTTCGCCATAGCCGAAAGTTTCGCCGTTGGCATTCATCAAATACCAGGTGCCGGAATGCGTGCCCGAATCATATGGGGCAACCAATGAAATAGAAATATCGATCGTGTCGCCGGGCAATGCGATCTGGTCGAGCATGATCTCGTCCGGAGCATCAAACTGGTTGCCGCTATCCCACACCAGACGATAATCCGGCGTCCACACACAACCGCCGATATTCTGCACGTGCCAGGTTTTCGTGAAATGCGTACCCGGCATCACAGCCGTACCCTGCTCGACCGGTACATCCACAATCACATCCTCGATATAGGCCGCCCAATCGCAAAATTCGGGCGTGGCCGTCGGTGAAAAAGCCGGGGTTGGCGTCGCGGCTGGTGGCAGGGTTGCCGTTGGCAACAACGCTTGCAGTGTATTTGTCGGCGCGCCAGCCTGCTCGGCAGCAACCGGGACCGGGGTTGAGGTCGAGGCTTCAACCACCACTTCGGACTGGGATTCCGTCGCAGGAGGGGCGGCGGAATCGCCGCCATCAAATTGGGACGTAATCGAGGGAACTGGGGTAGGGCCGCCGGGCAGCGCGCCGCAAGCGCTGAAAACCAGCCCAAAGATCAACACAGCCAGAATTCGGCTTGTATGTTTGAACAAAATCAGGCTAACTCCTCTATCAATTCCTCTTTAGGTAAACGCGCAAGAAGAACTGGTCGTTTATAGTCGTTGTAAATATTCTCAAGCGAAATGCTTCTCATCAGGCTGATGCCCATCAGGATGATGCCCATCAGCATAATCACCATTTCGCCACAGAAGGTCAATTATCAATTATAGGTCAGGTTATCAAAACTCACCAATCCAGGCCAGCAACAATTCAACGGCTTAGACCGATCGGCTATTAATGCGCAACGTACCGTTCTGTCAACAATTCAGGTTGGTATGGGCTGCGCCGGTTCTGGCAAACCTCGCGTGGGCAAAGCTGGCAGCTCTCGAAATCGAACTGGGTAGAGAACATCACCCCGGCCACGGATTTCATCGGCTTCATCAGGTAGCTGTCATTCAAATCAACACCGATGCTTGTGCGCGGATCGCCCAGCATGGCGAACACGCCCATCTGTTCACTCAAAGGGAAATCGTCGAGCGAGCCGGGCGTCATCATCGCCGTCTGGCCGGGACGATAATTGGCCTCGATGTCGGCGGCCAGCGCTTCGGACACCTGCCGTAAAGCGATTTCCTGGATCACGTCGGCATAGTAGCGCAAGATCATACTCGGCCGGGAGCTACTCCACGAATCCAATTCTTCCCCGCAGGTGGCGATGAAAAAGAAGACGCGCTGGGTTTCGCCAACATTGACGCGTAAAATGCGGCTTTTGAAGGGCAGGCCATCGACCACAATGTAATCTTCGCCTTTCTCTTCGATAAAGCCCAGGCGGTACATCGCCTTCGGGCGTGCAATCAACTCGGCCTGCTCGACCAACTGCTTGAGTTCTGCGGCGCGTTCGGTATCCGGCCTGATGCGCAAAGACTGGCACAGCGCCTCGAAATCGACTTTCAAAGGAATAGTATCAATAATTTTCGTTTCCATCTCACTCACCATGTTCACCAACTAAAATTGGGCCTGTCTTTTTGCGGCGTTCCTCCCAGACGGCATAGGCCGCCAGCGAAAAAGCCACTAACATCAAGCCCACCAAGATCACAAAAGTATCGTGCAGTCCACTCACCTGCGCGGCAGCGGGGGCATCCGTTGCCCCGCCGGGTAATCCACTGCCATTATGGAAGAACACCCGCGCCGCCCAGAATGCGCCCACCGCGGCGATGCCGGTGGTCTGCCCCAGCGTGCGACTGAGCGAAAGCAATCCAGACGCCACACCCAGGCGCTCGCGCGGCACCGTGCCCATCACGGCGCTGTTGTTGGGCGATTGGAAGATCCCAATACCCAGGCCAATCGGCAGGATGCGCAGAATATAACCCAAAACCGTGGTATCCGCCGTGATCGTACTCATCAGGAAATAGCCGCCCATCAAGACGGCCAGTCCGATCAGGGTAATCGGCCGCGTCCCGAAGCGGTCGGACAGCGAACCGGAGATCGGGGCGATCACACCCAGGAAGACCGGAATGGTCGCCATCAGCAAGCCCACTTTCTGCGGATTGAAGCCCAGCACGTTTTCCAGGTAGAACGGGATCAGGATCGTCGTCCCGGATAAAGCGATGAAAGCCATCACACCCGTCACCAGGTTGATGGAAAATAATGTGTTGCGGAACAGGCGCAGGTCGATCATCGGCTGTTTGATACGTAGTTCCAGGGCGATGAAGATACCCAGAAAGAGTACGAACGTGCCGAACAGCACCAGAATAAAGGTATTGCCAAAGCCCAGCGACTGCCCTAACGTCAGCGCCAGCAGCAACGACAGCAGGCTGACCAGCATCGCGCCCGCCCCCAGGAAGTCGAATTTCTGCCTGCCTTCCGGCTTGAAATTCGGCACGAAGCGGATCACCATAAAAATCCCAATGATGCCAATCGGCAGGTTGACAAAGAAGATCCAATGCCAGGAAAACACGCCCAGGATCATGCCGCCTATTGTCGGGCCAACTGCAATCCCCACCGAAACGATTGTGCCCATAATGCCCAAAGCCTTGCCGCGTTCGTTCGGAGGGAAGGCTTCGGTCACGATGGCCATGCCCAGCGCCGCCGTCATCGAGGCCCCAATCGCCTGGAAAATTCGGAAGGCGATCAACAGGTGGACGTTGGGCGCCAACCCACACATCACCGAGCCAAGCGTGAATACCACAAAACCAATCGTATAGACTGGCTTCTTCCCGACCATGTCGCCCATGCGGCCTACGCTCAACATCAAGGTAGCCTGCGCCAGCAAATAGCCCAGCACCACCCACTGCACGGTCGGGAAATCGGTATTCAGTTCACGCACCAGCGTGGGCAGGGCAACGTTCACAATACTGCCGTCAATCGTTCCCAGGAACACGCCCATGGCGACGGCAGCCATCACGTACCATTTCAATTTGTAATCTACGGATTTATCTTGCGTTGTGTGCTTGATTGTCATGCGATCACCAATATATTCAAAATCAGCTTTCGGAAGTATCCACCAAGGATGCTATTTTTCACTCAAAGTCCACAAGTGCTGCAAGGCCGCTTCCAGGCGGTTCCCCAAAGCATCACCGCGCCCGGTGGTTACATCGTCTTCATTTTCGAACACCACGTATGGCACCTTCACACCCTGGATGTTGATGTATTCGGGGTTTTCGGCGCTGACTTCTTCCCAATCGATCTCCTTATAAAGACGCTCCAGTTTTTTGGAGGTCATACCGTGTTCCAACACGCTGTCCGGGCGGTCGGGATTGAAGCGCGCCGCGTCCTTGCGCTGGGATTCTCCCCAGGACACATTCACGTACAGAATTGCCATCCGTTCCAGCATTTCGGCACTCAGGTGCTGGAAAGCGGATCGATAACCACCGTGCTCCGCCCCGCGCGAGAACTCCACGACGGTCGTATATTGTTCGTGATAATGCGGGTTATCGCGCAACTTCTTTGCATACTCCAGGCAGATCAGGCGGATGAGCACATCCCACTGGTATTGGTTCAGGAAATATTCCTGGTCGTCGCTGTGCAGGCGCGGATATCCCATCTTCGCCAGAATACGGTCTTCCTCGAACCAGCCCCACAGGATCGGAAAATCATCGATCTCCTCAAATTCACCGACGTGGAACCGGGATTTGCGCTCTTCCACCGGGGTGCGTTTCAAGTAGTCGATGATCTCACTTTTCCCAGCCGCCGGGCGGGCGATCAACAGCAACACATCGAAGCGATCGGACGTAGTCACCAGGTCCATCTCCTTGTCTGGAAAATTGAATAGGTAAAAAGTTGCATTCTCACGCAGCGTATTGTAATCTATAATCACTAAGTAGATCGAACGCTAATCGTTCTGTAAGGAAGCGGTAATGATGAAACACATCATCTGTATGGGCGGGGGTGGTTTCTCCATGGAGCCGGAAAACCTGACTATGGATCACTACGTCCTGGAACAAAGCCGCAGCCCACACCCCAAGATTTGTTTCCTGCCGACCGCCAGCGGGGATGCGCAAAGTTACGTTGAGCGGTTTTACGCGACCTTTAAACCGCTGGACTGTGAACCCAGCCACCTCTCGCTCTTTGATGTCCACACTTCCAACTTGGATAAATATCTCCTGGAGCAAGACATCATCTACGTCGGTGGCGGCAACACCCGCAATATGCTCGTGCTGTGGCGTGAATGGGGTCTGGATGAAATCCTGCACGCGGCCTGGGAACAAGGCGTTGTGCTGGCCGGGGTCAGCGCCGGGGCGATCTGCTGGTTCGAGCAAGGCCTGACCGATTCGGTGCCCGGCAAGCTGCTGCCGCTGGAATGCCTGGGCTACCTGCCCGGCAGTTGCAGCCCACATTACGACAACGAGGCCGACCGCCGTCCGATCTTCAAGCAATTGATCGCCACCGGGCACCTCAAACCCGGCTATGGCATCGATGACGGCGCCGCGCTACATTCCATCAACGGCGACATCCACCGGGTAGTGAGCACCCGCCCCGGCGCAACCGCTCACTTTGTCGAAGCCAACAATGGACAGGTACGTGAGGAACCGTTAAAATACTACGTATTGAAAACCATTCCTGCAAAAGAATCCACTTCGTAACCCAACATCCCGCACTTATCTGCATTTTCGCCAAATGAGAGGAGAACAAAATGCTGAAAGAATTTAGAGATTTTGCCATGCGCGGCAACGTGCTCGACCTGGCCATTGGTGTGATTATTGGTGGCGCCTTTGGGGCGATCACCAAATCGCTGGTTGATGATATCATCATGCCACCCATTGGCTTGCTGCTGGGCAACACCGACTTCACCAACCTATTCCTGACCCTGAAAGCTGGAGCAGCCGCAGGGCCGTACGCCTCGCTGGCCGCCGCCCAGGAAGCCGGGGCCGTTACCCTCAATTACGGCCTTTTCCTGAACACGATCATCAATTTCATCATCATCGCTTTTGCCATGTTCCTGGTCGTGCGCGCTGTCAACCGCATGGAGAAGAAAGAGGAAGCCGCCCCCGCCGAACCGTCCACCAAACGGTGCGGCTTCTGCTTCACGGAGATTCCCATCCAGGCCACACGCTGCCCCAACTGCACGTCGGAACTGCTTGAATAACACCCTCACCCTCCTTACCCACCAGCCGCCGGAAATCCCGGCGGTTTTCATTTCTGTAAGAGGTTTTCAGTAAAATTCCCCCCTCTTTCTACATGTGCTGTTTCAAAGTTGACTATATAATTAATTCCGATAAGGAAGCATAAGGCACGAATATTGCACGGTATAAACCTGAATCCAGTCAAGATTGTGATTGGTTCTGGAGGTATGATGATGAATAAAAGGCGCATATTGACCCTAGCTGCCGCATTGGTGTTGATTTTAGCGGTCGTGGCTTTAACGTACCAGACGGCTTCTGCCACCGAGCCGCGCCAGCGCGGGGAACGCAAAAAAGAAGTAAAGATGTTCTACGGCAACTCCTACGATATTTCTATCGGCAGGAGCGGCGTATATTTCGCCAACACGTATTACGACAACGTGACTGCCGTGATCGAAAAGACGGACGCCGACAACCGCGGCTGGCGCTATTTCACCCAAGGTATCATGAGCATTCAGGTCTATGATGAAGATGGTGTCCAACCCGACCGCTTCCTGGGTGCAGTGCAGGTGTATTTCAACCTGGACCTACAGCAGCGCAAGAAGTACGATGACCCCGACAGCAACATGAGCATCTGGTATAAAGATGAGTGGGGTGTCGGCCAATGGGTGAAATGCCCAACCTTCTTAGTGAAGTCCAAGGCTGCCCCACGCGGCCGGGCGGTATGCTACGCCAGCGATTTCGGTGATTATGGTCTGGCCTGGACGTGGCCGACACTTCGAATGAAGCTAGAAAAGGCCGCTCTGGAAAACCTGGATGATCCCGCCGACTGTTCGTGCAATGGCAACTATTACAACTGCGACGATTTCGACAGTCAAAACGACGCCCAGGATTGCTACGATTCCTGTGTCTCCGATGGCAAAGGCGATATCCATGACCTGGACTCGGACGGAGACGGTACCGCCTGCGAGGAATAGCGTCCACCCCTATTATCGAACCGCAAACATCCCTGGAAAAATCCAGGGATGTTTTTTTATTCGCGTATTTGCCTATCTTTCCTAGCGCATTCCAGCCTCTCCCTCACCCACGAAGTGAATTTAAAAGCCAGTTAGAATTAGCCAGCCTTCTAGCTGGCGGGTGAGGGAATTTAAGCTTTGATCTACTTCAACGCCACATAGCGGTCAATCTGTTTCTCGATCACCTTCAGGCTGTTCTGCCAGAACTCAGGCGTGCGCAAATCGATATCGAAGCGCGCTGCCAGATTAGCCGCCGTGCCCAGCCCGGTGCTCGCCAACAGGTTGACGTAATCGGGCACGAAGTCCGCCCCGCGCTCCTGATAGATAGCGTACAAGCCGGTACCAAACAGCAAGCCGAAGGCATACGGATAGTTATAGAACGAAAGACCGGGGCTGTAATAGTGCGGCTTCCAGGTCCACATGTATTTCTGCATATAGCGTTCGTCCAGCCCATCGCCATAAGTCGTCTGCTGCGCTTCCAGCATAAGCTCGTTCAGATCCTCAGCAGAGAGTTCGGCTTCCGCCCGCCGCTCGAAGACGGTCTTCTCGAACAGGTAGCGTGAGTAAATGTCCACGATCACTTGACTGGAACCAATCAGGCTGGTTTCCAGGATGGCCAGCTCTTCCTGAGGGCTGGCAGCTTGCTGCAAGGCCGCTTCGGAGACAATCGTCTCGCACATGATCGAGGCCGTTTCGGCCAGCGTCATTGGCGTGATCGCCTGCAATTCGGTCTTGCCGATCAAGCACTCGTTGTGGAAACCGTGCCCCAATTCGTGAGCAATCGTCGAGACCTGGTCGAGTGAGCCATCGAAGTTGCACAAGATGCGCGATTCATCGACCGCGGGCACGCCCATACAGAATGCCCCACCGCGTTTACCGTCGCGCGGCTCAGCGTCGATCCAGTTGTGCTCGAAGGCTTTTTCTGCAAAAGCTGCCAGTCCATCCGAGAAGCCGCCGAACTGGGTGACGATGAATTCGCGCGCCGCTTCGTAGGTGAACTCGCTTTCTAATTCGCCGGTCGGGGCAAACAGGTTCCACCACGGCAAAGCCTGCTGACCAAAGCGCGCCGCCTTGGCTTTGAAGTAGCGCCGGAAGGCCGGGAATGAATCCTTCATCGCCGAGAGCATCGCTTCCAACGTCTGGCGGTCGATGCGCGCCTGGTCGATGGAACTATGCAGCGCATCTTCGCGGCCGCGCCGCTGGTTGAGCGTGTTCACCTCACCCTTGATACCATTTATTGCCGCCGCCAACGGTTCCTCAATGCGCTTCCAGGCCACATTCTCAGCTTCATAGCCCCGCTTACGCACATCCTCATCGGGATGCGAGCGCAAGTTGATGATCGCCGTAATCGGCATCGGTTTGGTCTCGCCGCCCAATTCGAATTCAACGGTAAGCTGTGAGGTCACCGTGCCTTGCAGTTTGCTCCAGGCGTTCCCGCCGCTCAGGGTCAGTTCCGCCGCCAATTCCTCTTCGGCTTCGCTCATCATATATTTGCTTTGCTCGGCGATCTCGCTCAAGTAGAATTGGTGCGCTTTGGCGGTTTCGTTCTGGGCGACGATCTCAGGCAGCAAATCCGCCAGGGCACCGATCCAGCCCCGGACCTGTACCTGCTGCTTTTCCAGCCGCACGTAAAGCTGTTCCAACTGCGAGAGGATCCGCTTGGCTTCCTCATTATACGAATCGGTCGAGATGAATGAGTACACGTATGCCTGGACGGTATCCATCAGGCGGATCAGGGCGTTTAAGCGGTCGAGCAATTCCCCAACCACCGGTGCGGCGGCCGCGGCGCTTTCCGGCTTGCCCAGCTTGCCAATCTTGTTTTCACTTAAGAAAGCATCCAGGTCACCCAGTTTTTTGCCAACCAACTGCATATCTTTTTTGAACGCATCCGAGTCCAAAGCAGGATAGACATTGCTCAGGTCCCAATGCGGCAGATTACCAAGCTCGTTCACTTTATCGTTCATGGTTACTCCTTAACTGTAGATTGTTTGAAAATCAAGCCTTATTCCGGTGCCGGAAGAGGACACGCAAAACGATTTGCGCTTCTGGTGGGGGATGGTTTGTTGAGGTATTGGTTCTATTTCACCCACTGCGGTAATTCGAACAGCAGTTTTTGGGCGTAATACTCCTGCCAGCTTTCTTCGCTGCTACTTTCTTTATAAACCCCGTCCATTTCAGCGATAAAACCGGCCAGTGAAGTTCGATCGATTTCTACGCCAAGTATTTCTTCCAGGTCATGATCTAACAAATATGCTGCGTACCAAACCGGCCAACGATAATCTACGTCTACCTTTTCAATATTCTCGATGTAATCCCGATGAGCAGCGCCGGTTTTGGTGAGCAGGCTAACAAGCTGACTTACCTGGTCTGTGGCCATAGTCACTCCTGAGATAAAAAATGGGAAGGTGCCTGGCAAGCAGAAAGCGCGATGCGCTTTCCATGCTGCAACTCTATTGTATCAAATAACCAGGCCCGCGATGCTATAATCTCCTGTGGAGGTTTTCACGAATGAACATTGTCATCTTAGGCGCGCAAGGGCTCGTGGGCAAAGCTTTGGTCGTTGAAGGGCTGCGGCGTAATCTAGCCGTCACTGCCTTTGTGGAAGATCGCCAGAGCTTTACCCTCCAAAATAATAACCTCAAGGTCATGGCCGGGGATGTGCTCGACCCGGTGCGCGTCGACCGGGCGCTGTGGAGCCAGGATGCGGTTTGCATCGCGTTGGGCAACGGCATCGACCTCAAGCCCGTCAACCTGTATTCGCGCGCCACCCAGCACGTGCTCAAGTCGATGCGGCAGCAAAGCATCCGCCGGGTAGTGTGTTTGCTCTCCGGCTGGGTATTTTTCGAAGAAGTGCCCGCCGTTCACCAGTTGGTCGCTGCCGACCACAACCGCCAGCTTGCCATGCTGCGCGCCAGTGTGCTGGATTGGGTCGCGGTGTGTCCGCCGGAAGTCAGCGTGGGGCAATCGCTGGGCAATTACCGCGTTACGGTCGGCAAACTGCCCACGCTCGGGGTGCACATCTCTACGGAAGACATCGCCCGTTTCATGCTCGACCAGTTGGAACATGATGAATATTTGGAGAAAGTTGTAGGCATTGCGGAGTAAATTTCAGATCTGTATTCACGCAGCCAGTAGAACCCGTTCGCTATGGTAACATTTAAAAAGTTACAGTTGGTCAAGGCTTCAAGTTTATTGATAGTTGGATAGAAAAAGGAGCAACAACAGCATGTGGGAAGAAAAATTAGAACTTTACGATAAGCTGGTCGCAAAGTGTCCAAGGTTTGAAAGAAAAGGGAAAACCATGCCGTATACATCTGCAAACGGGCACATGTTTTCGCTACTGAACAAAGCCGGTCAATTAGGAATCCGGTTTTCAAAAGAAGTTCAGGAAAAGTATCTCCAGGAATTTGACACCACCCTATTCAAATCCTATGGATCAGTGATGCGGGGATATGTGTTGTTCCCCGACTCTATGCTTGAAGACCTGGACAAATTAGCAGAATATCTTAACGAGAGTTATGACTATGTAATGACGCTGGAACCCAAATAACTACCGCCAACAATTACGCTCATTGCGCAGTAAGATTCCCTGCCAACCCCGCTTTCACCAACACAAACAATCCATAAATACCCACCAATAATAAGATCGTATCTTCATAGACTCCATAACGGGCAATCTGCATGAACAGCGTTGCCGGGATCGCACACAGCAGCAGTAAAAAGTAAGCAATCCAATCAATCTGCGGCAGCGCGGTGGCCAGCAAGAGCAGCGCAAGCGCCACCGTCGGGCACGGGAAGGTGCCTGGCATGATCAGGCTTTGCAAGTCGTGTCCAAAAACAAGCCCAAACAACGGATAGCAGAAAACCAATCCCATCAAAACCAACGTTGCCCACCGATATTCCGTACCGGCCGGAAGCGAGAACTGCATCTTTTGCTGGCGCACATCCCCTCCAAACAGACCGGCGATGATGAGAAACACACTACCGATGATGTAATTGCCGTAAGTGTCGCCGGCCATATCGCTGGCGAGCACAAAATAGAACACGATCGCGTTCCAGCCAAAAGCGATCATCAAGTACACTTTGACCACGCGGTTGATGAACTTGCCGGGTTTGAGGAACAACCACGCCACCAGGACCAGCCCAATCACATAGAAGAAGATTTGCGCGGGCATGATCTGCGCGCCATAATGTGCCATCACTAGCCAAAATTCTGCTTTAGAAATCATGGCCTGCCTATTCTACTTGTTGAAACATGAACGTCACCAACCGCGGCGGCTGGCCTTCATCCCGTTCATGCCACCATTCTTTGAGCTCCAATAACTGGAAATCCTGCCCGGCTGCGGCGCCAACGAAATCCGAGATATGATGCACGTAAGCCGTGACTTTGGTCGTCTCCCCACCCTGCTGGAACTGGGCCTGGCTGCCGCCGTACTGCTTGAAAGGGTGTAGTTCACTGATGAAGAATTTCTCGCCCGGCACCAACACCTGCTTTGCCTCCGCGAAGATGAAATCCAAATCTGCAATATGCTCCAACACCAGATTGCACACCACCAGGTCGACGGTCCCGGCAGCGCACGGCCACTTTTGGGTCAGGTCGGCCACGGAGAAAGTCACGTTGTCCGCCGTCACCTTTTCCCTGGCCCTGGCAATCATGCCTTCTGAGAAATCGAGCGCCTGCACCTGCGCCCCAATTTGGGCGTAGAAGGCTGTATTCTTACCTGTCCCGCAGCCGGTCTCCAGGATTTTCCCCAAGTGCATGGCTCCCAGCACTTGCCGGGTCACAGTCTGGTCGAGATCGCGCGTCAGGTTCTCGTCCGTGTCGTAAGAATCTGACCATTGATTGTAAGCGTTTCGGATATTCATATTACTTTTCTTAATTTTGGTTTTATTTTCCGTATCTGTTCAATTTTTTCTTCTATTTGATCTTGAGTTATTTTTTTAGGTTCATGAACTACAACATTTCTAAATTTTCTCAATTCATGAAGCTCGTAGATTATTTCTTGATCAATCAGTCCTGACTCACCTAAAGCATCTATCGCTTCAACATTGGAAAATACTCGTTGATCCTGATCTCTAGCTCGTCCAATTAAGGATTCTTCTAATTCAGTCCATTCTTGGAGAAATTCGCCAAGCTGTCCTGGGAGCAATTGAGATTTTAATTCTAAGGATATCGATTCACATAATTTCCCAATTCTATCTCTTTTGGGATAAAGTACGTTTTTGGGAATTCGAGAAAACCCAGTTCCCCAAAATTTTGCTTGGCTAGGAATTCTAAACTTAGCGATCAAACGGTTGTTAAAATCAAGAATATCTTTTGAATCATATTCATCTGTAATATCCTCAGTACCAGCCAAATAACCTTCTTGAAAATAGGGGCGCAATGCTTCTGGAGGACATATGCTAAGCAATCGCACATTCACTATGTCGTGTTCAGAATTATGAGATACTCGATTCATAATATAAGGCAATCCAAATATATATACAAATCCCTCACCCTCATAAGCATTTATTTGTGCAAATGAACACGCAACTCTAAGCGAATGAGTGAAGTCTAGAAGGGGTGTATAACTTACTTCATAATGCTGAAGAATACTCCATTGAATATATTTTTTCCACTTTAGCTCATCGAATCCTTGAATTTCTTCTAGTTCAAATGTAGTGCGTACGGAAAACTGGACACAGCAATAAGGGAGTATCATAGAGCTGTGGAGGCTGAGCATGAGCAAGAAGAAAAGACG
>JAFGRA010000280.1 GCA_016935415.1 Anaerolineales bacterium
AGCCATTCACCGCGGGTAGTCATCGGTGTGATCAACATACTGGTATATCCGACACTCTCAACCGCTTTCTTGGTGTTCGTATCAACACGATCGTCCTCGAACACATTCGGGGACATAAAGGCTTCATCCGGTGAGAGCAGTTCCATGAGCGGATTGGTCGCGGCCGTAAAGCTTGTTCCCAAAGGCATTGCAGCCAAGCCGGTAGCAAACGGCTCGTCACGCTGCAGCACAATGGTTTTTTCTTCTGCTTGCGGATCGAAGAAATAGATTGACGTACGTGCTTTCGGATACAGGTTAGATCTCTCAACCATTACATCTAAAACCTGATCGACCGTCAAGTTACCCGCCAAGGCTTCGTTAAGTGACAGGCGCAGGGCAGTTTCGTCACGAGTGTACTTTTCGGCCGTAATGTCGATATTGGAGCCACGGCGGCCGCGCCAGTTGCCTTCATCATCCGAAACCGACTGGCAGGTGTGCTGGACCCAGCGGGCTTCACCATCTTTGGTGAAGATACGATATTCAACCGCTTCGGTATCGCCGGTAGCCGTGTGTTCTTTGTAGTGCTCTTCCAGCTTAGCACGGTCTTCGGGATGCACCATCTCAAAGACCAGATTCGGATTCTTCCTGAATTCGTCAACGGTATAACCAGAAACACGTTCACAAGAAGGAGAAATGTATACAAACTCATCGTTCTCGTCATACCAGGTTTCCCAGTTGTAGGCGAAGTCCGCCACCGTGCGGAAACGGGTCTCTGCTTGCCGCTGTTCAACAAACAGTTGCGCATTTTCCAACGCAGTTGCGATCTGCCCGGCCAGGGTGAGCATGGTGTCGGCGTCTGTCTGCGTAAAGCGTCCCGCCGTTTCGTCCTGCATGTCCAACACACCCAGCAGCTTACCACCAACCACCAGCGGCACGGCCAATTCGGATTTCGTATTGGGCAGCAAGGGGTTCGCCATATAGCCGGCTTCCTTAGCGGTTTCGGCCACCAACACCGGCGCCCGGCTGCGAGCCGTACGGGCCACAATCGAGGCTTCGGCATCCATGGGGATGCTGTGATGGCGCTGTTTCAAGACCAGGCCTACTTGCCCAGAACCGGATTCCATCACCAGGTTTTCTTCCGTTTCATCCACCAGGTAAATGTGAGCATGGTACAGGCCAAAGCGGCTTTGCAGCATGGTCACAACTTCACCCAGCAGTTGCTCGGGGTCGAGCAAGGTGGTCAGGCGTTCGGCCACTTCGGCTGCCGCCCGCAACTGCGAGGTGAATTTTTCCTGTTCCTGCGTGCGCTTCGTGATCTCTTGCAGCAGCTCATTGCTCTGATAGAGGAAACCGACCTGCTCGGTCATCGACTGGAACACCGGCACGGTTGTTTCCGTAAAACGTCCAGGTGTACGGTCCTGAATGTCCAGCGCACCGATCACCTGATCTTCAACGATCAGGGGCACTACCAGCTCGGATTGGGTCAAGGGGAGCAAGGGATTGGGCAGCCAGTTCGGGTCTTTGGTCGTTTCAGCCACCAAGACCGCTTCACCACTGTTGATGCAGCGCGTAACCAAGGAGGGTTGATCCAATGGAATAGAGTGACCGCGTTGCAGCAGCTGGCGGCCGGCATAACCGGTGCTTTCTGCCAGTACGGCGTTCTGGCGTTCATTATCCACAATATACATCTGGCAGTGGTAAACGTCGAACTGGTCGGCAATCAGGTTTACCAGCAAGTCGAGGAAGTCTTCCGGCGAGGTGCGTTCGGAAGCTGCGAAGGTAACTCTCTGGCTGGCTTCCATCTCCCGGCCACGTTCCTCGAGCTCGATCGTGCGCTGACCAACTTCTGCCGCCATCTGGTTGAAGGCTTCGGAGAGCTCACCAATTTCATCGCCTGAAACCACATCAACGCGTGAGCTAAAGTCGCCGGCACTGAATTTCCTGGCAACCTCCGTCATCTGCACCACTGGGGTAGCAACACTATTGACGATCAGCGTACTGGCGATCACACCGAAGAGCACCGCAAAAGCAATCGCGCCAACGTTCACAAGTACACCAGTCAGGGCGATGGACTGGTATTGAGCAAAAGCTTGCTCGGTCTTCGTATTTACCGTAATGCTCACGCTCTCAGCAACATCTTCCACCGAAGTATATTTTGCTGCCAGATCATCCAATCCTTTTTGAATCACGATATTGAGAATTACAATCTGATCGAACTGCGCCGAAAGATCGTCTAATTGAGTCTGCAAAGAACGTTTTTGGCCTTCCGCCAATAATTCACTGCGCGAGATTGCCGCCCCCATCTCTTCGACCGCGGCTTGGAAATCATTGATCTCAGCCTGACCTTGGGATAGGTTATAAAGCGAATAAATCTCGAGCAACTCTGCGGAATTTTCCTGAATATCTTCGTCCCCAGACGCATCCACCTGACCCTCTAAGGTAAAGAAGGCCTCATAGAATTCAGATACCAGACCAGTACTGCCGGCACCCAAATCGCCAATGTCGCGGGTCAATTTCTGGAATGTTGCCTGATATTCATTCACGGTTGTTTCTAGACGCTGCAAGTCACCAATGTCGCGCAAGTCCTGCTCGGTTTCTGGTGTAATTTGGCCGCGCACCTGTTGGGATAACTCCAGGGCATTATTGGCATGGCGCTGGCTTTGGACGGCATAGCTTTGGTAGGCCGCATCGAAACCTTCCGTCGGATAGCGCAAAAAGAAGTCTTTCTCTTGTAAGCGCATATTAAAGAACTCATCCTGCAAATCATCCAACAGGTCTGTTGTAGCATTCGCGGTCTGCGCAGCCGTCAGCGCATTGGTTTTGATCTGCTCGGTCACGAAGGAGGCAATCCCGACCAAAGCCGCTACCGCCACCAACGAACCAAAACCAACGAACAGCTTGGCGCGCAACTTCATGTTCCGCAACCAATTCATCCTGGGCTTTCGCACCTTGGCTTTCTTTTCCTTCCGGTTGAGTTCACGTTTATTTTCTTCCATTTTGTAATCTCCAAATTGGGTTAGCGATAAGCATATCGTAATTATTAAAAGATTTTTTTATGATTGCTTGTCCTCTGGGATGAGCAACTTTCGTGCCATCTCAGAGGAACGGAATATTCTCCAAAAAAACTAACGAACAATCGAATCAGCCTGATTGAGAACCTCGGCGGGGATTGTTATTCCAAGTTTTTCAGCACTGATCACATTGATATCCAAAAATAACTGATCGCTATCGACTGGTATGGCTCCCGGATTGGTTCCCTGAATGATTTGGTTTGCTTTTTCGGCTACGTCTCTGCCAGTTTGAGTCCAGTTATTCGAAATACTGAACAAAGCACCATTTTCTACCAACGTAGGGTCCTGCGGAATCAATGGTATACCCGCGGCAAAGGCCGCCTCGACCATCTCATCAGAATGAGAAATGAGAAGTGTGTCAGGATAGACGAAAAAAGCATCCACATCACTAGGGATAGATTCGATTGCTTCAAGTGCATCTTCGTCTGTGACGATTGGCGGTTCTACCAATTCGACTCCAACAATCTGCGCGTATGCCCGAGTAACTTCCGCCGCTACAAGCACTGAATCATTTTCAATGTTCAATGGAGCATATAGCTTTTTAGCATCGGGCATAATTTTCAAAAGAGTATCCAAACGCATCGAATGGTTGGTTATACCAATCATCACCCCGGTCACATTAGCACCGGGGTTTTGTGCACTGGCAACGATCCCAGCGCTGACCGGATCGGTGATCGCCCCAAAAACAACTGGAATTCCCGTTTCCTGGGTCATCCGGACTACAATTTGGGTAGCGGGTGTACTTGTAGACAAAATTATATCTACATTCTGCTCTATATAAGATGCAACCAAACCTTCGATCGCATCCAGCCCGGCAGCTTGTTCGTAGATATAATTGATGTTCTCACCCTCGATGTAGCCAAGCTCTGTCATGCGAGTCTTAAACCCTTCAATAAGCGGCTCGAACACAGGAACAAAGTTGACCACTCCAACAGTGTAGCTTTTTGGAGCTTCTTGTTCTGCCAGACCACATGCTGACAGAATCATTGCCCAGATAACAATTATCAACAATATACTTTTCCTAGACTTCATTACAACCTCCAAAGAGAAACACCTATAAAAATCCAAGTCGTCTATCGGATAATCGTATCAGCCTGCGCCAGCACATCAGCCGGGATGGTCATGCCAAGCGCTTCAGCACTCTGCAAATTGATCGTCAAAAAGGTCTGATCGAATCCAACCGGGATATCGGCCGGTTTGGTCCCCTTCAGGGCCAGGTCAGCTTTTTCGGCCGCATCCCGCCCGGTCTGGGTCCAGTCATTCGAAATACAGAATAAAGCGCCGCTTTCCACCAGTGCAGGCTCCTGCGAGATCAGCGGTACGCCCGCTGCCAGGGTAGCCTGGACCAATTCGTCCGGATAGGCGGTTAGCAGCGTATCCGGGTAAACGAATAAAGCATCTGCGTTGCTGGGAATAGAATTGATTGCTGTAAGGGTATCTTCCTCCGTGCTGATCACAGGCTCTACCATTTGAACCCCAACAGTTTCCGCATAAGCGCGGGTCGCATCCGCGGCTACAACTACGGCCGAGTTCTCAGCATTCAAAGGTGCATACAGCCTTTTAGCATCCGGCACCATCTCCAGAAACATATCCACACGCCCGGTATGCACACCTAAGCCGACCATCACGCCGGTCACATTTGCGCCGGGGTTCTCCATACTGGCCACAATCCCGGAACTAACCGCGTCGGTAACCCCACCGAAAACGACCGGAATGCCCGAATCCGCCGTCAATTGCGCCGTGATCTGGCTGGCCGGCGTACTGGTGGTCAAGATCAGATCAACGTTCTGCTCGATATAGAATGTGACCAGACCTTCGACCGCATCCAGTCCCGAAGCCCGCTCATAGATATAGGTGATATTCACGCCTTCAATGTAACCGAGTTCGGTCATGCGCGCTTTGAACCCATCGATCAGCGGATCGAACAAAGGCGCATAATTCACCACCCCAACGGTATAGGTTTCAACTTCTGCGGCTTGCTCAGCCGGGCCGCATGCGGACATAATCAGTGCCAGCATAACAACCACAAACAGGATGCTTTTACTAACTTTCATAACAACCTCCAAAAAGAAATACAATCTATTTAATGTCAAATTCCATGGACCCCACCTCCATCTTGCGATGGTTGCCTCGGTGGTGAATCCATTTGCCCTCTCCAATTCGTTATGATTGTACAAAAAAGCGAGGCTTATATCATTGGGTTTTCATAGGAAATCATTGGTAATCTCCCAAGCAACCTTGCATTTCTGCAAGGCAGCCTTTTAAGCAATTCGCCAAGCCAGTGTACTCACTTTAATAAAAACTGACGCCGATTGGTATTCGGCGTCAGTCATTGATTATTATCGTGAGCTACTCTACGACTTTCAAGAAGCGGCGCTTGCCCGCCTGGAGCACGCCCGCGTGCGGGAAGAGTTGGTCTGGATCACTCAGCGTGTCCCCATCCAGGCGCACACCGTTCTGCTTCAACAGGCGGCGGCCCTCACCCCGGCTGGATACCAACCCGCCAGCCTCCAGTACATCCAGGACAGTTTGCCCGGCTTCGAGAGCATATTCGGGCATATCTTCGGGCAGTTTGCCCTTCTGGAAGACGCGTACGAATTCAGCCTGAGCCTGTTCGGCCTCAGCTTCGCTGTAGAACACGGCTGTGATCTCACGCGCCAGTTCCATTTTGGCATCGCGCGGATGCACCTTGCCGCTCTCAATCGCTGTCAAACGTTCCGCAACCTCGGAGGCCGTCCAGCGCGTCACCATGCGAAAGTAATCCGGCATGGCTTTATCGGGCACGCTCATCACCTTGCCGTACATATCTTCGGCATTGGTATTAAGTGGAATGTGGTTACCAAGCGACTTGCTCATCTTGATCTCGCCGTCCGTCCCCGGCAGAATCCCTAAGATAACCCCGATGTTAGGCTTTTCACCCATCGCCGACATCAGCTTACGCCCAGCGGTGACAATGTTGAAAAGCTGGTCGGTGCCGCCCACCTGCACATCCGCCTTCAAGGCATAAGCATCGTAGGCTTGCATCAGGGCGTAGAACGTTTCGTGCAAGTAGATCGGGTCACCCTTATCGAAGCGCAGCCGGAAATTTTCGCGCCCCAGGAACTGCTGCACAGTGAAATTAGAAGCCATATGGATCACGTCCGCGAACGTCAATTTGGACAACCACTCGGCGTTAAACTGCACCTTTATCTTCGTTTTATCCAACACGCGGTATGCCTGCTCGGCATAGGTGCGCCCGTTTTCTTCGGCTTCTTCCAGCGTCAACTGTGGGCGCAATTTATCCTTATCGGACGGGTCGCCAATCAGCGATGTAAATGTGCCCACTAGGAAGGTCACCTCGTGCCCGAAATCCTGGAACTGGCGCAGTTTGCGCATCGGCACCGTGTGCCCAATATGCAGGTCTGTGGTGCGCGGGTCGAACCCACAGTACACGCGCAACGGCCGTCCAGCCTTGTCGGCTTCGATCAAGCGCTCGCGCAGTTCAGTTTCCATTGCCTGGCGTAATGCCGCGTCGCCGTACTCGGTTCCTTGCATCAAAGTTGCAACTTGTTCCTCAAGATCCATGCCTTGCCTCCGTAAAATAACTTGTAGCTTTAAATAACAAAACGCGCCCTCCATGGAAAGGCGCGTCCAATGCCCACCACAGAGCGTGCTCAGTTTTTGCAATAAAAATAAGCGTAGAATTTCTTATCCGACATGAGGGCATTATATCATTTCCATCTGGAAAACGCCAGAATGAGACCTTTCCGGTCCCGCAAATTCGGCCGTTTTAACAAAACCATAATGCACGCAATATGACAAATCAAGCCCGGTATGCTATAATTTTTCCGTTGTCAATAACTAGGCTGATGATTAAAACGAAGCGGAATTATGGCATTTTCACTCAGCGACCCTGTTCTTGTACTCAACGCGAACTTTGAACCGCTCAACGTTTGCTCAATCCGCCGCGCAATGGGGTTGATCGTTTCCGACAAAGCCACCATGATCCTGGACGGCCGGGGCGAAATCCGCAGCGTTTCTAACATATTCCCCTGCCCTTCTGTCATCCGCCTGGAACGCATGATCAAACGCCCCCGTCCACGCGTAAAACTCACCAAATCAGAAATCTTCCGGCGCGACAACTACACCTGCCAGTACTGCGGGCAGAAACCCCACACCCTGACCATCGACCATATCCACCCCCGCCGTTTGGGCGGCAAAGGATCGTGGGAAAATCTGGTCACCGCCTGTCCGGCCTGCAACCACCGTAAAGGCGGCCGCACGCTCGCCCAGGCGCATATGCAGCTCTTACAGCCGCCGACCACGCCGTCGGCGTCGGCGAGCTATATCTTTGGGCGCTATCTCAAGAATAATCGGGACTGGCTGCCGTATGTAGACGGCTGGTAAACGCCGCCCATTCCCCCTCTAATCGAATTCAAATTGATCCAGATCTTCGGCGATCTTGACCGGGCCTTTAAAGGTTTTGGCTGCTTCAGCGGTCAAACCATGATACTCGAATCCCCCGGTTGGATAATGGATCAAATATAGTTCTTTGGCATTGGTTTCTGTGGCAATCGTCCCAGCCTGCTCTGCAGAAGAATGTCCCTCAGACGCACCCGCCGCCTCATGGATCAAGATATCAGCATCCTGGGCAAGCCCGTAGACTGTCTCGGTCGGTGCGGTGTCGGAAGAATAAGCGACGACTTTCCCGGATTTTAGAAACTCGATCCGCAGCCCAACCGTCGGAACCCAATGCTGCACCGGCGATGTGTAAATTTTGAATTCATCGGTTTCCAAAATAGGGTAGAGTTCAGTTTCTTGGATAGTATGGAATTCAGTGGGGAAGAAATTCGGCCAGGATTTCCAATCATAGAAATCCATCAACTTCTGCATACGGTCAATGGTGAACTCAAGACCGTACAACGACAGGCTGTGCTTACGGTCGAGCAGCCACATCGACATCAATAATAGTGGAACACCGGAAATATGGTCGGGGTGAAAGTGAGTCATAATGATATCGGTCACTGCATTATGATCGATTTCCGCTCTTTTCAGCCGGGCGATCGGATTACCAACACAGTCTACAAGAACCGTTCGCTCCTGGCCCACAATCGCCATGTGCGTGTTCTCGTGGGTTTCATCCGGTACAGCGTAGGATGACCCCAATATCACCAATTTTGCCATAATGTTTCCCTTGTGTCGCGGACTGCTTTATAAGCTCAAGAACCATAATCCAAACCTTGGCGTCACCAATGCCTCCATTATAGCGGCAACCAATAAAAGCGGCACGACAACTCCAAGCACAATTTTCACCCAATCCGCCAGGGACCTCAACAAACCTTCCCCAATTGACTCATTTTTCGACAGCGCCGCCAACGAGCCGCCCACCCGCAAGATCGCCGCTCCACACAACACAATCGCAGGGATTTCGAAGATACCGTGTGGCAGCACAAAGGCAACCAGGAACTTACCGGCCGGAATTCCAGCCGAAGCGATGGTCGCCACCAAAAAGCCAATGATCACGAACGGCAGCATTAATAATAACAAGCCAAGCACACTGTAAGTAAATAGCCCGGCCAAGGTCGCCAGCAGAATGGCGCGCAAGTTATGCAGCCAGATTATCGGGATGCCTTGTGTGGTAAACAACGAAAGCTGATCCAGCCCTTCGATTGAACCACCACCGAATTCATCTACAGCCACCAGTTCAGGTGGAACGACGAATTGCTCGGTCAAGTTAGCACCGATCAGCATGGCAACAATCAACATTCCCAAGACCAAGAGCGCGGGCAAGCGCATCTTTTTGAGCGTTCGCGGGATTTCCACCGTAAACCAACTTCCCACCGAAGTTGCCTCGCCTTTGAAGTTAGTTACGAACGTTTTCCACAGCCACCTGAAATTGAGTACATCCAGTTCGCGGCCCAGTAATTCCTCGCGGTTGAAATGCCCGATCCCGGTGCGGATCAACAGACCGGCAATAATCACCAACCCCAACACAACCCACCACAATGCCGCGTACTGTCCCCAGAACATCACGTTGCTTTCCCAGATGATCAACAAGGCCACCGGGACTATCACAAACGAAGCCAGCAGGTTCGCAGCCCGCACGGAAGTCGTCTGGGTGGAAATCACCACCGCACCACTGACCATCACCAGGGCCTGCACGAACGTAATTACGAGGATTTGGATCAGCAGATCAAGCGGCGGCACCCAGCCCACACTGCGATACACGCCAACCAGGTAGACGCTTATCCCCAGGTAACTGCCCATCAAGGGCGGAATCACCACAGCCATCAACTTGCCCAGGTAAAGTTGCCAATCGGACAAGGGACTGGTCAATAGCGGCTCGATGCTGCCGCGCTCTTTCTCGCCCACAAAGCTTTCCAAGGCAATCACCAACGAAACTGTGATCGGGAAAAAACCTACCACCATCAACAGGTACGGAATCAGGCGGTCGCCGATGATCGAAGCACCATACTGCTCCACAAACCCGACCGCTTTCCCAGCCATGATATTCATCAAACCGGGGAAGAACAGCGTCAGGATCAAAATCGGGGCAATGATGCGCCAATCCCGGAGTTGGTCGCGCACTTCACGGCGGGTAATGATCAGAGCTGGTTTTATGCTATCCCACATCGGCGGTAACCTCCGATTCTGGTGCGGAAACCGCTTGCAGATAGACCTGCTCCAGGCTGCGCGGCACTTCTTGTAAACTAACCACCGACAGGCCCTGACTCAACAGGCCGCTCAATACTTGCGGATTGATCGCCTGGGGATCTTGCGAAGAAAAGCGCAGCCGATCCCCATCCTGCCCAATCAGGATTGCTTCCTCTGGAAGCACCGGTTTATTGCCATTCAGCATCTCACTGAAGCGCACTTCGTATTCCGCCGGGCCAAGCAGGTGTTGTTTCAATTTTTCCGGGGTACCGCTCACAATGATGCGGCCGCGCCGGATAATGGCGATATGGTCGGCCAAATCTTCAGCTTCCGCCAGGTTATGGGTGCAAATGATCATCGCCCGTTCGGCAATGCGCAAATCCTTGATCGCGTCACGTACCAGGCGTGAGCTTTCGGGATCCATCGCCGAGGTCGGCTCATCCAACAAGAGTACCGGGGGATCATGATAAAGCGCCCGGGCCAATGCTAATTTCTGGCGCATGCCTTTCGAGAATTCGCCCACGCGTTTCTTTCCGGCTTCTGCCAGCCCATACTGTGCCAATAACTGCGCCGTCCGTTTCTCCCGGCTGGCCCTATCCATGCCATAGATCTGTCCAAAGAAGTCCAGGTATTCGGCGGCGGGCATGCGGTTATACAGGCCATGCTGCTCGGTGAGCACACCAACCGAAGCCCGAACCTCATTCGGGTATTCGGTCACATCATATCCGGCAATTGCAGCCTCTCCCCGCGTCGGGCGCAGTACCGAAGTCAACATGCGCACCGTGGTGGTCTTGCCCGCCCCATTGGGGCCAAGCAGCGCCAAAACCTTACCGCGCTTGACGTGCAAGTTGACGTCGACCACAGCCTGAAAATCTTCGAAGTTCTTCGACAATCCCTTAGTGACAATCATATCGGTTCCTTATCCAATAAACAACATCGCCCGCTATCATCCTACAAAATTATTCTGATTATATCTATCCAATTCTACTCTACCAATAAGAAATTGGTCAGCTTTCAATTTTATTAGGTGCTTCCTCTTCCTCATCGCCTGCTGATACCTGATTCACCGAGCGATGCCGCCAGAACAATAACGCCGCCGCACCAATCGCGGTGACAAGCACGAAGCCCTGATTTGCATTGATCCCGCCAACGGTCGAAGAGTCCAGGCGCACAAATTCCAATGCAATGCGGATCAGAGAATAGTTGACCAGATAGAGCAGGAAAATATCCCCGGAAAACAGTTTGTCCTTGAAACGTTTGCCCACCCAAAGCAGTAAGGCCATATTAGCAAGGTTCAGTAAAGATTCGTAAAGGAATGTTGGATGATAATATTCGACGGTGGCATACTGCGGCAGGCGTGCTTCAGGAGGAATAAAGATCGCCCAGGGCAAATTGGTTGGCGCGCCGTACAATTCGTAATTGATGAAATTACCCCAACGCCCAATCGCCTGAGCCAATGCCACGCCAGGAGCGATGATATCCACCCAATCCAGGAAATGCTCCCCGCGCCTACGCACGTAAATATACAAACCAAGCGCGCCGCCGATTACTGCCCCAACAATTCCCAATCCGCCGGCCGGAATATTGATCGCATCGAGCGGATGGGTGAGGTAATACTTGGTTGTGATGCCCCGTTCAACCAGCGACGGCGACGGCGTGATAATATGCCACAGCCGGGCACCAACGATGCCGGGAATCAATATCCAGATCAAGGCATCCCACAGGAATTCGGGGTCTTTATCGCGCCGCCTGGCTTCCCTCCCACCCAACACAATCGCCGCGATCACCCCCAACATAATGATAATGCCATAAAATCGAATATCGAGAATCCCTAAATGGATACCATAGCGGTCAATACTCATTTCCAAACTCCTCAGGTCTTTCAGCTGCCCGACTTCTCAAGGAAATACACCGCCCAACTGCATCGCTAACCGCAAATTGGGCTAAAAGTATGGTTATTCAATAAGGACTTATGGACTTATTCTGCGCCTTTGGGAAGTGACTTGGGCTTTCGCTTGCGCTTCTTCTCCAAACGTTCCGGGTACAACAGGTAATCCCGGGCATACAGCAAGCGCTGGATAGCCGTAACGTGCGAGATCGCACCCACAAACCAGATCAGGTACCCGGAGATATTTTCGACACCAAGCGCCAGTAAAAAGATCGCCAGATACACGAAGAACAGCTTCTCGATCCGCCCGGCAATTCCACCAATACATTTTTCAACACCGTTCGACTCGGCTTTGGCGCGCACATAGGAAGCCATAATCATCCCGGAGATCGCAAAGATGATTGCCCCCGGCGAAATCCAACCACCGATCAACAATCCGGCTAGGATGATGAATTCAGCATAACGGTCGATCACGTGATCGAAGACCATCCCGAATGTTGTTGGGTTACCCATCGCCCGGGCGGTGGCCCCATCCAGCGCATCGGCGAAGAACATCCCCACCGAAAGCACCAAGCCCCACCAGAACCGGCCCTGGTATAACGTGATCCCAGCCAGGAAGGCCATGAACAGACTGAATAACGTCCAGAAATTGGGTGTCAGGCCCAACTTCCGGCTGGCTTTCCCGAAGGAAAGGATGAACTTATTCCAAAGTTCTCGAAAATTTGCAGCAAGCATATTGTCACTCTCTCTTTAGAAAATCAAACTTTAATTCCAGCGAGCCGTTCAACAGCTTTTCCGTGCGGCGGTCAGCCTCAGCACGGGTCAGCGGGAATTCTGGGCCGCTGTTTTCTACCATTACAGATGCAACCGAAGACGCAAAACAACCAACTTCTATGAGCTTGTCCGGCATCTCCAGATATTTAACCATAAATCCGGCCGCGTAGGTATCTCCCGCACCGGTCGGATCGATGGCGTTGGTGGTGTAAGGCGGGATGATGTAGATTTCATTACCATCGAAGATCACCGAACCGGCCTCGGCCAGGGTAACGACCGCAATCCTGCAGCCATATTCGTACAATTTACGCACTGCACCTTCCGGGTCGAGGCGGGCATTGATCCCGGTTACGATTTCGGTTTCCAACTCATTGGCCTTCACCACGGTTGAAAGCCCTGCCACGATCCGGAAATCTTCCGTCATCTCGTGAGTAACCTTGCCATTGCGCATCCCACGCAGCAGGCCCTGCGGGTCGAGCATGATGGGCGCATCCGAAGCTTCCGCCAGCGCTTCAGCAAGCTCAACAGTCACTTCGCCCAGGATCGGACCTAACAGGATAAAAGCGGCTTCTTTGGCGCCACTCAACGTAACCGGCACCTGTCCGGCAACCCCCAGGATACCCAACTCGCGGTCGCCGCGTTCATCATAGATCAAGCTGAAACCGCCGGTCTCCTCTGCCGGGAAAAGATGGCCTTCAATGCCCCAATGCTTCAGGTCCTCTTGCAGTCGCTCGGCAAAATCGGCACCCACTGTCCCAACCAACACAGCCGCTTCTCCAAGCTTGGCGGCCGCCAGACAGGCATTTGTCGAACACCCGGACAAAATGCGGTCGTCTCTGCGCATGGCAGGTGTTGAAATGACATCATAGACAGGGTTGCCGTACCCCACGATCACTTTACTCATGTATAACCTCTACTTCTATAATAGTATGTTTTTGCAAATTCATAAACCAATTTACATTCATGCAAATGGTTTACTCATCTAATACTGATTTTGTACTAATTTAGGGGAACGTAAGACAGTTGTCGTCTAGGTTCACAATGAGTCAATAGGCGAAATCTTACCATAAGACATCATATTAAGCCGCGCTCAAACATCCTCGTCATCGCCGTCATCCAGATCGATCAGGATGTCCCGATCACGTCCGCCGCCCTGAGACGGCCCAAGCACGCCCATATCTTCCAACTCATCGACCAGGCGGGCAGCACGCGGATAACCGACGCGTAAACCACGCTGTAAGTGGGAGGCGCTCGCCTTACCGGTTTCCTTGATCAATTGGATCGCTTTTTGAACCAGTTCATCGCGGTCGGCCAGTACAGTTTCCTGCTCGATCATTTCTTCCCACGGCACCGCTTCTTGCATCGATTCGGCCCAGGCCTTCCGCCAGAAAGTAATCACCTTCTCGATTTCCTGATCGGTGACCATCGCACCTTGTGAACGAACCGGGGCACCAGCTTCCGGATCGAGGAAGAGCATATCGCCGCGCCCAAGGAGGGACTCGGCGCCGGAGTTATCGAGAATCACGCGCGAATCGATCCCGGAAGCCACCGCAAAGGAAATTCGAGCCGGGAAGTTCGCCTTGATTAATCCGGTTACCACGTCCGTACTCGGACGCTGCGTCGCCACCACCAGGTGTATGCCGGTGGCACGCGCCATCTGTGCCAGACGCACCAATTGGGCCTCGGTCGTCTCTGCGGCCGACATCATCAAGTCTGCCAACTCATCAATCAAGACCACAATACGCGGCAGGGGTTCATATTCTTTACGGCGGCGGGCTTTGCGGTTATAACTTTCCAGGTCGCGCGCCCGCAATTCCTCCAGCTTCTTGTAGCGGTTTTCCATCTCGACCACCAC
>JAFGRA010000281.1 GCA_016935415.1 Anaerolineales bacterium
GAGATGATGGTCAGGTCGTCGGATTCTTGTACCACACGGGCCGAACAGATGCGGCCGACAATCGGCACCGCTTTTGCATCGATCGTGCGCACGCCTTTCGTGCCCCGGCTCTTGGCTGGATATTTTTCCAGCGGGGTACGTTTGCCATAGCCTTTGGTGGTCACGATCAGCAGGTCACCGCCGGGTTCGACCACTTCCATACTGGTCAGCAGGTCATCGGCTTTAATGCTGATCCCTTTCACACCGCGCGCCTGGCGGCCCATCGTGCGCACCTGTTCTTCGGGGAAGCGTACGGCCTGGCCTTTCTCCGTCACCAGGATGATGTGATCTTCGCCGGTGGTCAGGCGCGCCCAGCCAAGCATATCATCTTCGTCCAGGTTCATGGCGATCAGGCCGGAGGGGCGCACGGACTCGAATTCGGATAGCTCCACGCGCTTGATAATGCCTTTGCGGGTAGCCATCGCACAATTGGCGGCATCCTTGAAATCGACCACGCGCACCGCGGCGGTGATGGTTTCATTGCCGTCGATGCCCAGGATATTGATGATCGGGGTGCCGCGCGCGGTACGGTCGGCGTCCGGGATATTATAGGCGCGTTCGGAATATACCTTGCCACGGTTGGAGAAGAACAGGATCGTATCCAACGAGTTGGCAGGGATGAGCATCATCACCTCGTCTTCGTCCTTGGTGGTATGCCCCTTAACGCCGCGCCCACCGCGGCCTTGCGCCCGGTAGGATTTGGCGGCCACACGTTTGACGTAGCCGCGGCCGGTGATCGAGATTAACACCGCTTCGGGCTTGACCAGGTCTTCTTCGCTCAGCTCACCGCTGGCTTCCAGGTCGATGATTGTACGGCGCTCGTCGCCGTATTTTTCGTTCAGTTCAGATAGGTCTTCTTTGATCACCGCCAGGATCTTCTTGGGATGCGCCAGCAAGTCTTCCAGGTAGTTGATTTCCTCGGTGACTTCTTTGTATTCGTCTTCGATCTTCTGGCGTTCCAGGGCGGCCAGGCGGCGCAGTTGCATATCCAGGATAGCCTGGGCCTGTAATTCGCTCAGTTTGAAGCGTGCCATCAAGCGCTCGCGGGCGGTGTCTACATCTGCCGATTCGCGGATGGTCTTGATGACTTCGTCTAAATTGGCGAGGGCGATCAGCAAACCTTCCAGGATGTGTGCCCGGGCGCGTGCTTTTTCCAGATCGTACTGTGTGCGCCGGGTGATGACTTCGCGGCGGTGCTCGATGAAGATTTGCAGAGCGCGCTTGAGTGAAAGCAGGCGTGGTTCGTTGTCCACCAGGGCCAGAATCTGTGCCCCGAACGTAGTTTGCAGCGGGGTGTATTTGTACAGCCGGTTGAGCACGGTACGTGGTTGGGCACCACGCCGCAGTTCCAGGATGATGCTCATCCCGTTGCGGTCGGATTCGTCGCGCAGGTCGGAAACACCTTCTAACCGGCCGCCGCGCGCCAACTCGGCGATGCGCTCGATCAGCGTGGTTTGGTTCAATTGGTAGGGAATCTCGGCGATCACGATCCGGTAGCGGTTGTTGCTCATTTCTTCGATGCGGGCCTTGCCGCGCACGGTCAGTCGGCCGCGCCCAGAGCTGTACATCTGGCGAATGCCTTCTGTGCCCACAATGATGCCGCCGGTCGGGAAGTCGGGGCCTTTGACGAAATTGAGCAAGTCTTCGATCGTGATCTCGTCGACGTTGTCGTAATGGTCGATCATGTAGTCGATGGCGGCGGCCAGTTCGCCCAGGTTGTGGGGTGGAATGTTACTCGCCATACCCACGGCAATACCGGATGAGCCGTTCAACAAGAGATTGGGCAATCTGCTTGGAAGAACCGAAGGCTCCTGTTCGGAGGCATCGAAGTTGTCGAGGAAATCGACCGTGTTTTTGTTGATGTCGACTAGCATTTCTTCGGCGATGCGGCTCATACGTGCTTCGGTATAACGCATCGCAGCTGGTGGGTCGCCACCGATAGAACCGAAGTTACCCTGCCCATCGACTAGCGGGTAGCGCATCGAGAAATCTTGAGCCATACGCGCCATCGCTTCATACACAGCCGTATCGCTGTGAGGGTGGTATTTACCCAGAACTTCGCCGACGATACGTGCTGATTTGCGATGTGAGGTATTTGCCCGAATTCCCATATCATACATGGCATACAGGATGCGCCGGTGGACGGGTTTCAGACCGTCGCGGGCGTCCGGCAAGGCGCGCGCCACGATCACGCTCATGGCGTAATCCAGGTAGGCGGTGCGCATTTCGTTTTCGATATTTACCTGTTCGATCTTACCTATTTCCATATATTGAGCATTCCTTCTGATGACTTTACCAATCACAATAAAAATGGTGTGTGGCTCACCACCACACACTTCTAATTATACCGCGGCCTTCCTTATAATGGGCGCGCGAAAAGTAACTTATGGAGGTAGGTGATAAATGGTAAAAGCTGCTTTTCGGGTCACTGGTTACTCATCATTGATTATGGCTCTTGCTCCGCGTTCCTCGACTCTTAACTGTAGACTACATACTGCCCACTGTATGCCATTTATCGTTCCATTTCAATTAGCTTACAAATAACTTACTAATTGTATAGATGGGTTGCGTAAGGTTAGAACTCATCGTATACTTTTTTACGTGAGTAGTCATGGTTCTGGCTGGCTGCTTTCCTTATTAAGTCGCAAAAAACAGCCAGGCCCTGGCAATAATATTGCACCGTGGATGCAAATGAGGTTTTCGGGGTTGGGATGAACGCCAGGTTGAATATCATATTGGTTGCGTTTTCCCGACACAAACAAATCATTTTATGACCTATACTGATTTGACAAAAGCAATCACAATCTCCTGCCCGAATTGCGGTGAAAAGGTGAATTTGTCCGATTCGCAGTGCCCGCATTGTCAGATGGGCTTGATGGTGGCAGCAGCTTTCGAGGAAAAACGGCTTTCCAAAGCCGGAACCGGCCCGCTTACACCGATCACTCCCGAAATTCTGGTTCCTCGTCTGGGTGAATACCTGGTCGAAAACGGCATGTTGACTCAGGAGCAACTGAAGGCAGCCCTGGATTACCAGGAGACGCAGACCCGCAACGGCAATCCGATGCTGTTGGGGGAAGTGCTGACCGAGTTGCATTTGGTAAAGCAGCGCCATTTGGATCGGGCGATCACCGAGCAAATCTTAGAATTGCAGCAGGCACTCAATCGATATAACCAGCACCTGGAACAACTTGTTCAGGAACGGACTGCCGAACTGCAAAACGCGCTTCAAAAACTGACCCAACTCAACCACCTCAAGAATAATTTCATCTCGAACATCTCACACGAATTGCGCACCCCGCTGGCCCACATGATCGGTTATATCGACTTGCTGGCAGACGGTTCTTTAGGGCCATTGACGGCCGAACAGGGCACTGGAATGGAAGTGCTCACCAAGGCCTCCGGCCGGTTGCAGAACCTGATCGATAACCTGTTACAGTTCTCCCTGGCAACCCAGGGTTTCATGGAACTTGATCTCAAGCCGATCTCACTGCAGATGATCGTTAAATCGGCGATCAGTAAGAACTTGGGCAAAGCCGACGTCGCAGATATTAAATTGAAGGTGGATGTGCCCAGCGAGAACATACATGTCCAGGCTGACAGCGAAAAGATCATCTGGGTGTTGGAACAACTGCTGGATAACGGCATTAAATTCAACCGCGCCCCCGGTGAAGTTGTCCTGAGCGCCAGGCTGAAAGGGACGCGAGTTGTTCTGGCGGTACGTGACACCGGCATCGGCATTCCCCCGGATCGAATTGACGAGGCTTTTGAAGCCTTTCACCAGTTGGACGGTTCTACCACCCGGCGTTACGGCGGCACCGGTCTGGGGCTTTCGTTGGCAAAGCGTATCATTGAAGCCCACGAAACGACACTGGACGTGCAATCGAAGCCTGGGGAAGGTTCATGTTTTGAATTTTCACTACCGATCGTAAATCAGGCAGGATAATGTTTCGAACTACGGATACCGGATCGCTGCGCCCGCAGGAACTAGAGGCAGTATACGCCATCAGTAAACTGATCTCCGAGGCGATGGATACCGATAAGGTGCTCGATGAGATCGTCAAGCTGGCGCGGCCGGTGTTCATCTTCGACAGCGCGGTACTCTATTTACAGGATCATGAAGAGGGTGAACTGGTGCCCGAATTTGCGCGTGCCATCGGGCGTGGGCGTTCGTCAGAAGCCGACCTGGCCTGGGGCGAACTGGCGGCCCAGGAAGTGCTCAACAACCGCGACGTGTACATCAAACAGGCCGAAGTAAGCCCAGATACCAGCCGCCTCGACCAGCGATTCTATTTGGGGCTGCCAATGGTGGTCGGTGGCGATATGATCGGCGCGTTGGTATTCATCCGTTTTGGCGGCCCGCCCTTTACCCCCGATCAGGTCAACCTGGCTGAGTTCATTGCCACGCACGTCTCGCAACTCCTTTCGCGCGAGCAGATGGTCGAGCGCATTGCCAGCCTGGAGGCCGAACGCCGTCTGGCACAGTTGCAAGATGATTTCATCGCTGCTGTCTCCCACGACCTGAACACACCGCTGGGCTTCATTAAAGGCTACACCACTACCTTGCTGCGCGAAGATACGGATTGGGATTCGCAGACCAGTAAAGAATTCTTGATGATCATCGACGATGAGGCCGACCGGTTGAGTGAGTTGATCGACAATTTGCTGGACTCAACCCGCTTGCAAACCGGCACTCTGCGTATGGATTTCCATACTATCGACTTGAGTTCGTTGATCGACGACATCTTGACACGCGTGCGCACGCGTTACAATAACCTGGACATCTTGGTGCACGTCGACCCGGTAGAATTGAAGATCAAAGCCGACCCCAAGCGTATCGCCCAGGTGATGGATAACCTGATCAGCAACGCCGCCAAGTATGCCCCGCAAAGCACGATGATCATTTCTATCGGCAAAGCCGGGGATCAGGTACGTATTTCTGTAAAAGACAATGGCCCTGGGATCGCGGAAGAGCATCTCAAACAGCTTTTCAAGCGTTTCTACCGCGTGCCGGAACGCAGTGCCGGGGTGCGTGGCAGTGGCCTGGGTTTATTCATTTGTGATCAAATTGTTCATGCACACAACGGTGAAATCACCGTTGACAGCAAAGTAGGCGAGGGGACAACCTTTAACGTTTATATCCCCATTGACCAGGTCCCTCCCTCATCTGCATAGAGAAGAGAGGAATTGCTATGGCTACTAAAATTTTAGTTGTTGATGACGAACCTCGTTTTATCCGCTTGGTGCAGGCCAACCTGGTAACCGAAGGCTATGAGGTTACGCAGGCCAATGACGGCCAGCAGGCAGTGGATGCCGTCGTCGATGAAAATCCGGACCTGGTGCTGTTGGATGTGATGATGCCGATATTGGATGGCTTCCAGGCTTGTGAGCGCATCCGTGAATTTTCCAATGTGCCGATCATCATGCTGACCGCCAAAGGTGAAGAGATTCACCGGGTGCGCGGCCTCGATCTGGGTGCAGACGATTACATCGTCAAACCGTTTTCCGCCAGCGAATTGCTGGCGCGCGTGCGCGCCGTATTACGCCGGGCGCAAGCCTTCGAACAGGTTGCCGGTGAAAGCGAATTCAGGCATGGTGACCTGACCATCGATTTTGCCCGTGCCGAAGTCAAGGTCGACGAGAACACCGTTTTCCTTTCAGCCACCGAATACCGCTTGTTGTTGCAGTTTGCCCATAACGTTGGTCAGACCTTATCGGCGGAAGAGCTGCTCAGCAATGTCTGGGGGCCGGAATATTCCGACGATAAAGAAATCTTATGGGTATGTATTTCCCGTCTGCGCCAGAAGCTGGAAGAAAATCCCAAGAAACCTACCCATATCGTTACCCGCTCGGGGATGGGCTATACCATGCCCTTGCAGGAGAGCTAGGTCGAGGTGCTTTGGTGAGCGCTCAGAGGATTTTGATTGTCGATGGCGATCAGGCCAGCCTGAAATACCTGGCCTATTCCATTGGCAAAGCGGGGTTCGAAGCCTATACCGCAAGTGCCGGTAAAGAGGGTTTGATCGTTGCCTGGCGTGAGCGTCCACACTTCATCGTCATTGACCCTGTCAATTTCAACGATATTTCCATTGTTGAACTCTATCATAAATTGCGCAACGATCCGCGCACGGCCAAGCAGCCGATCATCGTCTTTACCTCGGCGGTCGACCCGCAGGCGGCCCAACAAGCCACCCAATTAGGCTTCGATCACTTTGTGGTCAAGGACAGCGAAGCGCTGCCGACTCTGTTGGATATCTTCCAGGGTAAAGCTGTCTCGGCTGGTGCCGCCGCTCCCACTTTCCAGGAACGGACGAATACCAGGATGGGGAAAACAATCGTGTTCCTCAGCGCCAAAGGCGGGATGGGAACGTCTTCGTTGTGTGCCAACCTGGGAACGATGTTTGCCGAGTTGTTTACCCAAAAGAAAGTTGCTGTTGTCGATCTGGTTTTGCCGCTCGGCTCGATTGCCCCCATCGTCGGTTACAAAGGCCCGCTGAATATTTGCGAAGCCTGCTCCATGCCGCCCGAAGATGTTACCGTCGATTATTTGCATGATTCTTTGCCGGACACCGGTCTGTGGAAGTTCCAATTACTGGCGGGCTGTGCGGACCCGCATACAGCCGAGGAACTCAACGTCGCTCAAATCCCCGGCTTGATCCAAAAGATGAAACAGGCTTTCGATTACGTCCTGATCGACTTGGGGCGTTCGCTCTCGCGCATCAGTATGCCCGTCATCCTGGATGCCGACCAGCTCGTTTTGACCATCGGCCCGGATCAGTCTACGGTCACGTTGACCAAAACGGTGGTTGAATATTTGCGGATCAGGGGTTTGCAGAATATGCAGATCTACCCACTTCTGAACCGGGCGGTTGGCCTGGAGGGCATGATCACCAGCAAAATTGAAGAAATACTGGGGTTATCGGTGACGGCCGCGATCCCACATATTGGAAGCGAGTTCGTCCTCGCTAATAACTTAAACCAACCTTTGAGTTACAAATTACCGGATAACGTAGCTACGATTGCCTTTCGTCAGGCAGCCCAGGAAATTGAACGCCGGGCGCAGGAGGTGCGCGAGAAAGGTTTCAAGCACATTTAAACCGACAGGTTTATCTTGAACGAAAGGAGCATTATTGATGACAACGGACTATGACGATAAAGGTAAGTTTTTCACCGAGATTATTCCAAAGGAGAATGTACCGGTTATCATCCAGACTGCCACGAACCGGATTGAGGGTCTCTTTCACGCTCGTTACGACAACCGCTTGAAAGACGAACTCAACAACCAGGTCGACGAGCAGTTCATGGCAATTACTGACGCAGTTGTCTACGACGCTGACGGGAATGAACTGTACGCTTCCAATTTCCTGGCCCTGAACCGCGAAAGTATCATCTGGCTGATTCCGCAAAATGAAGAGGACGGGGAGAACGATCAAGGAGAGCAAGAATGACAATCAACCCTGCAACCGAGCCTCAAACCCTCCGAGGTGAAAACCTCGCTAAGTTAAAGAGTTATGTGGCAAATTTTGTCCAACGTGAATTAGAGGCCAACCCACCTCCTTACGAAAAACGGCGCGAAGCGATCAACTATATCTTCGAGCAAGCGATCACCCAGACGCGGGTCAGCCTTTCACGAACCATGAAGGCGCAGTTACTGCATGATATCTCGAATGATATGTTGGGCTATGGCCCGATCCAGCCGCTGCTCGATGATGAGACCGTCACCGAAGTGATGGTGAACGGGCCGACGAAAGTCTACGTCGAACGAAAAGGCATATTGGAAAAGACTGGTGTAGTCTTCGATGACGATGACCACGTACTGCGCATCATCAACCGGATTGTTTTGCCATTGGGGCGGCGCATCGATAACGAAAACCCCACCGTTGACGCCCGCCTGCCGGATGGCTCGCGCGTCAACGCTGTGATCCCACCGGTGGCGATCGATGGCCCTTCTGTGACCATCCGCAAGTTTTCCAAAGACCGCCTGGGGGTGGATGATCTGGTGCGATTCGACTCGATCACCGAAACCATGGCCCAGTTCCTGCGGGCTTGCGTCAAAGCGCATTTGAATATCATCATTTCAGGTGGGACCGGCTCGGGGAAGACTACATTGCTGAATATCCTTTCCGGCTTTATTCCCGAAGACGAACGCATCGTCACCATCGAGGACGCGGCCGAATTGCAGCTTCAGCAGGATCACGTCGTGCGCCTGGAAACCAAAGCTCCGGATGCCGATAACCGCGGCGGAGTCGATATCCGCCACCTGGTTAAGAATTCCCTGCGTATGCGGCCCGACCGTATCGTGGTGGGTGAGTGCCGCGGCGGGGAGGCGCTGGACATGCTCCAGGCGATGAACACCGGTCATGATGGTTCACTGACCACCATTCACTCCAACTCACCGCGCGATTGCACCGCGCGTTTGGAAACACTGGTGTTGATGGCCGGCATGGACATGCCCCTGAAGGTCGTGCGCGAACAGGTTGCTTCGGCTGTGGATCTGATCGTCCAGCAAACCCGCTTCCCGGATGGTACCCGCAAAGTGACCTATATCACCGAGGTTGCCGGGATGGAAGGTGATACGATTGTGATGACGGACGTATTCAAATTCGAGCAGACCGGTACCGATGCTCAAGGTAAGGTGATCGGTGAACTGAAACCGACCGGTATCCGGCCATTGTTCATGAACCGGCTGGAAAGGGCCGGCTTCAAACTGGGTGCGGCTGTGTTCATGCCCAATTCGCCCGCCAATCGGGCGGCCAATCAGCAACCTAATCCGGACGATATCAGACGCCGTCGCCGCCGATAATTCAGGTACATTTTGCCGCCTTTTGCTATAATCGGGATAGTTTATGAATCGGCCGGATAAAACCGGCGCGAAGATTGCCCGATTGAGGAGCCAGGTTATGAGTCAAGAGTTGGCGATAAAAATTCGTACGAAAAAATTAGGCGTACTGCTGCGTGATGCTCGCACGGCCGCGGGGAAGTCGATGAAAGACTGCGGCGAGGCGATTGGTGTGTCTGGCGGAATGATCAGTTCATACGAACGCGGCAATCGCGCTCCATCTCTGCCGGAATTGGAAATGCTGGCCTTTTTCCTCGATATTCCCATCGAGCACTTCTGGAGCGATGAGATCAAGTCCGAGGAACAGCATCCTACCGAAGCGCTGAACGGGGAGCGCTTGATGGCGCTGCGCCAGCGCATTATTGGGGCGATGTTGCGCCAGAAGCGCGAGGAAGCTGACCTGACCCAGAAAGAACTGGCCGCCGAGACGGGTATTTCGATCTCCCGCATTCGCCGCTACGAAGCCGGGGAAACGCCGGTGCCCGTGCCGGAATTGGAAGCCTTGGGGCGCACGTTGAATTACCCCGTCCGCCAGTTCACCATCCACAGCGGCCCGGTAGGGGATTGGATTTCGGAACAGCGCGCCATCCAGGATTTCCTGGAAATGCCGCCCGAACTACAAGAATTCGTCACCAAGCCGATCAACCGCCCCTATGTCGAACTGGCGCAGCGCTTGAGCGAAATGTCCGTGGATAAGCTGCGCGAAGTGGCCGAAGGGCTATTAGAGATCACTTTATAGGAACTGGAGCCGATGATGGAAGTTAAATCGCCGGAAGAGCTCGCTAAAGAAGCAACTAAAGCTTACCAGAGTGGAGAATACCTGGAGGCGGGGGCCGCATTCAAGGCCGCCGCGGATGGCTATGAGGCCGCTAATGATGCCTTGCAGGCTGCCGAAATGCGCAACAACCAGAGTGTTGCGCTGCTGCAAGGAGATGATGCTGAAGGCGCCCTGGCTGTCGTCCAGGGCACCGACGCGATTTTTGCCGCGGCCGGTGATAAGCTGCGCCAGGCTATGGCGCTGGGCAACCAGGCCTCCGCTTTGGATGCTCTCAAACGCCTGGAAGAAGCCGAAGCGGCGTACGTGGCCTCGGCGGACTTGCTGAAAGAATTGGGGGAGGACGATCTGCGCGCGACTGTGATGCAGTCCCTCTCGGCGCTGCAACTGCGTTCTGGGCGGCAGCTTGAAGCCCTGGCAACTATGAAGGCTGGCGTGGACAATGTAGAGAAACCCAATCTGCGCCAGCGCATGTTGAAGCGCTTGTTGAAACTGCCGCAAAAATTCATGAACAAGTCTTGACGACTATATTGTTGATGATAGCCCCGGATTGATCGCCGGGGCTTTTTTGTTGGAGTTGTATTGGATTTCCTCACTCCGCCATCTGCCGCCACCCCTCTCCCATTGGGAGAGGGGAAGTTGCCCGAATATTTTTTGAGGGTAACAGGGTGAGGGGGAAATAGAAAAAACGATTGCATTTTCTCCTTTTTCTCAGATCTTGGTTACACTCAGAAGCAAAAACGACAACCACTGGTTGTCGTTTTTGGGTTTGTAGTTGTCAGCTTTGCGGAAAAATTACTCCGCCTGCATGCCGGCCTGCATCGATGCGCGCACCGCCTTGCGGTAAATGCTGCGCACCCGGTCGGCTGTCTCCGTATCGTCGCTGTCTTGCACCTGCATCATCACGTTGGTCAGCAGGTCGAGGAATTCCTGGTCGATGCTTTCCTGGTTTTCCTTCATCAACTGATCTACGGTCTCATCATCGGGCGCTTCGATCAGTTTTTGCAGCATTTCGGCTCCCGGCGGGGTGCTGGCTTCCTGGATGGCGGCAATGATCTGCTGCATCTTGTTCAAGCGGTCCTGGTTCCCGGCCTGTTCGGCGGTCGCCATTTCTTGTTCCAGCACTTGTAGGAAGAATTCGTCGATGGCGGGCAGGTTTTGCAAGGTTGCCTGGCGAATATCCGGGGCACCCAGCAAGGCTTCCAGATTACGGCGGGATTGTTCCTGGCGGGCAGTGATTTGTTCATCGACGCGGCGCGTCATTTCGGAAAGTTCCTCGCGCAGTTTGTTGAGCTTATTGGCTGTTTCATCGTCGGCGGCGGAAATGCGTTCGGTCAGCAGCGAGAAGAATTCGTAGTCCAGGCCGGGGCGTGCCATGCTGACGATCACGCTCAGTTGCACGGCGTTCTCGGACACGTCAATCAGCAGATCGAGCAGGTCGTCGCGGGTGAAGTCGTTGCCCAAGTCTTGCAGGCGTTTGACCGCGGCTTCCATATCCTTGCTTTGTTGTTCCACTTCTTTACCAAAAGTGGTGATCGGCAGCAGTTTCTTTTGCAGTTCCGCCAGACTCTGGAAGGTTTCGCGATCTCCTCCAGCCTGGCTGGCCTGCGCCAGCGTGCTGAGCAGGGTGAAGAACTGTTCGTCGATCAACTCGTCATTCTGCTTGGCAACTTCGGTGAGTACATCGTCGGACATCTCCAACATGCGCTGGATCAGATTGACGCGGTCTTGCTGGGCTTGCAGCATTTCTTTGGTAATGCCGTCTGCCTGCAGGATGCGTTCCATCAAACCCTGCATGGTCAGCGCCGGCTGGGGGCTGAATAGGTACCCTTTGCGCTTTTCCGGCGGCAGGTTCTCAACCACCTGGTTGATAAGCTGCCCGATGATGCGTTCGCGCTCGTTGGGCGGCAGGTTCATTTCCGGCGGGGTGAAGGTCAGCAGCAGTTCTTTTTCAGGGTCGTGGTAAACGAATGGCGTCGCCAGCGGCCCCTGGAAACCGCAATGCGGGCAAACCACCATGTTGGCCGCGCCGGATAACAGCATTTGTTTGGCCTGTGGATTCACACCAACGTCAAAAACTTGTTGGATCTCGGCTGTAACCGGCTGGCGGCAGTTTGGACAATTTATCGTTGTTCTGGGCATGGAAACCTCTTCTTATTTGATTTAAAAAATGATGGCAGTTTATGTAAGACTAACAGATAAATGCTTTATTCTTTCGGGCGGGGCAGCGAGAAACATACACACGCGCCTTGTGCCTTGCAGGTATCGATCCAGATCGAGCCTTTGTGGGCTTCGATCACGGCCCGCGTCAAGTATAGCCCCAGACCGGCGCCTTTGGTCTTGCGCATGGCGTCTTCGGCGCGGTAGAAGCGGTCGAAAATGTGGGGGATATCGCCGGTGGCGATCCCGGGACCTTCATCCCGTACGCATACCACCACATCATCGCGGCGCACCTCGCCGGTGATCGTGATCTCACCGCCTTCGGGCGAGTATTTGATGGCGTTGGAGATCAGGTTGTAGAATACTTGGGAAATGCGGCGTTCGTCTGCCAGGATTACCGGGTAGTCGTCTGGGAAGTCGACGGTGATGGCGTGTTTGTCGGTCTGGGTGCGGAAGCGTTCGGCCATACGCTTTGCCAGTGTGGGCAGCGAAAGGTCGGAGGCATTCAGGGAAAGCACCCCGGCTTCCAGGCGCGAGGCGTCCAGCAGGTTCTCGATCAACTCACTCAGGCGGTCGGCCTCTTCTTCGATCACTGCCAGGCTGTCATCGACGATGGCCCGATCCCAGGTGGCGTCATCGCGTCGCAGTGTACTGACGTAGCCTTTGATGAGTGCCACCGGGGTTTTTAGTTCATGGCTGATTACAGAGATGAAGGTGCTTTTCAATTCCTCGGCCTTGCGGAAGTGGGAGATGTCGCGCACCGAGGCAATCAGGTTGAGTAGGCTGCCGTTTTGGGAGAATAACGGGGCGTAGGTTACACCGACCGGCAGGTTGGAGCCGTCCGGGCGGATGATGTCGCCCTCGACGTACAGCGAGGTGGTGGAAGACAGCGGCCAGCCACCGGCCTCTGCATTTTCCAAAGTCATGCCGTGTTCCAACTTCGCCCAGCGGATGACCTGGCCGTGGGTCTGTCCGACGAGTTCGTCCGGCGGTTGTCCCCACAGGCGGCAGAAGGCCGGGTTACAGCGTGTGATCACGTGCGCCGGGGACATTACCAGGATGCCATCGGCAGCGGCGTCCAGCAGGGCGTCGATGCGCTGCTTGTCCTGAGATACCTGGGTGTAAAGCTGGGCGTTTTGTACGGCGATGGCAGCCTGATCGGCAAAGCTTTGCAGCAGTTTGCGGTCATTGGTCGAGAATGCGCCCTGGTAATTGCGGAAAATGAAGATCACGCCGATCACCTTGTTGCGGGCGATCAACGGCAAGCCTACACCGGTCAGAAGGCCGTGGCTGGCGCGCCGGGTGAGCGCCTGCAGCATGCGGCTGATCTCGGGAAGTTCGAAACGGGCCGGGTCTTCATGGTCGGGGACGGCCCCCAGCAGCGGGTCGAGGAAACTTAATAGAGAGACAGCAATACCGTGGGATGCCGCGATCCGCCAACCACCTTCTTCATCGCGCAGCGCAATCAACCCGGCCTGTCCTGCCATGATCTCGGCGCTCAAGCGCAGGATATGCTTGAGCAGCGCGTCCAGGTCCAGTTCTTGGGTGATCGCCTGGGCAATTTCCAGCAGGTAATCGCGTTGGCGAACTCGATAATCAGGTAACATGACGGCTTACTTCCTCTCTATACGTACACACTTGTGGTTAGCCGACCTTGACCGCTGTTTTCTGTACGCTGACGTCGACGATCTCGACGGCCTTGTCGATCACGTCTTGCGGCACGTCGAGCATGCCGCGGAAACGGATGCCTTGCTGTCCGCATTTGAGGGCGTACAGCCCGTTCTGTTTCATGGTGTCCAGCATTTCATCGCGCGTGACCGCGGTGGGCATGTCGAAGGCGACCATCATGCCGCTTCCGCGCACGTTGGAGACCAGTCCGTTGGTGTCCTCGGCCACGGCGTTCAGGCCGGAGAGCAGGTGCTTGCCCATCTTGGTGGTGTGTTCGAGCAGGTTTTCTTCCGCGATGATTTCCAGATAACGGGTGGCGCGCACCATGTCGACCAGGTTGCCGCCCCAGGTGGAATTGATACGGCTGGATTCTTCGAAGACGTGGCCTTTGACCTCATCGATGCGCGGTCCGGCAATTATGCCGCAGACCTGGGCTTTCTTGCCAAAGGCGATCACATCCGGCTGGACGCCGTACTGGTCGATGGCCCACATCTTGCCGGTGATGCCCATGCCGCTCTGGATTTCGTCCACGATGAACAGGAATTCGTGCTCATCGGCCAGGCGGCGCAGTTCCCGGAAGAACTCGGGGCGGAAGTGGTTGTCGCCGCCTTCTCCCTGGATTGGTTCGATGATCAGGGCAGCGATGTCACCGGGATATTGCTTGACGGCCGATTCGATCTGGGCAATGGCGATCTCTTCAACCTGTTTGACGGCTTCAATGCCCTGGTCGGTGACCGGGAAATGCAGTTTGGGCGTGACAATGCGCGGCCAGTTGAATTTGGGGAAGTACATATACTTGCGCGGGTCGGCGGTGTTGGTCAGGGAGAGTGTATAACCGCTGCGTCCATGGAAGGCTTCTTCGAAGTGGATGATCTTGGTGCCTAAACCTTCGACGAGCATGTCTGGGATCGTGCCATTGGTGTTGCCGAGCTTCTGCATGTTCTTGCGCACTTTCCAGTCAAAGGCAGTCTTGAGGGCGTTTTCAACCGCCAGTGCCCCGCCGCTGATCAGGAAAAGGTGCTGCATTTCATCCGGCATAGCAACCCGCGCGAAAGTTTCTACGAATTCGGCCATAAAGGTCGTATACATATCCGAGCTTGAGGGTTTGTTGATCGCCGCCAAAGTCAGCTTTTCCAGGAATTCAGGTTCCCGCATTTTGGGGTGGTTATGGCCGATGGGAATGCTGGCAAAGTAGGTGAAGAAGTCGATATATTCGCGTCCGGTTACGCCATCAATAATGTAGGCTCCGTGGGATTTTTCCAGGTCTACGACGATAGGATGGCCGTCGCCAATCATATATTTCTTGATGGTCGCATGTACTTCAGATGGCTTCATTCATTTCTCCATGGATCGGCAGGGGTATGCCGTTAGATTTGAAGTCCCTAATATACCTGTTTACAGGGGTTTAATAGGAATGATATTGTATCGCGGAAACGTCAGAATTATATCAGAGCGGGGAGGGTGGACACGGTACGGAAGTAAGAATGGGTGCGTTCGAACACATGGGTAACACTTGTTTGACGACTTGGAAGACATTTAACAAAACCAAAACATGCTAGAAAACCGCCTGGGGTATAATCAAAATTGCAGATAATATTCGTTCCAATTGATTGTCGATGAAATTAGTTTGGAAAATGGAGTTTATGCGGTGACGCCTGAAATTGGATTGACGCTTGGTATCCTGGGGGTAGCTGTGATCTTCTTCATCACCGAAGCGTTGCGCGTTGACCTGGTGGCCTTGTTGATGCTGGCTGCATTGGCGATCACCGGGTTGGTCACACCGGAAGAAGCCCTGTCTGGGTTCAGCAGTCCGGCCGTGGTGACCGTGTGGGCGGTGTTCATCCTCAGCAGTGGGTTGTCGCGCACCGGCGTTGCCAATTGGGTCGGCCGCCAGGTGCTGCGTATCGCCGGGAAAGGCGAAGCGCGCCTGTTGATCGTCATCATGCTCACCGCGGGCGTGTTGTCGGCCTTCATGAATAACGTCGGTGTGGCTGCCATGATGCTGCCGGTCGTGCTCGATATCGCCCGGCGCACCGGGCGCTCGCCCTCCAAGCTGCTGATGCCTTTGGCATTTGGCTGTTTGTTGGGTGGCATGACCACCTTGATGGGCACGCCGCCCAATATCCTGGTCAGCGACATCCTGGCTGAATACAACCTGCGGCCTTTCGGCCTGTTCGATTATGCCCCGGTTGGCCTGGTCGCCATGGTCGTCGGCATTATCTACATGGTGCTGATTGGCCGCCACATGCTGCCCGCGCACGATGTTACCCGCGATCTGCATCATAACGGGGCCGAGAATCCGGCTGAAACATTCGACCTGGAAGAGCGTTTGTTCGTTATCCACCTCCCGGATGACTCGCCGTTGGCCGGGAAAACATTGGGAGAGAGCCGCCTGGGGGCGGCGTTGAGCATCACCGTGGTCGGTATCATGCGGGCCGGTGAAACTCGCTTAGCACCGCACCCGGAAGAACGCTTGCAAGCCCGGGATCGTTTGTTGGTTACCGGCCGCCCAGACCGCTTGATCGAGCTGACCGAACACCCGAACTTAACAATCGAGAATCAAGCTTTGGACGTCAGGAACCTTTCGATTGAAGACTTGACTTCAACCGAAGTCGAACTGGCGGAGATCACGATTGCCCCCGGTTCCAGACTGATCGGGCAGACGCTGGCCCAGATCGACCTGCGGGTGCAATATGGCTTCAATGTATTGGCCATTCAGCGTGACGGGGTCTCGAAGCGCACCAACTTGCAGGATTATCCGCTCCTGGCCGGAGACGTTTTGCTGATTCAGGTCTGCCGCGGCCAGTTAGACGATTTTGAAACTTCGTCCGATTTCCTGCTCTCCCGAACCAAAGCTACCGAAATCTTTTACATCGACGAACGCTTAATGGTGATCGGAATTCCGCGGGAATCCAGCCTGGCC
>JAFGRA010000282.1 GCA_016935415.1 Anaerolineales bacterium
AATACCACCGCAATCAATAAAGCCAAACCACCCAGGTACATGAACGAACGGATCGGCACTTTCTTCGATATTTCTTCAACGGGCGTGGGTTCCGGCTTTGGCGGCTCTTCCCAGGCATCGAACATCGTGTCGGGGTTAGTGGAACCGAGTAGCTTGTAGCGCAGTTCGTCTTCATCCCGGTATTCTTCATAGCTAACTTCATCTTCAACGAATGCCGGGGTTTGGTGATCGACTGTGATATGGTCTTTTTCTTTCGGCCCTAAGCTGAGAACTGTGGAGTGTTCAAAATCAGATTCCAGAATAGTCTGATACCATTCTTTGGCTTTCTGGTTCCCAGGATTAAGACGCAGCACTTCAGCCAGGGCGTGCAGCTTTTGTTCTTTCGTTTCAACGGCGACCGCCAATAAATACCAGGCCGGTTCGATATCCCGGTCTTTCTTGAGGATGGAAATAAGTAATGGCCGTGCTTCTACAACGTTACCATCCCGTAGATATTCTAGCGCCTGTCTCAATCCGATTGATGTATGTCGATCCATTCAGAGCCTCAATACAACTAAAAATAAAATGGGAATGAATTCCTTCAGTTGTAATTATACAGAGGAAATGGAAAAAGATTGCGCCAGAATCCTTACAAATTGCTTATTAAATGACGATCCGGCACGGGGGTCTACCGTGCCGGATCGTGCCGCAAGAGGGATTACTCCGTTATGTCTAAGATGGGGGGCAGCTGATAAAGCTTGCTGTCGTCGTAAGTCAGGTTGAGATAGAAGTCACCGGTTACTTCCATGGAATAACAGATCACCGCACTGGAATCGAGGCTCAAGTTATCTCCACCACCGGTAAGGATACATTTACTCTTCGAACTTGGGCTGGCCGGAGCAGCAGCATAAACCGTGCCGGTATAGGTCGAATTAGTTCCACCACTAATTACTACCTGATTGGAATTACTATCATCCATGTAGAGCAACATCCCGGCCCATTGGTTATCCGAGGCATCCTTGAGATTGGCAGAGGCAGAAATATCGACATAGGTATTACCACCTAAATCGAAACCACCATCCTGCATATAGATCATGATACCGCTGCCCACTACCTGGCCGCCGGTGGCTTTGAAGCCCTTGCTGCCGGTGATACAGTACATGCCCGGTTGCAGGTGCAATACACCGCTGTTCAGTGCAATCTCGCTGTAAATGCCGGGAGAGATCGTATCGCCGCTCTTTGATGGCGTCGCTTGACTAGTCAGGCCTGAACAATCCGGGGTAGGAAGCGGGGGCAAGCTTTGCTGCTCGGCGCCTCCAGTCGGTGCGGGTGAAATATGGCCTTCGTCATAAATGAAGTCCCCAACGGCTTCATTTTCGCCCCCCACAACCGTGACCGTGCCGCTCCCACCCTGCACAGCCGAATGGCAGCTACTGCTATCGGCATCCGAATTGGAAAAGATGCCACCGCCGTTAATCTCCACAGTCGGGCCGCCGGAGAACCACATCGTCTTGCACTCATTATCACTAGCGCCATACATGGCATAACCATGTGCCAGGGTTTGGCGGGGACGCACGCGCGCCGTCGCAGTTACGGTCTGGCGCAGGGGGCCGTCGAAGGCCATGTGCACGAAGGTGGTCCCTACTTCAGAAGTGATCTCCACCGTATACAGAAAATAGATGCCATTATTGGTGAACGGACCGGTCACACCAACCAGCACTTCGTTGGTCACACCGTCGTTATCGTAATCGTTGGCGGCTGCCCGATTCAGGGAAAAGGTCGCTGCTTCGGAAATGTGGGTGCTGTTGATCTCGTCTACACTGACTTCAGCCAGCAGAAGCGCCCCGGACATGGCCGCGTTATCGGCCACATTCTGGGCCTGACGGCGTTCCGCCAGGATCGAGCCACCGTCGATTGCCAGAGCGGTGAAGGCGAACAAACCGACCAGTGCCAGGGCGAACAGGGGTAAGGCCTGCCCGCGCGCACTGCGGAATTGAAAATTGAATTTCTTGGTTTTCATCTTGGTATCCTTCACTGCAGTTACGGTGTAAAGCAAGCCGGGTTCAAGATCGTATTGGAAATGTCAGCGCTCAAGGGGATCGTTTGGCTATCCAACAGCATCCCCACGAAAGGGGTGGTGATCATAAAATCATAGGTCACCGTAACCTCAATCGTGTTACCGGCGCAGGGTGCCCCCATAATATCGACATTCACATCAACCGCAGCGGTATCGGACAGATCAATCGGGGCGTCGGAGCTGGCTCGGACACGTTGTACAATCCCGCTCGTATCATCTGGTTCGACCGAGCCATAGAAGGCACCTTCTTCAGCCGCATCGTGCAGGGCGTTGAAGTAGAAGTACGCCCGCCCGAAGTCGACCAATCCAGCGATCAGCATGAACAGCAGGGTGATAAACAGCGCAAACTCTGCCAGTGCCTGACCGCGCTTGGTGCGCTTACCTTTCAGTAGTTTTTTGATCCGCTCTTGCATTTTTGTTTTCCTTTCGTACCTTACGGGCAATGAAATACGGGTTCTAGTGGTTGCGAAGCTTCCAGACCCGGGAAGATCGCATAAATCGTATAGCTTGCACTTTCTCCGCTGTGCAGCCGGGTAGCGGTTGTATCCGTCCAGGCCGGGTAGCGGTAATCGACATCATAGGAATTGCCATCGTGGAATACCTGGTATTTTGCCGGAGTGGTGTCCCACAGTGGGTTGGCGTACCAGAATACGGCGGTGACTTCACAATCGTAACCATCTTCCCCGCCCAAATCCTGATCGAGGAAGCGCACAAAGATCGGCGGTTCTTCAGGGGCATCCACGGGCGTGGGGGTTGCTTCGGGAGCTGTGCCAGGTTCCGGGGTAGCCGTGTGGGTCGCCGTTGGGGCTGTGCCAGGCACACACAGCGAAATTTTGTAGTCGACGCTCTCAGCAGTGTTACCCTGCAGGGAGTGGGTAAAAGTCAACTGGTGCGTGCCACCGCTGACATTGGCGTAGAAATCCGGCATCTGGAACCAGGCGTGCTCTTCGGGGCCGTAGCTCGCATCCCAGAAATCACCGACTTTGTTTCCATCAATGGCGATGGAGTAATCTTCGTGCTCCTGGATTTTGCAGCTTCCCTTGCTGGCGAAAGGATCACAGCCATTTTCCGGGTGCCCTTCTTTGGTCCAACCCATCAAGACAATCTGTGAAGAAAAGCTGGTCGTAAACTGATAGGTATGTGAGCGGGGATCTTTATCCCGGCGCAGCATATCGGCGTAGGTGGCAAGTTGGGTATAACCCGATGGGCAGGCAGGGAAATCGGGTTCCGAATAAGTCACCACATGGGGGATTTCGGGAGTTGCCGTTGGTTCCGGGGTTGGGGTTGCTGTTGCCACCTCGCGCATAGCCGATTTTTCTTCAGAAGCGGTAAACTCATCATCGTAAATCGAAGCCACGCCCAAGGGTACATTGGCAGCGATTGAACGGGCGGTGGTCGAATTGATTGGAATGGGGGGAATATTCAAGAACGGTACTACCGTCTGGAAAGTAATGTCGATAGTAATCACGATCCGGTCTCCCAAGGAAACACTACTGGGAGGTGATTCGCAGGTTCCGATCACGCTGGTCCCTGGGCCTTCATCGTATTCGATCACAATGTCCCCAGCACCGATCCCGGCAATGCCGCCCAGGCGGCTGGCGCGTTCCCGAATGTTGGTGCAGTCGAAATAATTGGGGGTGGTTGCACCGATATTCCCAATTGAAGCCCCAAAACGGGCCGCTTCCCGGCTGGCAGAAGAGACCGCTGAATAAGCGAAAATCAGCCGGCCAAACTCGAAAATACCGAGCATCAGCAGTAACAACAAAGGGGTGATTAAAGCAAACTCGACCATGCTTTGGCCCTTTTGTTTTTTGTGGTTTGTGTATCCTCTTGCGAACATAAGTCCTCTCCACTCAAAATTGAGTCTCGATTTGCCTCTAAAAAACGAACAGACCTGGCGCAATTTTTTAATCGCCAGGTCTGCCGCGAGGGGAAACACTAGATCAGGGATTTCGGCAGCCTGGCAATCATAACCATCTCGACGATGGCCTTAGACCCATAACTTTGCGTCGCGAGCTTTCGCTCGGTTTGCCTTTTCGTTTCTTTTATAAATGTGCTGTAAATTATTGCTTGTTTCTGTATCTCACCCTAGAAAACGGTATTCCTATATTTTTGTTACAGCTTGAAGCACTTGTTACACCTTTTTCCGGCCTACAATTTTGTAAGTTATCTGTGGGGGTTTCATCGATTATTTTCTGCGCACGAAAAAGATTTTCCGCTGGTTAATAAAAAACTGACGGCGTGTTTACCGTCAGTTCGTTAGCTTTCAGATACTTACTTAAATAGTTATTCATCCTTTGGCGGTTTATTCGGATTATACACCTTGTCATCATTTCCCCCACCGTTATTTCCGTCGTCAGGATTATCGTCTTTATCTTCTTTATCTTCTTTATCTTTCTCATCGTCCGATGGATCGCCGCCAGTATCTGGTACAACTGGAGCAGATTGTTGGGTAGGCTTTATCACCACAGTCGGTGTTGCAGTCGGTGATGGTTCCACGGTCGGAGTTGCGGTTGGTACATCCGTCGGGGTCGGTTCAACCGTTTCGGTCGGGGTGGGTTCCGGTGTTTCGGTGATTGTCGGCGTAGGTTCGGGGGTATCGGTCGGCTGTACGCTCTCCGGAGTTTGTCCGGTTTCTTTACCAACCGCAGCACGCAGCGTCTCGACACCTTGTTCAACGCTTGCCAGCACATCCAATGTAGCTTCCTGCGCTACGGCCGAGGCGCCATCTTGCAAGGCGGCCAGCTGCTGGCCTTTTTCAACCAGCGTGCGTTCCAGACCCTTGGCAACATCTTCGATTGCGGCCCGGTCGCTGTCCGCCGCGCCTTTGACCAATCCGGCAACCGCACCAACGTGATTGGTGAAATTATCGACCGTATCGTCAATCAGACTTAGGTTTTCATTCTGGATCAAGGCCCCAACCTCATCCAGGCGGGTACCGGCAAAATCGGCGTGCAAACGGGCATCTTTGACATCGGCGCGCGTCAGGCCCAACTGCGCATTTTCAATTCCGATTTTCACGGCATAGAGCGATTCACCGGGCAGGCTGCCCTGTGAGGCGTAGGCCACACCGGTGGAACTGAGCAAAATACCGAAAATGACCACCGCAACCACTACGATCCGCATGGCTGCTTTGGCAGGCCACAGGCGGAAACCGCGTTTGGCGGGCTTTGCCTGGGCGGCCTTCTCCTGGCGGATGCGCGTCATTACCCGGCTGCGGGATGCGCTTACAAATCCAGGGCGAGGTTCAACGGCGGGGCGGCGCATTTGCAGCCACAAGGCCGTCTTCAGCGCTGGGCGCATTTCAACAGCTTCCGGGTAATCCACTAGAGCCAGATCGAGGCGCTCGTTGATGCTCCCCTCAAGGACCTCGCAGACTTGCAATATTTGGTCAAAGATGTGGTCGGTGTTTTTCATCACAAGTACACTCTAACCAAGAAAACGTAATAACGTCAAAATTGTTACACCCAATAACCCGAACTTGGGTGAATCCTTCAAAACTTTGCGCAGGGCTTTCAGCGCCCGGTGCTGTAAAACGCGGACCGCACCTTCGGTTTTACCCATACTCTCAGCCACTTCACTGGGGGAAAGGCCGTTAATAAAACGCAGGATCAAGACCTGACGGTAATCCTCACGCAACTCGCTCAAGGCCTCATACAATGCTTCGTGCTCTTGCGCGGTCGATACTATTTGCTTGGGATCGGAAGTTTTATCTTCGTCGGTCAGCACGACGTTTTCGACAGAAACGGAGGTGGTCTTCTTGGCATTCCGGTAAAATTCGGCCACTGCGTTGCGGGCAATGCGATACAAATAGGCCGAAAACGGATATCCCTGGTCTTTATACTTGGGCAGATAACGCCAGGCGCGCATAAAGACTTCTTCGGTCAAGTCTTCCGCATCCAAATGACTGCCCATTTGCGATGCCAGGAACCGGAAGATGTCCGTCGCGTACCGCTCGTATAATTCACCAAACGCTTCGACGTCGCCAGCTTTGGCACGTTCGATCAACGGTGCGTCTTGGCTTTTAGGAGTATCTGCTTCCGTCATATTGTTTAATCGTAACGCTATCCAATAAGTACGAAAAAGGAAACCAGGATCAACCACACATACACCAATAATCTGTGATCTCCCCTGGAGATAATATTATCTTATGCCTATACTTTACATTTTACACTGCAAATGCCAGTATAACGATAGACCTTACAAATCTGTATGGGAAAACGGTCACAATCAACCAGGGATCAAATCCCCCAGATTGGTTAGCACATAATCCGGGGCAATTTCCGATGCTTCCAGGTCGGCCTGTCCGGTCGCCCCGGTCAACGTCAATGCACTCGCCATCCCGTGATTTTTCCCCATCAACACATCGGTCTCCAGGCGGTCGCCAATCATAATGCACGCTTCTGCCGGGCGCGCCACCAATTGCAAGATCGCGGCGGCCATATATTGCGACGGCTTACCCACCACCACCTCGACGCGCGTATTCGTGCTGGCTTCGATGGCGGCGATCATCGCAGCCGCATCCGGCTCCCCTCCCCCCGGCACCGGGCAGTAACGGTCGGCGTTGGTGGCAAAGAAACGCGCCCCGGCCCGGATGGCATCAAAAGCCACCTGGAGCTTATGGTAAGTAAAAGTACGGTCGAAGCTGGCGATCACGGCCTCGATCTCATTAGGGTCTTCGCTCAGGGTAAAACCGGCCTGGTGCAGTTCGTCCTGCAGCGGCTGTTCTCCAACTACGAATAGGGTCGCGCCGGGCATCCGCTCCTGCAAAAAGTGGGCCATCACCAGCGAGGAATTGAGTACGTCTTCGGGCGGCGTGGGCAGTCCCAGCCCGGTGAGTTTGGCGGCGTAATCGGCGCGCCTACACGTCGGGTTGTTCGACAGAAATACCGTGCGCTTCCCAGCCTCTCGCAGGTACTGAATAGTTGCACCGGCTTCGGGCAGCAGTGCGTCTCCCAAATACACCGTCCCATCCAGGTCGAAAACGTAGGCCTCATAAAGCCGGGGCGGTTTACGCGTGGTTGCCGTCAACTATGCCTCGGTCTGGTCGTGACTCAATTCAGTCAGTTTTTGCAGGTAGGGCTGCAGCATCGGGAACAGGTGCCGGTAGACTTCTTCGTACAGTGTCGTATACAAGGCGTGGCGTTCCAAATCAGGCGTAAGCACGCCCGGTTCGACATGTGTCATCGCCGCCGCGGCCGCAGCCACATCTGGGAAAAGCCCCACGCCATAAGCCGCCAGGATTCCGGCCCCCAATGCCGAAGCTTCCACCGTCTTGCACAGCGTGATCGGCTTGCCGGTCATATCGGCGATCATCTGGCTCCACATGCGGCTCTTGGTACCACCGCCCATCGCCACAATGCGCCCAACTTCGGAGCCACGCGCCGCCTCCACGCCTTCCAATTGCAACCGCAGCTCGAAACCGATGCCTTCCAAGATTGCCCGGTAGAGATGTGCCAGGGTATGGTAGCCGCGCCACCCCACGATCATCCCGCTGGCCGCCGCGTCCCAATATGGGGACATGGCCGTGTTCCAATATGGCACCAGCATCAGGCCGTCAGCGCCCGGCGGGATTTCTGCCGCGGCACTCTCATAAATATCTTCAGCCGATATGCCATCCCCCATCCCAAACATGCTCTCGCAAGCGATCCTCTCCAGGAACCAGGTAATCGTGTAACTACC
>JAFGRA010000283.1 GCA_016935415.1 Anaerolineales bacterium
CACCGACAACAATAGGAGAAGTAAAAGCAGCCGCAGCTTCCTCAATACCAGGCATTCCAAACCACCGACCTATTTGAAGAATTAGTAGAAGGTATATTATCCTATTTACGCCACCAATTACTGCTGATGCCAATATTTTCTTCCTTTTTAATAATAAATACATAAGGTCAGTTCCAATTCCTCCAATAAGCTGGGTAATTACTTTTGGCACAAATCCCGGAGGCCCTTGAAAGGCTATAGGAATAGCTAATAATCCCAAAATAAGCCCCATTATTGTTGCTGATCCAAATCTATCGATAACATGACAACACAACAATCTTATCGCAGGCTCAAGTAGTGCTCCTAACACACCACCTGCCAAAGCAAATCCAGTTGCAGCAACAATACCTGCCTCAAAAAGTGCGAGAACAAAAGCTAAAACCCCGAAACTGCCAGCAGCGATCAATTTTGTGGTCGTCCAACCCTTTTGCATTTTCACAACTCCTTCTCTTGATAGATCAAATCAACTGACTAGGCAAATATTAAATAACAATCTTTTCAAAGCGAATACGTTTACATTGCCTTTATTGGATTTTCCTCAAATTTGCTAATAAGCATTATACTCTTAATTAAGGGTGATTACAATAAAGTTAGGGGTGGATCGAATTTTAATTAGTAACCCTCCATTCAAAAAATGTTTAACTACACGTATGGAATTCGGCGAGATCTAAGAAAGAGTCCTTTGTTCTTATTCAAGAAATAAATATCATCTCAGTATAAAAATATAGAAATTGATAAAATAAATATGATCATCATTACGAGTATACACCATTCCAAAACGGCCAAAATCCAAATACGAGGGCGGTTGAATTTTGGAATCCGGAAAGAGTGACTCTGAAGACTCGAGGACTGTGGAAGTGACAAAAAAACAGAAGATAAAATAGAGACCAATAATCCTGGAATAGCAATCCATCGGGGAAAATCCCCCTGTGAGGTGAACAAAATATGAAGGGACAACAATGTCGAGAACAAAATTCCAGCATTGAAGCAAATCGCTGCTACAAAAAAGTGTGATTTCGTGTGATTTACAGGATAAAAACCTACAAGTATTCCTGAAATTCCAGCTATCAAACCGGTGATGCCGAGGACATAACCAACTATGTCGCCGATATACAAAGCAACGCCTAATAAAAATATTGTGATATGTACACCACCAATGATAATAGAAGTATTGAATAATTTCGCCAATTTTGAAACGCCATTTTCCCCTAGTCCAGAGATAAAGTGATTGAGGAATGAATAAGGTTCTTTACTTTGACCTTCAAATGCTAAAGCTGTGATGAGTGATCCAAATATAAGCAAAAATGATCCCACAATACCAAAAACAGAAGTTGTTTTAAAGTTAATAAGCAACATTGTTGAAAAACTTTCATATGATTTTATGTGTCATAATTTTATCATTCTTACAAGCTGTTTGTATTGAATTGGCTAATTAAGTCAATATGTAAAAATAGTGCCAAATCACCTTTCCAAGCTAGTTAGCTGTTGCCAATCTGTTGCCAATAGCCTGGAAACCTTGGGAATTATGGAAAAAATAGACGTTTTCACCACCATATATTGGACTCTGTAGACGAAATGGAGCGCATATAGGGGGTAGACATTTTTGGTTCGTACTCTTAATCAGTAGGTTATAGGTTCGATTCCTATGCGGGTCACCTGGACACCCCCAAGTGCGGGGGTGTTTTGCTTTTTTACCCTCTTATCTTTGGATGTTCATCCTTCGATTGGATAGGCTTTCTTCTTCTGGTGCAAATGGTGCGGTTTTCAGCTTCTAGTGGGGGCCACCAAACGATCAAGTGTCCATAAATGTCTCAGGTGAAACTGGTCTTTGCGTGTCTTATTCTCTGGGAGAGAATAGATACATCTGTTTTGTTGTTGCGTGTCTGCACAAATTGGGTGAGTCTTCAGTCGTGGAAACGAATTTTGGGAAGTACAGATCTTTCGAATGATATTGTCATAATCTTCACATATCATGCCAGCTAGTGTAACATTGTGGTTGGTTCTTATGTTTGGCGTACCCTGATTACTGATCATGGGAGGCCTATCTATACAGACATATATTTTGAAATTTATCGAGGAGACGCTGCCTTTCAGGTGATTTGAATATGATAGTTTACGACTAAATAGCAGAATCCGAAGTTGTAGTAGTTCCTTATTTATTGAAATTACTCGGGGTATTGCCATGTTCCCACATATCAATATTCCATAAAAGAGAATTTACACAGTTCCTCCTTTCAAAAGTAGGTATTATGGAAAATATACTGACGTCCTCTATTTATATCGCCAGCTTTACAATCATTGCCTTTGCATCCAAACAAATTGGCACTCTTTTCAATCGCTTTAAATTGCCTCTGATTAGCGGTTTTTTGTTTACGGGATTAATTGCCGGACCTTATGTGTTGGGTTTAATCCAGGTTGAGGCGATTGAGAGACTGCGCTTTATCGATGAAATTGCCTTAGCGGTGATTGCTTTTGCAGCCGGTAATGAGCTTTATATCAAAGAGCTGCGCGACCGGATGCGGAGCATATCCTGGATCATTGCTGGCCAGATAATTTTTACTTTCCCCTTGACAGTGATCGCTGTCCTTTTATTAGCAGATTTCTTGCCGTTCATGGAGTCGATGCCATTTCAGAATAGGCTGGCAATTGCCCTCCTGGGGGGAGCCATCTTGGTAGCGCGCTCTCCATCCTCCGCAATTGCAATTGTCAATGAGTTGCGAGCTAGAGGACCTTTTACTAAAACCATTTTGGGGGTGACGATGGTCATGGATGTGGTTGTCATTATACTGTTTGGCATTAATTCATCGGTTGCCGACTCATTACTGACCAATCTCCCTTTTAATCTGGGGTTCGTGGCTTTGTTGGTTTTTGAGCTTTCTGCCTCAATCGGTTTGGGTTACCTGCTGTATCGAGGTTTGCTTTTCATCTTGTCGGCAAAAATTCATCAATATCTAAAACCGGCACTGATTTTAGTATTGGGGTATGGCGTATTTTTGTTTTCTGCTTACTTGCGCGAGATCACCCATCGTGAACTACCTTTTGAGATTTTGATTGAACCCTTATTGATTTGTATGATTGGGGGATTCCTGATCTCCAGTTTCAGCAACTATCGTGATGATTTCTCTCGCATTTTGCACCGGGTTGCTCCGGTTATCTATATCCTCTTCTTCACACTTACTGGGGCTTCTTTGGCCTTAGATGTTTTGTTCGCGGCCTGGCCAATCGCCCTGGCGCTTTTCGCGGTCCGTTTGTTGGGCATCTTTGTCGGATCGTTTAGTGGTGGCGTGATAGCCAAAGATCCCATGCCGCATAATCGCTTAGGGTGGATGGCTTATGTCACCCAGGCTGGGGTGGGTTTGGGCCTGGCAAAAGAAGTCGCGGTCGAATTTCCTGGCTGGGGAGAGGCCTTTGCAACCGTGGTTATTGCTGTGATTGTTGTCAATCAGATCGTAGGACCGCCTTTCTTCAAATGGGTCATCAACCGGGTTGGAGAATCCCACCTAAGGGCAACGCCAGCTGCCTTCGATGGGGTTCGAGATGCGCTGATTTTTGGATTGAGACCGCAATCGATTACCCTGGCACGCCAACTCCAAAGACATGACTGGCAAGTAAAACTGGTTTGTTTGGATGCTTCCGAAGCCAGCAAAGTCGATGCGCCCGATATCGAAGTTGAACTAGTTAACACTCTGGATTTGGAGACCCTGCAAGCCCTGGATGGGGCACATGCGGATGCAATTGTAAGCTTTTTACCCAATGACTTAAGTTACCAGGTTTTTGAAATCGCGTACGAACACTTTGGCACCAACACATTGGTGGCGCGCTTGAGAGATTGTATTGACTATGAGCGGTTTCAAAAACTGGGTGTCTTGGTTGTTGAGCCACAAACCGCGGTGATCAGCCTCTTGGAACATTTCGTGCGGGCGCCGGTAGGCACTTCCTTGTTATTGGGACGCGATGAAGACCAAAGTATGATCGATCAGGAAGTTCGCAACCCAAACCTTACCGGGTTGACCCTGCGCGATTTACGGCTGCCGTTGGACGTCTTGGTCTTATCCATCGAACGCGATAGACATACACTGGTTGCTCGTGGCTTTACGAAATTCGAAATGGGTGATCGCGTCACGATGGTAGGGCCAAGAAAGAAATTGGAAGAAGTGGCGCTGCGCTTTGATGCGTAGCGATAGTCGATTGGGCACTCAAGATTAAGCAGGAATTTGCCTTCACGAAAATGAGAGCAGGGCGCGGTTGAAAAGAGATTGTTGCGGGCCATCCTAAAAATCGCTCGATGAGGTCGGGCGATTTTATTGTGATTTGATCCTGGCGGGAAATTGGATGATTTGGTTTCCAACCAGAACACGTGTATGTCTTAACGGTCGCAAAGCGATTATAATTATCTGGCATCGAATCGTGGAGAAAATCACATGAAAGACCAGGCTCAGAAAAAAACCAAAGGTGAAATCGAGGCGGCTTTTACTAAAGAGATTGTCAAGTTCGAGAAAGAGTACCTCGGCCGCGGCCCTTTAGAAGCGCGCACTTACCTGATCAACGATATGGTGATCGTGCGCCTGCGCGGTGTATTGACTCCGGCAGAGGAGAAATTGATCGAGAATAAAGAGGGGCGTGCACTGGTCAGAGATGCGCGCCGTCAGCTCTTTGAAACCTCCCGCTCAGGTCACGAGAGATTGGTTCATGAAATTCTTGGAGCCGAGTTGATCGATATGTTTTCCGATATCAGCGTTGATCGTGGAGAACGCGTGATCGTGTTGATCGTGAACGCTGATTTTGGGAGATAGCAAGCGGAGAGTATAAGTATTGCATCAGAATCCGTAAGAAAAGGGGACGATATGTTGACAATAGTATGAGCATCATGTAATATTTTGCTCAACAAAATGATCATAACCAGGCAGACTGGATAAAGGGTAGGCTCCCCATGAGCAGACCAGTTATAGAGTACGCCAGCGATATTCTTTTCGATGAGGATTTGCTGGCGTTAATTATTTAACCGTGATTATGGAGAGGCGCATGACGATTAAAAGTTTAGAAACCTCACTTGCAGAGCGCATCAAGCGGCATATATTAACTGCCTGGCAGGATGGGCACGGCGGCAGCGCTGAACAGATTCATTTATTGCTAGGGGAAGAAGGACTGGTTTTGCTGATCCCCAAGGCGCTCTACAAAGCCGAAGTCGCGCTGACGCGCGATTCCACCAACGGCATTCGCGTTCTGGATCGATACCTGCGCACACTGCTCAGTGCAGTAGCCGATGAATATGTGCCGCTCATTGAAGAGTGTACCCAACAAGTGGTTGAGGATGCGATCCCGTTGGTTGACCTGCGGGCTGGTTGGATTACGATCTTCTATCGTTTCAAAAAAATCTAAAGATAGGTGAGCAAGGAGATTGACAACATGATCGATAAGCAACTCATCGATAAAACGATTTGGTACCAGGCTACAACTCAAGCGGCGCTGGAGACTTTAGCCGTAACCGTAGACCAGGGATTGTCGACCGAACAGGCGGAAGACCGTTTGAAAACCTTTGGCCTAAACGAGATTATCGATCAGGGTGGTAAAAGCATCTGGAAAATCCTGTGGGCGCAGTTGACCGACACGATGGTGCTGGTGCTGTTCGCCGCCGCGGTAATCTCGGTAATCATCGGCGATTGGAAAGACGCGATTGCCATTTTTGCGATCGTGCTGTTGAACGCCATTATCGGGTTGGTGCAGGAATACCGGGCAGAGCAGGCTATGGCGGCGCTGAAGCAAATGGCTTCCCCGCGCGTCAAGGTGCGCCGCAATGGCAAATTGGAAGAGATCGATGCCAAATTCTTGCTGCCTGGCGATATCATCATCCTGGAAGCCGGAGGAAAAGTCTCGGCCGATGCGCGCCTGATCGAAACCGCCAATCTGCGGGTGGAAGAAGCTTCGCTGACGGGTGAATCCGAGGCTGTGGATAAAATCACCGCGCCACTGGAAGGCGACAACATTACCTTGGGTGATCGCATCAATATGGTCTACATGGGGACGACGGTGGCTTATGGCCGCGGCACAGCCCTGGTCGTGAAAACCGGCATGGACACCGAACTTGGCCGGATCGCCGAAATGATCCAGACCGTAGAAGAAGACCAAACCCCACTGCAAAAACGCATGGATAAAATGGGTAAAACACTGGCGATTGTCGCTTTGGCAATCGTGGCAGTGGTGTTCACGCTCGGTTTGCTGCGCGGCGAAGACCCGGCCGAAATGTTCCTGACCGCGGTGGCGATGGCGGTTGCCGCCGTGCCAGAAGGGTTACCGGCCGTGGTGGCAATCGCGTTAGCCTTGGGCGCACAGCGCATGCTCAAACGGCGTGCCCTGATTCGCAAGCTCCCGGCAGTGGAGACGCTAGGGTCTGTGACTGTGATCGGCTCCGATAAAACCGGCACACTGACGGCCAACCAGATGCAGTTGAAGGTGTTGGATGTAGCCGGGAATACACAGAATCTGGATTGGCTGCCCGGACAGGAAAGTGTGAGTCAAGGATTTGCTCAGATGAACCCGGCCACGCGCATGTTGGTGCTGGGCGGCGCCCTAAATAATGACGCCCAACTGGTCACCGACGAAAAGGAACCCGACGCTTACCTGGTATTGGGTGACCCCACAGAAGGCGCATTGGTATCCGCGGCCGCCAACCTGGGCATCACGAAGGCGGAACTGGAGAAAAGCTTCCCGCGCGTGGAAGAGGTGCCTTTCAGTTCGGAACGCAAACGTATGACCACCATTCACAAGCTGACCGGTGAGTATGGCGTATATTTACCAAAGGCTGGATTTTCGGATAAAGCAGACCAATCCATGCTGTTGTCTTTTACCAAAGGCGCGGTAGATGGTTTGTTGGAGATTACGGGGTACGTGTATGTAGATGGCGAAATCTTGCCGCTTGACGAAACATGGAGAAAACGGATCGAGACGGCGACAGAAACGATGGCAAAAGATGGTTTGCGAGTGCTTGGTCTGGGGTTTGAACGTCTGCCTGCTTCAATGAATGGCAACCTTATCGATGAGGTCGAAAAATCATTGGTGTTTGTCGGCCTCTATGGAATGATGGACCCGCCCCGGCCGGAAGCCTTTGAGGCCGTGCAGGTCAGTCAGGCAGCCGGCATCCGCACGATCATGATAACCGGCGACCACCCCCTGACCGCAGAACGCATTGCCCGCGATCTGGGGATTGCCAAGGATGGTGCGACCGTTACCGGAGTCCAGCTTTCTAAGATGAGTGATGCAGAATTAGCGGAAGTTGTCAAAACGGCCAATGTTTACGCCCGGGTTGCACCGGAGCATAAACTTCGAATCGTCACAGCCTTACAGGATCTAGGCGAAGTGGTTGCCATGACCGGCGATGGGGTCAATGATGCCCCCGCGCTGCGCAAAGCGGATATCGGTGTGGCGATGGGGATTACCGGCACTGACGTTTCCAAGGAGGCGGCCGATATGGTCTTGTTGGATGACAACTTCGCCACGATTGTCAGCGCCGTACGCGAAGGGCGCACCATTTTCGACAACATCCGCAAGTTCATCAAATACACAATGACCAGCAATGCCGGTGAAGTGTGGGTAATGTTGCTGGCGCCTTTTATGGGAATGCCTTTGCCGTTGACCGCTTTGCAGATTTTGTGGATCAACCTGGTTACAGATGGCTTGCCCGGGTTGGCGCTCAGTGTGGAGCCGACTGAAAAAGACACCATGCAGCGCCCACCGATCGATTCAACAAAAAGCATTTTCTCCGGCGGTTTGGGAACCCATATCGGTTGGGTCGGCCTGCTGATGGGTTTGATCTCCCTGGGTATCGGTTTCTGGGGCTGGCAAACCGGCAGCCCCTACTGGAGCACGATGGTGTTCACCACCCTGACGCTTTCCCAGATGGGGCATGCCCTGGCGGTGCGCTCGGATCATTGGTCGCTGTTCCAGCAAGGCCTGCTGTCCAATAAGTTGATGCTGGCTGCTGTCGCCCTGACCTTTGGCTTGCAATTGTTGATTACATATGTGCCTGCAATGAATACGATCTTTAAGACCCAGCCTTTACCTATCTACGAACTCGGTGTCAGTCTGGGGTTGAGCCTGGTCGTTTTCGTGGCAGTAGAAATCGAAAAGTGGCTCAAGCGTTCCAGGCTAAAGAAAAGCTGACTACTGATGCATTGGCGATGAGATGAGGTAACCGAGGTGGAAATTATCCGCAATTTGCTAACCTCCGGCAGCTTGCTGGAAACCGAACATGCGCTGGTTATGCTGCTGTTGTTGTATGGCTTGCTGACCTATCGCGGCCCAAATCTCAGGTGGGCGCCCCTGGTTGTATTGGCTGGGATCTTGCTTTCTGTGTTTACACCCGTGCACCAGATCGAGTTGTTCTGGCCGGTGATCACCGGCCTGGTTGTGCCGCCGCTCTTGTGGCAAGGGGCCGTAGCGGTGACTCGCAGCGGCCCGCTGTACCGCCGCTGGAGTCTGGCGGTATGGGGTATCACCCTGGTTTTGATCACGCTCAGTTTGTTTTTGTTGAGTGCACTGCCGCTTTCCAATGCTTTGCTTTTGGGTATCCTGGCCGTTACCCTGGTGTGGTATTTGCGGGAGGTGAGTGCTGAACGCAGTTATCTTTCCACGATTGGGATGATCGCCCTGGTAGTGTTGCTGGTGGATATCGATCTCGTTGACATCTCGCTGCGCTCCTGGGTAAGCACCCTGATTTCAGGGCTGGCGCTCGGCATCGCGCTTGGTTTCATCGGCATAACCCTGTTTCGTAAATTGAAGCATGTCGAATATAAAAATTGGTACTTCCTGGTTTGGGGATATGTGGCATACCTGACCGGAACCATTTTCGGTACTTCGGCCATCGCGACCACGCTGGCAGCTGCCCTGGTGGTGGCTGTGTATGGATACAGCACCGGTTTGTGGGCCACCGGAAAAGCCATTCCGGTTTCTGCCAACACGCCCTTCTTTTTCTACCTTTCGGCAATTGTTTGGATCGTTCTGGGGTGGCAGGCACATACGGTGATCGAGTTTCAGCATCTGGCCGGGATTCCGGTTGTGCTGGCGTTGATCGCGGCTTGCATCCTTGTTGTTCGGCAGATCGTTCCAATTTCGGACGGGAACCGCTTGAACCTCTTGCTGCGCCAGGAAATCGGCGTGCTTTTGTTGCTGTTGGGCAGTATGCTGCTTTGGCCGCGTGAGGCGTTTCTGACCACGGTTAGCGTAGAAATTGCCTTGGCAGCCGCCGTGCTCTTGATCGTCCTGCTGCGCATTATGGTCGAGCCGCTTTTTGAATTGTTTGACATTCGGTTGAGTTGGCCGACAGAACATAATCTTAAAAATAAAAACTAATCGAAGTTGGAGAAAAAAATGAAAAGGATTTATGATATCAAAAATCTTAGAGGAGACCTCATTGGAGGGTTGGTCGCCGGAATTATTGCGCTACCTTTAGCCTTGGCTTTTGGCGTGCAATCTGGGTTGGGTGCAATTTCTGGCTTGTATGGTGCCATAGCTATTGGGATACTGGCTGCCCTGTTTGGAGGTACTGCCACTCAGGCCAGTGGCCCTACCGGCCCTATGACTGTAGTCTCCGCTGCGCTGGTGGCTGCTGCTGTTGAGTACACTGGAAGCCTGGAGAGTGCACTGGGCATGATTCTTGTCACATTTTTCTTAGGTGGAGTCTTTCAGATCATATTCGGAATTCTCAATATTGCCAGATATATCAAATTTTTACCATATCCTGTGATTTCTGGATTTATGAGTGGTGTGGGGCTGATCATTGTATTGTTGCAAATTTTCCCCTTCGCAGGGGTAACTGCCCCAAAATCCACATTGGGTGTAGTAACAGAACTCCCTCGTTTCTTTACTGAATTGAACTGGGCTGCGATTGGTTTGGGCTTGTTTACTATGCTGGTTTACTATCTATTCCCCAGGATCACCAAGGCGGTACCGAGTGCACTGGTCGCGCTGATTCTAACAAGTTTGGGGGCCTTTTTCCTGCGTTTGGATGTGCCCTTGATTGGGGATATTCCATCTGGATTGCCTTCTCTGCAAATTGGAACCCTTCTGACAGTGGACACCAGTGCTTATTTACTAATCCTGGAATATGCATTGATCCTGGCAGTGTTGGGATCGATTGACTCGCTGCTTACCTCAGTGATTGCAGACAACATCACCAAAACTAAACACAACAGCAACCGTGAGTTGATCGGGCAGGGCATCGGCAATATCGCCGCCGCACTATTCGGCGGAATCCCGGGCGCTGGTGCCACTAAAGGAACAGTTGTGAACATCAATGCTGGCGGGCGAACTCGACTTTCGGGGGCGATCCACGGGCTATTCCTATTAGGGGTATTGCTCGGGCTTGGCCAACTGGCGGCCTATATCCCACTGCCAGTATTGGCGGGAATCTTAATCCCGATTGGATTTGCAATCATTGATAAGAAGGGCTTTCGGCATCTGCTCCGTGTTCCAAAAGCAGATGCAGTTGTCTTGGTGATCGTTTTCCTCGTCACCACCTTTGGAAGCCTGATCAACGCAGTTGGGATTGGTGTTATCCTGGCCTCCCTGTTGTTCATGAAACGATCCAGTGATTTGGCCGAATCGGGCACCGCGCTTACAGCATTGTCCGGTCTTGAGGGCGAAAGAGTCTGGGCAGATGAAGCTGATGATTATCCATACTTGAAAGATTGTGTATATATCAAGCACCTTTATGGACCTATGTTCTTTGGGTTTACCGCACACTTCCAGGACCTCATCCGAAATTTGGACGAAAAAATTTGCGCCCTGATTATCCGCATGGATCGGGTCCCCCATATCGACCAGTCAGGGCTTTATGCTATGGAAGAGGCCATATTGGATCTCAATCTTCGAGGTGTGACTGTCTTGTTGACCGGTTTGCAGCCGCAGCCTTATGATATGCTGCGCACGATCGATGTGATCCCGGATTTGCTTTCAGAGGAACAGCTGTTTGATGAGTTTGAAGACAGCATTGCTTGGCTGCGAGGACAGGGTTTGATCGAGCCTGGCACCAATGGTTCCTCCGCAGAAGTAGAACGTGTGCCAGAAGCGGCCTAATGCAAACAAAAATTCAATTACTCGAAAAAGGAGAAAATATGTTTACACAAAGCAAAGAATCTTTGTCAAGCATGACACCTGAAAAAGCTCTTCAATTGCTAAAAGAAGGTAACCGTCGCTATGTGGAAGGAAATCGTCTCGAGCGCGATCTGTTGCAACAAACAACCGAAACCGCCAGTGGACAGTATCCATTCGCGGTAGTGCTTGGCTGTGTCGACTCCCGCGTCCCACTGGAATTGGTATTCGATCTTGGAATCGGAGATATATTCGGTGTTCGGATTGCTGGAAACCTTGTGAATGAGGATATCCTAGGCAGCATGGAATTTGCTGCCAAGGTCGTAGGATCTAAGCATATTTTCGTTCTTGGACACACCAGCTGTGGTGCGATTCAGGGCGCTAAGGATGAGGTGGAGCTTGGTCATCTGACTGGATTAGTCAACAAACTTCAACCCGCTGTTGAAGCGGTAAAGAACATCCATGGGGAAGCTGACCTGGACATCAATGAAATTGCTGAAGCCAATGTTCGTCTGATGATTGAAGAGATAACCAAGAAGAGTCCAATCTTGCGCGAACTGGTTGAACGAAAAGAACTATCCGTCTCGGGTGGAATGTATGATGTCGCCACCGGTGAAGTAACTTTTCTATAAATAACTTTGTATCGGACGGTCGATTTTCGATCGACCGTCCGGGCTTTTGTGAGAAGATCTGGTTCAAAAATTCAAGATTTCCTAGAGATTGATTGTTATGGCAGTTGAAATCGGTATCATGTTGGCAGTTATCCTTTTGGCAATTGTTCTTTTTTCACTCGAACGCGTCCCCCCTGATGTCACTGCGCTTGGCCTAATGCTGCTAGTTGCCGTGACCGGACTGATAACTCCAGAGCAGGCCTTCGCCGGGTTCGGCAGTGAGGTGGTCTTGATGATCCTGGGATTGCTGATCTTGACCGCCGCGTTGATCCAAACTGGGGTGGTGGATTTCATGGGGCGCCAGATCTTGACCCGTATCGGCGATGATTCGGGCCGTTTCCTGCTGCTGGTGATGGTGGCCGCTGCCATCCTGAGCGCCTTCATGAGCAACACCGGCGCAACCGCATTTTTCCTGCCGATCATCCTCTCGATCAGCCGCCAGTTGAAGACCAGCCCTTCCAAGCTGCTCATGCCGCTGGCTTTCGCCAGTATCCTGGCAAGTTCGGTCACATTGATCGGTACGTCCACCAACCTGGTGATCAGTGGTTTGATGGTCAATGCTGGTTTGGAACCACTGGGAATGTTCGAACTGACCGCGGTGGGATTGCCGGTCTTGGTGGTTGGGTTGATATATATGCTGACCATCGGCAAAAAACTAATTCCCGACCGCGGCTTTAGCAAGGAGTATACGGCTGATTTTAATATGCAGCCCTACCTGACCGAGATTGAAATCTTGCCGGACTCTCCACTGGATGGGATGCTCCTCTCCGACAGTGGTCTGGGACACGATCTCGACCTGACCGTTATCCGGGTTGTCCGCAACGGCAAACAGTATCTGGTTCCCAGTGCAGACCTGATCCTGAAAAGCGGTGACTTGCTGCTGGTTGAAGGTGTGCTCGAAAAGCTGATGGGGATCGAAGAGAAAACCGGCATCGAACTAATGCCGCACCGCAAAATCGAAGATGCCGATTTTCAATCGGATGAGATCGGTTTGTTCGAGGTGGTGTTGTTGCCGAATTCCAGAATGATCGGGCGCACGCTGGTGGATCTTAAGCTCCGCGAGCGTTACAACCTGCAAGTTTTAGGGATCAACCGCAGCGGGGAAACCATCCATGAAAAGCTCAGCCGGATTCGGTTGGCAACCGGTGACGAACTCCTCATTCAGGGCGACCGCAGCAAACTGATGATCCTCGACCGCGAGAATACGCTTCGCCTGATTCGTCCCGTTCGCTGGCGGGTGCTGCGTGGCAAACAGGCCGGGTTAGCCGCAGCGCTGTTCATCGGTTCGATTGCCCTGGCCGCTTTTGAGATTCTTCCGCTGCCGGTGGCAGTGTTGGGCGCTGCTTTTCTGGCCTTTGTTACCCGCATCATCACCCCGGAGGAAGCTTACCGCGCTGTGGAGTGGCGCATCCTGATCCTGATTGGCAGTATGCTGGCGATTGGTCAGGCTATGCAAGTCACCGGCACCGCCGAATTTCTCGCCAGCCTGATCATCGGCTTCACCCAGCAAATGGATCCGCTCTGGCTGCTGGCCGGCTTCTTTGTGCTTTCGATGCTGCTTACCCAGCCGATGTCCAATCAGGCCGCCGCCGTGGTGGTCGTGCCGATCGCCATCCAACTGGCATTGCAGCTTGGCTTGAACCCGCGCACCTTCGCGGTGATGATCGCGGTGGGTGCCAGTTCTTCATTCCTAACGCCCCTAGAACCGGCTGCCCTGCTGGTCTACGGCCCGGGCAACTACAAATTCAGTGATTTTCCCAAAGTGGGCTTGCTGCTCACTGTATTGATCCTGGTGCTTTCGATGCTGCTCGTCCCCATCTTCTGGCCGTTATAATGATCTCCCATAAAAGGAATTATTCATGATCCAGTGTTTATCCCGCCAACAAATTGTCTCCGCTTCGCTTGATGAGGTTTGGGCATACTTCGCTACACCGGCAAATCTGAATGAGATGACTCCACCCGATATGAAATTCGAGATCATTCAGGGAGGCGAAGCGTCCATGTACCCGGGGCAGTTGATCGAGTACCGCGTGCAATTCATGCCTGTGTTCAAATCACGCTGGCTGACCGAGATTGCGCATGTACAAGCTAAGCGCTTCTTCGTGGACGAGCGGCGCATTGGCCCCTATCGTTTTTGGTATCACGAACATCACTTTGCGGCGGTGGAAAATGGCACCTTGATTCGCGATCAGGTCACCTATGTGCTGCCCTTTGGTCTGCTGGGCGAGATCGTGCACCGCCTGTGGGTCAGGCCGCGGCTCAAGACGATTTTCGATTTCCGCCGTGAAAAAGTAAAAGCACTCTTTGGGCCATCATCTTCGCTTGAACAAAGCAATCAATTTGCTTGATCCTCCGCTTTGTGCTCTTGAGGCTGGTTCGCGGTGGCCTGGGCAGCCACGGAGGACATCGCTTTTTGGATCTCTTCCTGGTTGCCGATGTAATAATGCTCGACGGCATTCAGATCTTCATCGAGTTCGTAAACCAGCGGATAGCCGGTAGGGATATTCAAGCCGGGGATTTCTTCGTCTGAAATATGATCCAGGTACTTGACCAGGGCGCGCAGGCTGTTGCCGTGTGCGGCGATCAGTAGTTTCTGCTTTTGCTGCAAAATTGGTACGGCGGTTTCGTGCCAGTAAGGCATCACTCGCTCCAAGGTGTCTTTGAGTGATTCACAGGCCGGGAGTTGCTCCGGGGGCAGGTCGGCGTAGCGTACGTCGAAGCGCGGGTGGCGTTCATCTTCCGGGTCGAGCGCGGGCGGGCGGACGGCATAGCCGCGCCGCCATTGGTGCACCTGTTCTTGCCCGAATTCTACGGCGGTCTCTTTTTTGTTCAGACCCTGTAAAGCGCCGTAGTGGCGTTCGTTCAAGCGCCAGGTGCGGTAGACCGGCATCCACATCAGCTCCATTTCTTCCATCGCAAGCCATAGGGTTTTGATGGCACGTTGCAGCACGGAGGTGTGGGCCAGGTCGAAGGTGAAACCGGCTGCTCGTAGAAAATGTCCGGCGCGGCGGGCTTCGGCGACGCCTTGTTCCGACAAAGCTACATCGGTCCAGCCGGTGAAATTGCCTGCCCGGTTCCAAACGCTTTCTCCGTGACGTAATAAAACGAGTTTTATGGTCATCTGTTCGCTCCAATTAAAATCAACTGCTAATCAATAATTTGGTCATGGTCACACTACCGTTGACCGGCGCTACTATAATTGTAAGTCATCTTTTCCTGAAAAACTCGCATCCCCGATTATAATAGCTCTCTATGACCAAGCCTTTTACCTTTCAACTTGAAGCCAATGACGGGCGCGCCCGGGCCGGGCGTTTCCACACCCCGCATGGCGAACTGCTGACCCCGGTGTTTGCCCCGGTGGGCACCGCCGCGACCATCAAGGCGATCACCCCGGCACAACTGCACGAACTGGGCGCTTCGCTGGTGCTCTCGAATACTTACCACCTTTACCTACGACCTGGAGACGATTTGGTCGCTGAGTTGGGCGGCCTGCACGAATTCATGAACTGGCCGAGTCCGATGCTGACCGACTCGGGTGGTTTCCAGGTCTTCTCGCTGGGTGATGCCCGCCAGGTAGATGAGGATGGCGTGACCTTCAAAAGCCACATCGATGGTTCCACGCACCGCTTCACGCCGGAGAAAGCAATTGCCATTCAAGAAAACCTGGGAGCAGACATCATCATGGCTTTCGACGAATGCGCCGAACCCTACGACCGGGATTATAGCGAAAGCGCCATGGCGCGCACGCACGCCTGGGCCGAGCGCTGCCTGCAGGCCAAGACGCGCCCCGACCAGGCTTTGTTCGGCATCGTGCAGGGCGGCATTTTCCCCGACCTGCGCGCTGAGTCGGCCGAGTTCATCGCCTCGCTGGGCTTTCCCGGCCACGCCATCGGCGGGTTGTCGGTGGGCGAAACCCACGAGCAGATGATCGAAGTGCTCGACGCCCTGGTTGACAA
>JAFGRA010000284.1 GCA_016935415.1 Anaerolineales bacterium
AACCGGCCGTGATCACCACCAGGTCACACTCATTAAGAGCTTTTTCCACAATGGCTTGCAGCGAAGCAAAATCATCACTGGCGATGCCATACAGCGCCGGCTGGCCGCCGCTTTGCGTCACCAGCGCACCAAGCGTGTAACTGTTCACATCGCGCACTTGCCCCGGCTGGACTTGCTCCTCCGGTGGCACAACCTCGTCCCCACTGGAAATGATGCCAACGCGCGGCTGGCGCGCCACTTGCACGCTGGTCAAGCCCAACGCCATCAAGCCACCGATCTCTGCCGGGCGCAGGCGCGTCCCCGCCGGAATCACCGCTTGTCCGGCCGCCACGTCCTCCCCCACCCGGAGCACATTCTCGCCCACACCCACCGCCCGCAGGATTTCAACCTCGCCTTCACGGGCTTGCTGCGTATACTCGACCATCACCACCGCGTCGGCCCCTTCGGGCAGCATCCCGCCGGTGTGGATCAGCGCACATTCATTGCGCGCTATATTCATTTTCGGGGCTGCGCCCATCGGCACTTCGCCAACCAATTGCAAGTAAGCAGGGAGAGATTCACTTGAGCCAAAAGTACCGGCCGCCTGTACAGTATAACCATCGACCGTGCTGCGCGCAAAGGCCGGCAACGGTGCCGGAGCTTGTACCGCTTGAGCCGTCACCCGTCCCAGCGCATCCTGCGTGGCGATTTCTTCCTCCCCAATCTGTACCGGCAGGTGTTCGAGCAGTTTATCAAGCGCCTGGGGCGGCGGCAGCAGGGTTAGAAACTCGGGCATAAGGTTAGCGCGTCCAGAATGCGAATGCCAGGAAATAGTTCATACTGATGAACAGCAGCACGGCGCTGATCTGCAGCCAGCGCCAGTTCGGCTTGACGCCCGAGGCGATGCGCCGCATGAACCAGATTTGCAGCAGGCCCAACGGCAGTGGGATAAAGCCAGGCAAGGCAATCGGGGAGGGCAAGCCCAGAAATGAAGCCACGCCCAGCAGCACGAACGCGCTCAAGATGAACAGGTTATGGAACAACATACCGTTTTCCCAGCCAATGTTCATCAGCAAATTATGGCGCTCGTATTTGAGGTCGCGGCCGTACAGCGGAAAAGCCATTACCAGCACGGCGGCCAGGAAAAGCAAGGTCAGGGGAAAAGTGGTCATTGCCAACAGGCGGTTCAGGTCGCCGCTGACCAGCAGCAAGGCAAATGCCGGGATGAAATTGGAGATCAGGATCGCAGCAGTCAGTTCACCGTATCCGCTGTTCGCCAGCCGGAAAGGCGGCACCACAATTGCCAGCCCGCCCACGAACATCAGCAGCATGAACAGTCCTAATGCCATATTCAATTGTCCGGTGCTGATAAAGCCAAAGGCCAGTAACGCCACCGCGGTCAGCATCGTCGCCCCGGAAAGCAAAGCGGTCGAGCGCGGCAGCATCTCCTCTCCCGCTCCTAAAATGGTGCTGACATCTGGAGGCGGATTGGTGATCGCCGGGTTGGCGGGCACCTTGAAGTATTCATACAGGTAATGCACGGCCAGTTGCAAGGCCACGATCCACAACATCCCGTTGATGACCATATCGAGGTCCAGGGGAGTGCCCAGGTAACGGGCAATGCCGATCCCCAGCAGGTACTGCATCACGCTGGGGACGAGTAAATGCGGGCGCGACAGCCGGATGAACTGGCGTAACGGGGTCAGGTTCATGCTTCCACCACTAAGTGGCTTAGTGTATCAAAAGGAATAGTATCATCTTCCAGGTGCTTGCCATCGGCGTGCGTGGAAAGCCGCATCAAGGTAGCATCCAGTTCGTTCTCAATGGCATAGGCCACCCCAAAGGGAATCAGTAAGGCACACGGCTCAGCCGCATCCAGCACGATATGTAAATAACGGTCTTTATCCGGCGAAGCCCCTCGGCGGTCGATCAAATGCAGCCCGGTTTTGCCATTGACCGGCACCCAGATCTCATCGGCCACGGCACGCTGCACGAACGGCGTGATGCAGGTATCCTCAAAAGTGCGCAATTCCACCTGTCCGAAACGGCGCAGCATATGATCGTCATCACGCAGCAGCACCAGGCGGCCGTCTTCCCATTCCAATGCTAAGATTTGCACGTCACTGAACGGCAATTCAGATCCCATAGCACAACCTCATAATTACAATAATGATAAACCCATTTCACTCATCTATTATAACCAACCCGCCTGAGAGAAACATATGAGTATTCTTAACCCATGTTTTTGCGGCTTCAGAGATCGTTACTTACGTGGGATGTCAATCAACGCGCTATGGCGGATGCCTCCTTCAACCCATTAATGTAGAGGCGCATTTTTGCAAGCTGCGCTTGCCCTGCACCCTGGGCGAACGCAGTTCGCCCCTACAAACCAAACATTCTGAGAGATTTAGCAACCGACCAATGCCCCCCTGAAAAGCAGCAGGCAAGGTATCGAAAATCTAGCAAAGGAATTAGGAGAAGCTACCCCCCCAACGCCCGTTTTACATCGCGCGTGTGCAACTGCAAATGCAGGTACATCAACTTCAACATCTCGGCGATACTGGTAACGCCCAAAAAGGGATGCCGTCCCTGCTTCTCCAAATCACCCTCTACCAACCCGGCAACGATCTCAACGTTCTTGGCGCGCAATTGCTTGAAATCGGCCAATAATTCTTCGCGGCTCATATGCTTCAATTCAGCCACTTTGCTGGCGTTCCAGCGGTCGATGTCAAAATCTGCCCCAACACCTGCAGCGCCACCGACAATTGCGGAAATAAGCTTCGCGATCGAACTTTCGCTTTCAACGAAATGGGTGAACAACTCGTGTACCGTCCACTGCGCGCCATCAGAATAAAGTGGTTTTTGCCAGTCTGCGGGAGATAAACTTTCGAAAAATTCGAGGTTCTTCGCGCCTTCCTTTTCAAGCCGTCGGGCGATACTTTCGGGGGTTTGGGCTGCCATCACGCCTCCAGTTGTTTAAGGAACTGACCGTTGAAAGCCGTTGAATAAAATTCTAAGCTGAAATGGGCACTCTGATGATCGGCATTTCACCACAGACGGTCAGTTACCTGGGATGCATCATTTTAGCACACGCGTGGCGTTGAACACTGCCAGGATGGTCACGCCCACGTCGGCAAAGACCGCTTCCCACATCGAAGCCACGCCGAACGCGCCCAACAAGATGAAAATGCCCTTGATCCCCAGGGCCATGGCAATGTTCTGCCAGATGATCTTGCGCGTGCGCTTGCCCAACTGGATCGCCTCGGCCACCTTTGAAGGCGCGTCGGTCATCAAGACTACGTCGGCGGTCTCAATGGCGGCGTCCGAACCCAGCGCCCCCATTGCAATACCCACATCCGAGCGTGCAATCACCGGCGCATCGTTGATACCATCACCGACAAAGGCCAATTTCCCGGCGTGGGCATCCGCCATCAAGCTTTCGACCACTGCCACCTTATCTTCCGGCAGCAATTCGGCGCGGTAATCGTCCAGATTGAGTTGGGCGGCAATCTGGGCGGCCACATCGTCCCGGTCACCGGTCAGCATCAAGATGCGCTCCACACCGTTCTGATGTAATTTCTCAACGGCGTCAATCGCATCCGGCTTCAACTCATCCGCCACCACCAGGTGCCCGACCTGCTCGCCGTTGACAGCCACGTGCACGACCGTGCCCGGAGTTTCGCAGCAGCCGATATCGTGCGGGATATCTTTTTCGTGCAGTAAAGCATCGTTACCGACCAGGATCGTATTGCCATCAACTTTCGCCTGCACACCAAAGCCACTCAATTCCTCGAAGGCATCCACTTGCGATACCGCGACCTCTTTACCATAGGCGCTTACGATCGACTGGGCAATGGGATGGTTGGAATGGCTTTCCGCAATCGCCGCATAGCGCAGCAGTTCGGCGGGGGAGTAGCCGTTATGGGCGGTCACATCACTGACCTGGAAGCTGCCCTGCGTGAGCGTGCCGGTCTTATCGAAGACCACGGTCTTCACGTTCGCCAGCACGTCCAGGAAATTAGCGCCCTTGACCAGGATACCGCGCCGCGATGCACCGCCAATCCCGCCGAAATAGCCCAGTGGAATGCTAATCATCAAGGCGCATGGGCAGGAAATTACCAACAGCACCAAAGCCCGGTAAATCCACTGTGCAAAGGTTGCCCCAGGAATAACGAGCGGGGGCACGATGGCGATCAGCAGAGCAGCAAGCACCACGAATGGAGTGTAATAATTAGCGAAACGGGTGATGAATTTTTCGGTGCGGGCTTTGCGACTGGCGGCGTTCTGTACCAGTTCCAACATGCGCGCAATTGTCGAATCCGAGAACGGGCGCGTGACCTGCAATTCGAGTAGATTGGATTTATTAATTGAACCGGCCAGGACCTCATCACCTGCTTCCGCCGGGCGCGGCATGGATTCACCGGTCAGCGCCGAGGTATCCAATTGTGACGCACCGCTGAGCACCACGCCATCGAGCGGCACGCGTTCGCCCGGCCGGATTACGATCACGTCATTTACATTCACTTCTTCCGGGGTAACCTGCCGGATTTCTTCACCGGTTTTTAGGTTGGCAAAATCGGGGCGCACTTCCATCAAGACCTGGATCGAGTGCCGTGAGCGCCGCACGGAAAGCTCCTGTACAAATTCGCCGACCTTATAGAACAGCATCACCCCGACCGCTTCGGGGTATTCCTGGATAGCGACTGCGCCCAATGTGGCAATCGACATCAGGAAGGTTTCGTCGAACCAATTGCGCCGCCACATGTTGCGCCCGGCCTGGAACAATACGCTCCAGCCGCTTAACGCGTAGGCCACGCCAAATACGGCGATCTCCGCCCAGCCAAAAGGCGTACTTGCCAGGCGCCCCCGGAAGATCAGTCCCAATACAAAGAGGACAATCGCCACGCCCAAAGTAGCCACCTGCCACTTCACACGGCTGTCCAGTTCGGCTTCGGGCTGCTCGAATTCGTGCAGGGTGACACCCGGCTCGATCTCATTCACCAGGGATTGCACCGACGATAAATTGTCGGCATCCAGATGCAGTGTGGCGGTGGCGAAGTTCAGGCTGGCGAAATGCACACCCGGCAATTCCTTCACCCCGGCCTCGATCTTGGCCGCACAGTTGGCGCAATCTAGATTTTTAATATGATACTTTTGAATCTGCGTTGTCATCCCAATAACCTCAACGATAATTTATTTCTAGCCACCGGACAGTTTGAAAAATCATCGATACACACAGGTGGGAACGGTAACAGGTAAGGCATTGGTAACTCGCCTTTCAA
>JAFGRA010000034.1 GCA_016935415.1 Anaerolineales bacterium
GAATCAACACCCTGAGGCGCCTCAGACGCCTGAGCTTTGCTCAGGTTGATTTCTTTCATCAAAACCAGGTCCGCAGGCCATTTTCACACCTGAACTGCACTCAGATCGGCTCTCGTGCTGGGCAAAGCCTTGAGGATCAGCAGACGATCATGTGCGGGTTGGAGGATATATTGTGGCAGCGGGACCGATCGAATGGAAAACGAGGTGGTTAATTGTAATGTTGTCTTATAATTACCATATGGAAGTATCACCGGAGTTAAATCAACCCAAAAAACACATCAAGTCCAGGCAACGCGTTGCCGACCACGGCGAAGTCTTCACCCCGGCCTGGCTGGTGGAGGCCATGCTCGACCTGGTGAAGGACGAAACCGAACGCATTGACTCCCGTTTCCTCGAGCCGGCCTGCGGCAGCGGCAACTTTCTGGTGCAGATCCTGCGCCGCAAGCTGGCCGCCGTCGAATGCAAGTACGGCAAGTCGGACTTCGAGCGGCAGCACTTCGCCCTGCTGGCGTTGATGTGCCTCTACGGCATCGAGCTGCTGGCGGATAACATCGCCGAATGCCGCGCCAATGTGCTGGAAATCTTTGCCGATTACCTCAACCTGGACAAGACCGACGACCTCTATCGCGCCGCGGCTTACGTACTTACGCAAAATCTCGTCCACGGTGATGCGCTGACGATGCGCACCCACGCTGACCAGTCGATCGTCTTTGCCGAATGGGGCTATCTGGGCAAGGGCAAATTCCAGCGCCGTGACTTCCGCTACGACACCCTGACGCTGGCGTCAACCTTCAGCGAGGCAGGGACGCTGTTTGCCCACCTGGGCATGCACGAAATTTTCCAGCCTGCCGCCACCTACCCGCCGCAAACCGTGGCGGATCTGGCCGCGTTGAAAGGAGGCAAGCACGAATGAACCCGAATGAACGCAAATTGGCGACAATCGGGCAGGCGCAATTCACCCTGCGGGGTCGTAACCCCGATGTGCTGTCGTGTATTGCCAACCTTTCCAGTGACGAGGTCTTCACACCACCGGAACTGGCCAACCGCATGCTGGATATGTTGGCCGAGGCCTGGGCAGCGGACCACGACGGCGCCAATATCTGGTCGGACAAAACCGTGCGCTTTCTCGACCCGGTCACCAAGTCGGGCGTCTTTTTGCGCGAAATCACCAGCCGCCTGACCGCAGGGCTGGCTGATGAGATCCCGGATTTGAAGGCGCGCGTCAACCACATCCTGACGCAGCAAGTGTACGGTCTCGCCATCACCCACCTCACCAGCCTGATGGCGCGGCGCAGTGTCTATTGCTCGAAATATGCCAACGGCAAACACTCGATTGCCACCGCGTTTAACAGTGAAGCGGGCAATATCTGGTTTGAACGGCTGGAGCACACGTGGATCGATGGCAAGTGTTCATATTGTGGGGCAAGTCGAAGTACCCTCGATCGCGGTGCAGAACTGGAAACCCACGCTTATGCGTTTATCCATACAGACGACATCGAGACTCGGGTGGCCGAGTTGTTTGGAGGCGATATGCAATTCGACGTCATCATTGGCAACCCGCCCTATCAGCTGAGCGATGCTGGCTATGGAACCAGCGCGGCACCCATTTATCAACTCTTTGTTGAGCAAGCGAAAACCTTGGAACCCCGGTTCCTATCGATGATTATTCCTGCCCGTTGGTTTGCAGGCGGTAAGGGACTGGATGAGTTCAGACAGTCTATGCTCGCCGACAATCGCCTGCGCTCAATTGATGACTACCTCAGCGCAGCAGATGTCTTCCCTGGTGTGGGGCTCAAGGGCGGCGTTTGTTACTTCCTTTGGGATCGAGACAATCCCGGGCAGTGCCGCGTCACCACACATTTCAAAGACTGGCCTGTTTCAACAGCCATTCGCCCACTTCAAGAAGAGGGTTTGGACGTATTTGTCCGATTCAATGAGGGAATGTCCATCCTCAAGAAAGTTGTTGCAATCGAAAGCGGGGGAACCCACTCTCTCTCGCTACCAGAAAGCAAGCGTTTCGACCGCCTGGTGAGTTCCAGAAAACCATTTGGACTGCCCACAAAGTTCAAGGGCAAGGCAACGAAGGACAAAGGGGACCTACTGGTTTACCGAAACGGAGGTACGGGCTACATTGCCAGAAACTCGATCTCGACCGGAACCGATCTCATTGATGCCTGGAAAATTTATGTGGGTCGTGCAGCACCAGGCACCGGTAATAAGGATACCTACCCACACAAAATCCTCAGTACGCCATTCCTCGGTGAGCCTGGTAGTATCTCTTCGGAGACCTATCTTTGCATTGGCCCTTTCGCCTCGCAGACCGAGGCTGAGAGTGTTTTGTCTTTCCTCTCCTGTCGGCTGACTCGTCTCCTGATTCTTCTACACAAGCCATCTCAGGACACAACCCGCAAGGTTTATACGTTCGTTCCGACCCAAGAGTGGAACAGGACGTGGACGGACGATGAACTGTACGCAAAATACGGTATCTCAGAGAGTGAGATTGCCTTCATCGAGAAGGTTGTCCGCTCGATGGATCTCTCTGATCTTTCTGGCAACGATGCTGTTGAATATGATGACGATGATGGTGACGATGAATAAACCCACCATCGCGGAAATCCTGGCGCCCAAGCCGGAAGCCAAACCGCGCATCTACGCTTACAGCATCCACGACGCAGCCCATGCAGGTCTGCTCAAGGTGGGCCAGACGACGCGCGACGTCAGGCAGCGGGTCGCCGAGCAGCTCAAGACCGCGGCCATCAAGAATTACACCATTGAACTGGAAGAACCAGCCGTGCGGGCAGACGGCAGTTTCTTCAGCGACCACGAGGTGCGCGCCGCGCTGGCCCAAAAGGGTTTCGAGCACGTCGAACTGGAGTGGGTGCGCTGCACCGTCGCCGATGTACAGACGGTCATCAGCGAGCTGCGCAGCGGTCAGCGCTTCAGCGGCACGCACCACGCCACGTTTACCATGCGCGCCGAACAGGAAGAGGCGGTCAATAAGACCCACGCCTACTTCCACTCGATCTGGCAGGAGAATATGCACGCTGTGCCGCGCTTCCTGTGGAACGCCAAGATGCGCTTTGGCAAAACCTTCACCGCTTACCAGCTCGCCAGACGCCTGGGCGCCAAGCGCATACTGGTCGTGACCTTCAAACCCGCCGTCGCCGATGCCTGGCAAACCGACCTCGAATCGCACGTCGACTTCGACGGCTGGCAGTACCTTTCACGTACCTCCGAACTGGATCCAACCCAGATCAACCCGCGCCAACCGGTGGTCTATTTCGGCTCTTTCCAGGATTTGCTCGGCACCGACCAGGCGGGGAACATCAAGCCCCGCAATGAATGGCTGCATCTGGTGAACTGGGACCTGGTCATCTTCGACGAATACCACTTCGGCGCCTGGCGCGACAGTGCCCAGGAACTGTTCGAGGGCGAAGATGACGTCAGAGCCGAGATCAAAGCCGAGTACGGCACGACCCTTTCTGGCCGAGCCACCAAAAGTATTAGCATTGAGCACTTTGAGGCCGAGTTTAAGGAGCTGGCCGAACCTGAAACCGAATTCCTGCCGATCACCAGCCGGGCGTATCTCTATCTATCCGGCACGCCATTCCGGGCGCTGGCGACGGGCGAGTTCATCGAAGAGCAGATCTTCAACTGGACCTACACCGATGAACAGCGCGCCCGCGCCAAATTCGCAGCCAGGCATCCCGACCAGCGCAACCCGTACGCCGCCATGCCACAGATGCGTTTGCTGACCTACCAGATGCCAGACGAACTGCTGGCTATTGCCAGCGCCGGTGAGTTTGATGAATTCGACCTCAACACATTCTTTGATGCCACGGGACGGGGCGCGCTAGCAAAGTTCAAACACAAGAGTGACGTGCAGAAGTGGCTGGACATCCTCCGCGGCGGCTATCTGCCCACAGCCGTGGCGCATCTAAAAACCGGCACGCGGCCACCGTTCCCCTATTCCGACGTGCGCCTGCTGCCCTACCTGCAGCACTCGTTCTGGTTTCTACCCACCGTTGCCGCCTGTCACGCCATGGCCAACCTGCTGGCGGAGCAGCACAACCTCTTCTGGCATGACTACACCGTGGTCGTGGCAGCCGGCGCCGCGGCGGGCATCGGGCGAGAGGCGCTGCCGCCCGTGCGGCAGGCCATCGGCAGCGGGCTGGAAAGCAAAACGATCACGCTGTCGTGCGGCAAGCTGACCACCGGCGTCACCGTGCCGCAGTGGTCGGCCATCCTGATGCTGCGCAACCTGCAGTCGCCGGAAACCTACTTCCAGGCGGCGTTCCGCGTGCAATCACCGTGGTCGATCCAGAACCCCAACGGCGATGACCCGCACGCGGAAGAGATTCTCAAGCCGGTCTGCTTTGTGTTCGACTTCGCCCCCACCCGCGCCCTGCGGCAGCTTTCGGAGTACGGCATCGGTCTGTCACCTGACGAACCGAACCCAGAGCACGCCGTCCGCGATCTGGTGTCATTCTTGCCCGTGCTGGCCTACGATGGTGCCAACATGACCCAGATTGACGCCGGTGGCATCCTCGACATCGCCATGGCGGGCACCTCGGCCACGCTGCTGGCGCGCAAATGGGAAAGCGCGCTGCTGGTCAACGTGGATAACGACACCCTGCGCCGCATCCTCGCCAATCCGGAGGCGTTAGCTGCCGTGGAGCGCATCGAAGGCTGGCGCTCCCTGGGCGACAACATCATCGAGACCATCATCAACCAGAGCGAAAAGGTCAAGGATCTCAAGCGGAAGGCCCAGGATGAAGATCTGACGCCTAAGGAAAAGCGGGAACTCAGCGCCGAGGAAAAGGAATATAAATCTAAGCGCAAGCAGATCCAGGATAAGCTGATCAAGTTCGCCACCCGCATCCCGGCCTTCATGTATCTGACTGACTTCCGCGAGAACACCCTGCAGGATGTGATCACCAAACTGGAACCGGAGCTGTTCCAGGCAGTCACCGGCCTGACGGTCGCAGATTTCCGGCTGCTTGTGCAGCTCAGGGTCTTCAACACCGAGCAGATGAATCAGGCCGTCTTCGCCTTCCGGCGCTACGAAGATGCCTCCCTGCGCTACACCGGCATCGATAGCCACCCGGGGCTGACACGTTACGGGCTTTATGATACGGTGGTGGCGCGGGAATAAGAACACCGCTGAGAAGAGAGAAATCTTGCGGGAAAAGACTCGACTGGCGCGTGGTTAGGTGGATCGATGGTTCTCGATAACAACGGTTGTTGAGCGTGATGAAGAATGTGTTCTAGAGATATGGAATTCGGTCGGGGATTGCGTTTAAAGCAATAGTTGGGCATCGATACATAGTGGTTGAAAATATTAGTTACTGAGCCAGATGCGGCAAGACCAGGAGCTATTAAGTGCTAAGCTGCCATATCAACATTTGAAATCATTACAAATACCACTACTCGAATATGATGTAAAACCAGTGAAGTAGTTGGTGGAAAATGAATGTTGTGGCGGGGTGTATCGAAGTAACCCGAAACAATACTTGAGATAGAGAAAAGCCAAATGAGTCGAAAGAAATCCAGAGATAAAACAAGTTTGATTTTAATAGGCATCATAGTATTAACCATTTTGAGTTACGTTGGAATATATGGCAGTAAATATCTACCTCACGGGGATAGACCTGAAGGGCTCTCGGATAATCCCAATGCAATGTTTATTGATCATGATGCGTTATCAGTCGAAATTGAGAACATTGATGGCGGTGCGATCAGGCC
>JAFGRA010000285.1 GCA_016935415.1 Anaerolineales bacterium
GCCAACGATCTGGATATGCCCGCCTTCATGCGCCGCCGTGACCGTTACGCCGCCGAGCGCAACCAAACCCCAAGCTTTCAATACCTGGAGCAAGATCGATGAACCGCAATACGGTCAGAAAGATCGCCAAGAATATTTACCGCCAGTTCCCGGAAGTCGAAGGTTCGGAGCCGCGCGTAACGCCCAAAGCCCAGGCCAAAAGCCTGACGGGCGACGCCACTTACTTGCTAACCTTTACCGGCTCGGGCAAGAACCCGGCCGGAAAAACCATCTCCCGCACGGTGCGGGTAACCGCAAACGCCAATGGAAAAATCCTTAAAGTATCCACCTCTCGCTAATCACACGCAAAGGAATGTAGTTATGACTGTTACCAAACAATTCCTTACCTGGCTTGAAATCAATTTTTGGAACATCACTATTCCGATCATGGATGAATTTTCGCTGATCGGTAAGCTGATGCGCAAAGCAATCTGGCTCAAAGAAAAGTACGCTTGCATCCCCCAAACCTACAAAGCAATTTCGTGGGCTGTAAGTGGATGGATTTTAGGGCTGCTGGGTGGAATGCTGATTTTCACCCTGCTGCCTTGATTATCAGGAACGAAAGGAATATCCGATGCACAGCTTTCGCACTATCACGTTCGGCGTGCTGCTTAGCATCCTCTTAGCGATTTCATTATTACCAACACCAGCACTAGCGAATGAAACCACGAACCGCAACTCTGAACTGAATTTCGGTGCCCGTCTGAATCTCCCCAGTGATTACACGGCACTGGCACTCCAGACGGCTACCGAAATCGATCTCGATTGGATTGCCGTAGATTTCGACTGGGACGCTTTCTGGCCGGGGAAAAGCCAGGGCATCAAATACCAATTCATCGACCCGATCATGGAAAAAGCAGCCACCAACGACATCGCCGTCCTGATCAGTATCACCAACGCCCCGAACTGGGCCATGACTGAAACCGGGCCTGACCCTGAGTTGACCGCCGAACTGGTGACCATACTGACCAATCGCTACGGACGCCAGGCATTATCCGCGATTGAGTTATTCCCCGGTGCCAATACCGTTTCCGGCTGGGGCGTTTCCCCAAACCCCGGGGCTTACCTTGCCCTGCTCAAATGCTCGCAGGCGAGTATGCGGGATGCCAACACCCAACTCACCCTGGTTGCCGGCGGCCTCATGCCGGTGTCTTCCACAGAACCGCGTGATTGGGACGACCTCGCTTTCCTGGAAGCCCTGTATGAGAACAACGCCATGACTATGCTGCCGGTCATCAGCCTGCGCCTGACCAACATCACCCACTCGGCCAATGCAGTTTCCGGCGAATATGACGCCCCCGTGCTGCGGCATTATGAAGACATTCGCAATCTGATGCTCAAGCACGAACACCAGACCGGCAAGATCTGGATCACCGGGTTCTCCTGGCCCGACGACCAGCCCAATGATCCCGACCAGCAGGCCGGGTGGTTGGCCCAGGCCTACGATTACATGAGTGCCCAACTTTACATCGAATTGTGTATTTTCAACAGTTTGAATACAGCCGAAGCACAGAGCACTGGCTCGCCCGCATTCCTGGTCAACGCCGACGGCGCACTCCACCCCGCAGCTGAGATCATCCGGGAACGCATCCGCCAACAATACGATTACGCCACTCGCAGACCCAAGTATGCCGAAATTCAATCTTTGGCCTCGCTAAAGAAGGAAAACAGACAATGAAAACCATAAAAACTTACATCAATCCCTTCCTGTTCGTTGCCTTCCTGTTCGTAGGGATGGTCACCGCCTTCACATTCAACCATAAAGTCAGTGCGGCCCAACCGACATTAGCAATGGACAATGCCGCGGCAACGCCCATAACCGGCCAGAAGAACAACCTGCTTATTATCGTCAATAAAGTTGACACCCAGCAAGCGATCTTGGAAGGAGTCTGGCTGGTGATCGAAGACCCCAGCACCTATGATTTTTCCTTCATCGCCCTATACCCAACCCGTGCAGAAACGGGCAGCAGCAATATCTACGTCAACCCCAAAGATATTTTTTCGCTCACCAACTTGAGTTTCGTAACCGCACAGGACATCTGGTGGGAGCATGTCTTCGTTGTCGATGAAACTGCCCTCAACCAGCTTCTGGAACTCACCGGTGGCTTCCTTCATGAAGATGGCAATATCACCAACATTGCCGATATGCACGTCATCCCGCTGGCGTTGCAACCCCCAACACAATCCTTCCAGACCCAAAGCACTGTCATGAACGGTGTTTGCTCCGGGCTGACCAATCCCAATACCTTGAGCTTCATCGAGAAAACCTACCCCCTGCACCTGTTCACCGATGCCCGCCGGGCAGAATTGATCGGGCATTGGCAGCGCATTGTTGCCGGTGGCCCTGAAATTCAATGCCGCTTTTTCGGACCGCAGTAATTATCCTCCTTGTCCCACCTCCTCCTCTCTTGAACGGCCAGCAGATGCTGGCCGTTTGATTCTCCGGCAGGTATAATACGACACCCCCAGCCCAACAAGGAGGTCATGCATATGCTTTCGCTTTCAACGCCGCGCCTGCAACTGCGGACACTTACCAAAGAGCAGCTTTTGCAATATCTGGATCAACCTGAAGAATTGGCAACCGAATTGGGGATCACAATTTCACGCCCCATTCTAACCGAGACCACGCAGCGTGCCATCCACATGAAAGCAGAGAAAATGGCTGCCGCTTCCGAACGAGATCACGCCTGGTATACCTATTGGCTGATCGTTCTCACTGAGCACGCGCATGGGGTTGGCTTGGTAGGCTACAAGGGCTTGACCACCGGGCAGGAAGAAGTCGAGATTGGTTATGTGATCGAACCCGGGCACCGTAACCAGGGCTATATGACCGAGGCGGTGAAAGCGTTAGTAAATTGGGCATTCACAGACCCACGCTGCCAGGCCGTATTTGCCCCCGTGCTAAAGACCAACCCGCCTTCCAGCCGGGTATTGGAAAAAGCGGGGTTTTGGGTTGAGCGGGAAACCGAGGAAAAGATCGATTGGCGAATCGAGAAAGGCAATACACAATAGTGCATTACAAAAGATTGGAGATATCCTTCTTAGGAGGCGGCCCTTGTGGCCGCCCTTTCGCTTGATACTGTTCCATTACATCGCGCTGAAAAAGAAACGCTCCACGAAAAAACAATGCCATACAAAAAGGACGGGGTTGAAACCCGCCCCTACTATAAAGCACGAACTTAACAGAATTTTGGCTACAAATCCGCCGCAGCTTCCTCATCTACGAACCAATATAAGTTCCCATCCTCGGGAGCGATGATCTGGGCGGGCAAAACATCAGGTTGTTGCGGGCCTTCAAGCACTTCCTTCAACCGTTCCGCCTTACCCTCACCTTCAACCAGGAAAGCCACGTTGGCAGCCGCATTGAGTACTACGGGGGTCAACGTGATCCGCCAGGTGTCCAGCTTCTCAACAAAGTGTGCGGTCACCCAGCGCTCAGTTTCATGGATTGCTTCCGTACCAGGGAATAAAGAGGCCGTATGGCCGTCATCTCCCATGCCCAAAAAGACCAAATCCAACCGGGGCGGCTCGCCGGAGGCGGCGCTTTCCGCGAAGAAATCTCGTAGCACGCGAGTGTAATCCTTTTCGGCCAGATCGGCTTCCAATTCGCCCTTCATGCGGTGTACATTGATCTCAGGGATATTCCCCTTGCCCAACCAGAGGTTTTCTGCCATCCAATAATTGCTGTTGGGGTTATTGGGCGGCACACTGCGCTCATCCCCCCAGAAGACATGCACCATCGACCAATCCACGGCCTCGGCATATTGTTCGCTTGCCAAGAGTTCGTACACACTGCGCGGGGTCGTCCCTCCCGAAAGGGCAACCGTAAACACATCGCGCGCTTCAATCGCATCATTGGCAATTTCTACAAATAAATCGACAACAGCTTGCGCCAATGCATCAGTATCGGGATAACGTTTAATCACAGGGGTCATCTTCGTCATGACATCCACAACCTCTCCGCCAGACATGGCTATGCCTGGATAACAAATTATTTGCTTCTTCCGGCCCCCAGGTATCACGCTGATAAGTGACCAAGGCAGGGCCGTTGGGATTTTCCCAATCCTTGATAACGGGGTCAATCAACTTCCAGGCCAGTTCGATCTCATCACTACGCGAGAACAGGGCAGCATCACCTTGCAGCGCATCAAGCAGCAAACGCTCATATGCATCCGGCAGCGGCTGGCCCTGGAAAGATTGGTCATAATGAAACTCCATATCGACCGAACGCGTGCGCTGGCTGGTACCCGGCACCTTGGTCTCAAATTTCAGGTGAATACCCTCATCCGGTTGGATACAGATCGAAAGTGTGTTCGATGAAAATTCGTCCGGGTCTTCGATATCGAACATCACATGCGGTGGGCTTAAGAATTCGATCGTAATCTCACTGGTTTTGCGAGGCATCGCCTTACCCGAGCGGATGTAAAACGGCACCCCCTGCCAACGCCAGTTGTCGATATTCATTTTAACCATCGCAAACGTCGGTGTGCGAGAGCCGGGGGCAACGCCCTCGGTTTCCAGATATCCTTCATACTGGCCCAGAATCGTATCAGCCATATCGATCTTACGCGTCGCACTCAACACCTTGACCTTCTCATTGCGCAGCGCGGTGGCGTTAAAACTCGCCGGAGGCTCCATAGCAACCAACGTGAACAATTGTAACAAATGATTCTGAAACATGTCCCGCAGTACACCAGCCTCATCGTAATAATCTGCCCGATGACCGACCTCGACGCTCTCGGCCACAGTAATCTGTACGTTGCTGACATAGCGGCGGTTCCAGACCGGCTCGAAGATGGTATTCGCAAACCGGAAGAACAGGATATTTTGGGCAGTATCCTTCCCCAGATAATGGTCAATGCGGTACACCTGGTCTTCTTCAAAGACCGAATGCACCACCTTGTTCAATTCCCGCGCCGATTCCAGATCACTACCAAAGGGCTTTTCGATCACAATATTGCGGTAACCCTGCTCTGCCTTAGCGATCCCTGCCGTTCCCAGGTTACAAACCGCACTTTCATATAAGCTTGGTGCAGTCGCCAGGTAGTAAAGCCGGTTGGTCGGACCGGCTTCCATCTCACACAGGTAAGCATCCAGTGCCTGGATATCTTCCAGGTCTTTCAAACTGCCTGGATAATAATGAATATTCGGCGCAAACTCCGCCCACACTTTGGCATCAAAAGAATCGTTGCTGAATTCCTTGACGCCATCCTCCATCCGCTGCCGAAATTCCTGGTCACTAAATTTACTGCGCGACATCCCGACAACCGTGAATTCCTCCGGCAAGCGCCCCTTACGATAAGAATTATATAATGCAGGCACCAGTTTCCTGTGCGTCAGGTCACCGGATGCGCCAAAGATTACCAGGGTTGTGGGCAACGATAAATCCACTTCCATGAAATACTCCTCTAACAACCTGCTCAGACTGGCAGAACAGCCCCATGTACGTCCCGCTTTATAATGGCAACAACCCCTATTTTAACGGATAATTGACATCTGTTCGTTTTTCTTAAGGTAAGCAAAAACTAAAACGTAATCATAGCACACACATTACCATCTGGAAGAAACCGCTTTCCCAAAACATAATATTAACAAAAAATATACCCACCGTTGTCAAGTTTCGTCTATAATCCTAGATAGACTACTCACGTGAGAAGGAGAGCAAAATGTTCAACAAAATATCCAATAGTTGGGAGCTGTTAAAAGCCAGCGCCAAGGTGCTTCAAGCCGACAAAGAGTTATTGATCTTCCCGATCATTTCAGCCGTCGGGGTGCTGCTCGTTACGGCCACATTCTTCATTCCAATGCTGGTGACCGATTTCCTGGGTGCGTTCACATCCAGTAATATCCCCTTCCTGAATTATTTCGTCGTATTCCTGTACTACATCGTGCAGTACACGGTGATATTCTTTGCCAACACCGCCCTGGTTGGTGCAGCCATCATCCGCCTGAAAGGCGGCGACCCCACCCTGGCCGATGGCTTCCGCGTTGCTTCGCAACGTTTCGTGCCCATCCTGGGGTATGCCCTGATCGCCGCCACCGTCGGCCTAGTCTTGAAAGCGATCTCCGACCGCAGTAAATCGCTGGGGCGCTTCATCATTTCCCTGATCGGCCTGGCCTGGAACATCGCCACCTATCTGGTCGTTCCCATCCTGGCCGTCGAAGAAGTCGGTCCCATCGACGCCATCAAACGCAGCGTCAGCCTGCTGAAACAAACCTGGGGCGAACAGATCGTCGGCAACTTCAGCATCAACACCATCTTCGGACTGATCAGCATGGGCATTGTCCTGATTGGCTTTACCTTCGGCGCCGCGGTCATCATGCTGGAGCTATCGTGGGTGCTCCTGATCATCATCGGCGCGCTCCTGGTTTTGACCCTGGTGCTGATCGGGTTAATCAGTTCAACCCTGAATGGCATCTACACCGCCGCCGTATACCAATATGCCACTACTGGCGAAGCCGGCGAATTCTTCAATCCTGATCTGGTGCAGAACGCCTTTCGCCTGCGCTAATTTCCCAACCAAATCAAACCTCTCCTTTTCCAGGGGAGGTTTTTCATATCCATATATAATCGTTTTATTCTGATCGGCGGAGGATGAAAATGGTGAATATTCTAGAAAGCATTCCCTATAAATCCCAGGAAGACAGCGATGCCAAAATGTACCCCGGGGATTGCGGCGCGGCTTGCGTGGCGATGATCCTGGAGGGACTTGGCGAACAGGTTTCCACCAATGATATTTTCAAGAGCACCGGTGTAGCAGCCAATAAATACCTCGGCCGTTCCGATCTGATCCGGGCTGCCCGAATCTACGGGGTTGAGTTACAAAAGTTCGGCAGTTGGAACTTCACCAACATCAAGCAGTCGATTGACGACGGCCACCCCCTCATCGCGCTGGTCAATTATGGGGCCTGGTCTGCAGCTGGTTCAGGCGTCGATACGCAGAGCAGCTTCGCTGGCCCGCATTTTGTGGTCATCGTCGGCTATGACGGCGACAAGGTCATCTTCCAGGACCCGTTATGGTGGGGTTCCCGCCGCGCAGAAGGCGAACACCGCGCCTTGACCTATACCCAATTCGAAGCCGCCTGGAGCACGGCCCACACCTATCCCGGCAATCCCGATTACTCCGGTTTGTACTGTGTCAACCAGCTTGAAGTATCCGAACCGGCCAAGAGTGATAACGAACTCCCCGTCCCTACCTCCGAGACGATCTGCCGCATCAAGGCCTGGGCCGCTTATCACTACAAATATATCTCTTCCCTCCCATTCAATCTGGAGCACCCGGCGGTAGCGAACGCCTACCTGGTCGCTATGGGGGATTGGGGTACAAATTGGGTCGAACACACCGTCGTGGCCGGTGAAGACCTGGGTTTGATTGCCTTGCAGTATTACGGCGACCCGCTTAAATGGAAAGTCATCACCCTGTTCAACGACATGCCACCCGTGGATGCTTTCAAGGTCGGCAACACGCTCAAGATCCCCGAACCGGACCGAACCACCTGAATGCAGCTTTATTTATCTACCGCCTTCTCTACAATCCAGGAGGCGGTTTTTCTTTTTTTTCTAATGTTTTTGTAAATCCCCCCGGTCACTGGCAATTCTAGAAAATATGTATAATAGCATTACGGAGTCTTAAAGGGGTTTACAGCACAAAGGAGGATCAAATGTCTAAGGCAAAAGGCCTGATCGTACTCGGCCTGGTTCTCATCGTCGCCATGCTGGCTTGCCAGCTCAACCCCGGCGGCGGAGACGCAGAACCAACCCACCCCCAAGACAGCCCCACCGAAGCCGCTGAGGAGCAAAGCGGTCCCGAAACACAAGGCAGCACCGATATCCGCGACCTGATCACGGACAATATTTTGTCGATGAGCATCGAAGCTACGTCCGATGAAGGATTGACAGCCGGACCGATCATGGTCGCTAGAGTCGAGAACAACAGCGATCAGCCGGTGGAATTCTACATTCCCTGCGGCCTGTCATTACCACCAATCCAGGAAGTCGACGTGCAGGTGATGATGATTATCGAAGAAGTTACCGGCTATATCGAACCGGGAGATTTCATCGAGATCGAACTGACCGTGATCTGCATCGAAGGCACCGTATCGGCACCTGCCCAAGGCGACGGCTACACGATCGGCACGTTGGTATCCGGCGATATGCTCAAGCTGGCGCAATGCCTGTGCGGAGAACCATTGGCAGTGGACTCCGAAGACTATCTGGGTGTGCAGTTCGCCACCTGGATGGTCAGTGAAGGCGACGATTTCGCCAACCTCAGCGATTATTCTGACGGCGCCCTGGCAGACTTGCTCTCCGAGGGCAACCCCGAAATGGGCGAAGATTTGCAGCTCATGTTCGATATGATCATGCAAATGATGGGCGCCAATGCCGAAGCGATTTTGGATAAATGTGATATCGATCTAAGCGAATAGGAGCAAACACCCGCACCGGATGAGTACATCGACGCGCAACTACTGGAAGAATCTCGGCAAACTGTTCCAAGGCAACCGCCTGCTGCATCCGCTCGTGGTCAGTTATTACCCGACCACCTACTGCAACTTCAACTGCGCCTACTGCGAAGATTTTGGGGCGCGCCGCAACCCGCAGGCCGTTGAACCACTCCCGCTAACCGAAGCCCAGCAAGTCTTGCGCGTCATCCGTTCCGGGGTCGACAAACTGATCTTCACCGGTGGAGAGCCGCTGCTTTACCCCCACATCGATGCCCTGATCCTATTTGCCAAACAAGAGTTGGGATTCCGCCAGCTCACTATCCTGACCAACGGCTCGCTGCTGCACGATCATGAAGCGGCCCTGCCACACTTGGACCGGGTGGTTATCAGCCTGGATACCACCGACAAGGCCCATTGGGAATCGATCCTCAACGTATCTGCCGGCACAATTGACACGGTCTTCGCCAACCTGGAAAGCTATGCCAAACGCCAGGGTGAATTCGGCTACCAGATGATGGTCAACTGCGTGGTCACGCCCGGCACACTGGCCGAAGCCGCCGGTGTGCTCGATTTCTGCTTGCAGCACAACATCCTGGTCTCGTTCTCGCCGCAGGCGGTCAACAATTGGCCGCATTACGATCTACTCGTCGATGATGCCTACAAAGCATTCCTGGCGCGCCTGATCGACCTTAAGAAATCCGGAGCGCCCATTCTGGGCAGTATGGCCTACCTGCAAACCCTGCTGGAATTCAAGCCCTATTCCTGCCATCCCACCCTGGTGCCGCGCATCGCCAGCAACGGCGACCTGCTCTACCCCTGCCGCCCAATCGAGCGTGAAGGCACGCGCCTTGGCGGCCGCCCGTGTAACTTACTTGAAGTGACAGATTGGGACGAAGCCATCCGCATCGCCGACCAGGAATACGGCCCACCGCCGCGCCTCTGCACGAGTTGTTTCCAACAGTGCTACGCCGAGGCATCCTTAATGCAAGAGGCGCCATTGCAATATCTTGCCGAACTGATCCGCTACCCGACCAGCCGCAAAGCCGGGCTGATCACCTATGCGCCGGGATAAGCCATCATGTCTGCTGAGATCACCATCTTCGGCGCAACCGGCTACACCGGCCGCCTGATCGTAGCGCAATTGGAAGCACAACTGCCCGGCGAGTACCGCCTGGCCGGGCGTTCGGCCGACAAACTGCGAAATCTCTCCGCCTCCCTGGAGAGCAAACCCGAATGGCTGACCGCTGATCCCACCCATGCCATCTCCCTGGTACACCTCTGCAAGGACACACGCGTGCTCATCAACTGTGTTGGGCCGTTCACCGATTACGGCGAACCCGTGGTGGCGCAGGCCGCCCAATGTGGCGTGCACTACCTGGATATCACCAATGAAATGGGCTACGTGCACGCCGTGCAGAAATATTCCGCTGTTGCCCAAAGCAGCGGTGCTGCTATCGTTCCTGCTTGCGGCTTCGAGGTCGCTCTGGCCGATTGTGCCGCCCACCTGCTGGCGGCAGAATTCGACGGCCCGCTGGATGAACTGCACGTGGTCTACGGTCTGGGTGGTTCCGGCAGCAGCATCGGCACGCGCCGCTCCGCCATCCGCTCGCTGGCGACCTCCTGGCTGGCCTACCGTGAAGGTGAATGGATTGGGGCCGTGCCCTGCCAGGAAGTGCGCGATTTTGAATTGCCTGACGGCCACAAAGCAACCCTATCCTTCCCCAGCAGCGAGATCGTTACCGTGCCGCAGCACATCGCCACGCGGCGCGTGGATACCTGGACGACGGTCAGCAAAGGCGCCCACCTGTGGGCGCCCACCGCCGTCCCCGCCTTCGCCTGGCTGGCGCGCGGCCCGTTTGGGGCGTTGGTCTCGGCCCTCGTCTCCCGCATGGCACCTCCCCCGGAAACAGGTATGCGCACCCAAGCGCCCTTCACAATCAAGCTCGAAGCCATGCAAGCAAGCCAAACCCGGACGATAACGCTGCAAGGGCATGGCGCTTACGACCTCACCGCCGAGATTGCCGTTTACGCTGCCCGCCACATGCTGCAACCGAACTTCTCCCGTAGTGGTGTGCTCGCCCCGGCGCAGGCGCTCGATCCACAGGCATTTCTGGATCACGCCGCCGAACATTGGAACGTCACCATCACCTCCGATAAGGAAGCCCATGCCGGCTGAAGATAAACACGTCATCATCATTGGTGGTGGTCTGGCCGGGCTGACCGCCGCCCTGCACCTGGCCGAACGCGGCCTCAGCCCCATCGTGCTCGAAGCCGATCCAGCCTATGCCGGGGGGCGCGTTTCCGGCGCTGACCCGGTAGAATTCGACGGCTGGACCTTCAACGCCGAACACGCCGTGCACGGCATCTGGTCGCCTTATCGCAACTTGCAGGCCATGCTCACCCGCCACGACATCCGCCCCATGTTCGTACCCGCCCAGGAGGAAACCTGGATCTTCAAGCACGGCACGCGCGTCCGCCGTGCCCCGGTGGGCAGCGCCATCCGCCACAGCTGGCTGCCCGCCCCGCTGCACTACCTGGCGCTGTTCTTCCGGCCGAGTTTCCTCTCTGTGCTCAGCCTGTATGACGTGCTCACCATGCCGCTGGTGTGGTCCGGCCTGATGTGGGGTGTGGGCATCGACCCGCTCGGCGAAGAGCAGCCCCTGGAGGGTCTTTACCTGAGCGACATCCTCAAAGGTTGGGCACCCGCCGTACGCGCTTTCATGATCGGGCTGGCGCGCAACGGCCTCTCCGCCCGCCCGGAAGAAATCCCGCTTTCCGGCTTCCTGGCCTTTCTGCGCTTCTACACGCTGCTGCGCCGTGATGCCTGGGCCTTCTCCTACATGGCCGCCGATGGCGGCACCACGCTGGTCGACCCTATTGTTACCACCCTCTCACAATTCGGCGGCGAATTGCAACTTGGCACGCGCGTTACCAAGTTAGAGCAGGCCGAAAACGGCTGGCAGGTGCATTGGGAACGCAACGGAGAAAGCGGGGCTACGTTTAGCGAACCGGTCATCCTGGCGACCGATTCCCCCAACACGCGCAAAATCCTGGAAAACAGCCCGGAGATGGCCGTTATCGCCCCCGACCTATACTGGCCGCAAGGCACCGCTACCGCCATCGTGCGCGTGTGGTTCGACTACGACCCTTACCTGATCTCGGAGGGCGGCATTTTCAGCGGCGATTTCATCCTCGATAACTACTTCTGGCTGCACAAGCTGCAAGACCAGTACATCGACTGGCACCAGGCCACCGGCGGCAGCGCCATCGAGGTACACATCTACGGCCCGCCGGAATTGCTCGAAGAACCGGACGCCAGCCTGTTAGCGCGCAGCATCAGCGATATCCAGAACGCCTGGCCGGCGCTGCGCGGCCACCGCATCCACCAAACCATCCAGCGCAACGATCCCACCCACACGCTCTTCGGCCTGGGGCCAAAAGACAAACACCTCGGCATCCATACCCCCTGGGAGAATGTGCACTGCTGCGGCGACTGGGTGCGCCACACTTCGCCCTCCTTCTTCCTGGAACGCGCCGTGGTGACCGGCATCGAAGCCGCCAACGCCGTGCTCCAAACCCGCGACCTGCCTGCCTGGAAGCTGCTCGACTACGCCCCGCCCGAACGCTTCGCTGGCTTCATCGAAAAGCTCATGAGAAGAGGGCGGAGGAGAAGGCGGGAGCGGTTGCTGCGGGGTAAGCATTAAAATATCTTTTCTACTACATTTTGATAATATGATCCAAACTTCTGAAGAATTATGAATGAGTATATTGCTAGAGCAAAAGAAGAACTCTTAAACTCAGGTAAATATAAACAACTTTTAGAGAGGTTGGAAGCATCTACCGAGAAACAGCGCGCTTCCCATGAATTTGAGCTTTTGTTTGCATATACATTTGATTTGGATGATCTAATTTTGAAATATGAATACAATGCAAATCCTACTAACAACAAAACGGTTGATTTCTTGTATGAGACATCTGATAAAAAATCCACTCTATTTGAATTAGTATCCCCACAAATGAGTGATGAATTACGAACCGAGGTGAACAAACATTTTGATGCAAATGAAGGTATTGAACTTTCAAGCAATCATCCTAATAA
>JAFGRA010000286.1 GCA_016935415.1 Anaerolineales bacterium
GCGAACACGCCCCAGCCCAGGTATTCACGCGTGGTTGCGGCGTAGCGCTCGGGTTCCGAGGTTAGTTTGGCTCGAACATCATTCGCAAACTCATCGTCGGGATTGGCTTCAAGCCATTGGCGCATGGTGAGCCACTTGGCCGCCTCGTATCTGTCCCAACTGTCTTGGTCTGCTAGAACCATTTCCACGACATCGTAGCCAAGTTGGTCGAAAGATGCGAGAAGCTCTGGAAGCATGAGGAAGTCGGAGATCGAGCTTGCAAGACACCCCCCGGCAACCTCTTCCGTCGGCGGCAGCTGCCGCCAGTAGGGCTCACCAATGAGAATAATCCCTCCGGGGCGGAGGCTCTGCGCCAGAAGCTCGATTGTGCCAGCGACTCCCCCACCGATCCAAGTGGCACCGAGACAGGCTGCCACACTGACCTTCTCCTTAGAGACATAGCCAGCAGCATCGCCATGGATGAACTTGACTTGATTGGCGACACCGAGTTCTTCAGCACAGAGTTTCGCTTGCTCGGTGAACAACTGGCTCATGTCGACGCCGGTGCCGATGATGCCGTGATCGCGTGCCCAGGTGCACAGCATCTCCCCCGAACCGCTGCCGAGGTCGAGCACGCTGGCCCCCGATTCCAGACGCAGCGCCGCGCCGAGAGTGGCGAACTTTTCGGGCGTGAACGGGTTGTGGATGCGGTGAGCACTTTCGGTGATGTTGAAGATCCGTGGAATATCCAATGCAGAAAATCTCCTTTCGGTGTGAATAGATTCAGTGACTGCCTGGCGATGCGCGTAAACAGGTGCGCGTTTTGGCTCCAAAAGCCGCTTTTACCCGCTCCATTTCACGCTGCACCCTCCGTGCGCAGCACGGTCTGCCTGACGCCGGGTTCGCTTGCGCCCGGAATAAGAATGACGGGCTAATTATTGAGAACCAACGGTAAGTAAAGATTATAAGCGCCTGGCTGGTAAAGCGCACCGTAGATGTTAAGATCAGCCAGGCTACAATCGGGATTCAGGCAAGCATAGCGTTCCCACACGAGAAGAAACCGGTTTTCTTGCGCTCCGAAGGCCACGTCAGGGTAATAGTAACCACGCTTTATGCCCCCCGCCACCTCAAATGAAGGCTCGGGCATTTCCCCATTTGCGCCCACCAGCCTGGCATCGATACTGCCCCAGCCGGAGGAATTCCTCCATGTCACCAGGAATCGGTTGCTGCCGGTGTCGAAACTCACCGCTGGATCTTCGAGATAATCCGCCCCCCCAGATGCAATCTGAAACTCCAGCCCCACAAAACTTTGATCGGCTTTGACCAGGCGTCCGTAGACATCATCGTTATTGCCCCATACAACCAGGAATTCGTCAAGTGCAGGAGCATAGGCGACACTAACGGGGTAGTTTTTATCCGCACCCAAGAAGGAGATGGCAAACTCGTCACCCGCCATCGTTGCATCTGCATTGACGAACCTGCCATAGATATCACCGCTTGTGGAGTAACCATCCCACCAGACCACTAGGTAGCGATTATCCGTAGCGCCGTAGGCAACGGCAGGGTACAGTTGGTTGTACGCAGCCGTCGAAATCGAGAACGCAGGCCCCGGGAAAGTTCCGTCGGCATTTACGAATGCCCCGTAGACATCCGCATTGTCGTGGTAATCATCGTACACCACCAGGAACTGGTTAGCTGCCGGATTGTAAACAACGTCGGGATGGCCCTGGTCAACTGTGGTATGGGGAATCGCGATCTGGCTTCCAAACAGGGTGCCGTTCGCGTTCACCTGCTGGCCATAAACCTCAGTGACTTCAGAATCCCACCAGATCGTCATATAGCGGTTGGTCGTTGAGTTATATGCCAGCCTTGCACTGATCGGTCGGTGCTCATACGGATCGGCCACCGTCACAACAGGGAAGTTCACGCCCGTCAGGGTTCCGTCGCTGTTCACGAGTTGAGCGTATATTTCTCCCCCAATTCCTCCCGTACCCCGATCATCTTCCCAGGCGACAAGAAACTGGTTCGACTGCGAATTATATGCTACCGCAGGTTTGCTTTGCCAGCCGGGGTCATCCGTGAGCAGAAACCAGTCTCCAACCCCGCTTGAGAATGCGATTCCGGGTATTCCGAGTAGAGTCAGGGCAAAGAGAACTCCAACAATCATCCGTTTTTTCTTCATTTTTCACCTCCAATTTTACAAATGTTTTGCGGGCTAACTGACGTGGGTTCGGGTTATCTGGGAAAGCGGCTCTTTTTGGGGTTGTTTTGGGCGGCTTTGCCGCCCAAAACAACCCCAAAAACTCCTATCCCGTAACTCGTGCTAACTATTAATCATACGGACTTCCGATATGCTGTCATCGTTGTTGATTTGCCCTGTCTACAGTGGATATACTGCATACTCATGGTGTTGTTGGAACTAACCTGCGATTAAAAATATACCAGACCCTTTAATTTTACACCGAACTGCTTACAGCGCACGGTTTTCTGTCCACTACTCTGGCCCTCCTCCTTGTTCTTCCTCAGGCGAGAGGCCCGGAGTCTTTTCGCACTCGCCCCCATCAACCTGTTACCAAATGGATGGAATGTCCCTGGTGCGACACAGTTGCACAGTACGCTGTACTGCTTTTTCGCAAACAAACCCCACTTCCCTACCTTGTTCGCTGTGGATCGAGATGACAAAATTCTGGTCTGTGGGCATGGCACGATCCCCTGAAGGTTTGAGGCTTGTGAATTATTTAAGCGGTGGCCACTTTTACCCAAATGAAAGTGACCAAATCAGGTGTAAATCAGACTTTTCATGCCACCCCCGTACATCGCCAGTGCAATTTTTGCCCTTGTACGGTGCCCGGTCATAAAAATGCTATGGCGGTTAGTACATCTGCTTTTGCATGGAAAATTGCAGGAGGAGGCGATTTAACTAGAAAACGGCTCGTTTCCAGAGTGTATTTTGGGGCATTTATGACCCAAAGAGGGGGAGTGAGGGCGTAAAGCGCGCAGGATGTTTTTGATAATTGCTGCCTATCGAAATGTTATCGTAAGCAAATTGGTCGATTAAAGGGTGATGATACTCATATTTTTGCTGGATAGCAATGTGGTGTCATTGAGTAAAACCTTCAATTAACTCAATCGCTCGTGTCACGCCATCTTCTGCTCGAATACGATCACCGAGGCTCGCTGCGCGTGCTTGCATATTTTTATCTATGGTGGCTGTGGTAATGGCGGCCACCAGTCGTTCTACTGTTAGTTTTCTGCGTGGTATGGGCTGTGGGCCAACACCTAATTCTGTTACCCGCTTAGCCCAAAAGGATTGATCACCCATATGCGGCACAAGGATAGATGGTATGCCTGCGCGGAAACTTGCTCCAGTAGTGCCTGCACCACCATGGTGTACCACTGCTGCCATGTGAGGAAACAACCAGGTATGGGGAGCAGAATCCAGCGAGAAAATATTGTCCGGTAAATCGGCGTTATCTAATCCGCCCCAACCTGTAGCGAGTATGCCCCTTTGTCCTGATTTCTTTAATGCTTGCTGCGCGAGTTGAGCCATTTTCTGGGGAGCGCGGTTTGCCATACTACCAAAACCAATATACACAGGCGGCGAACCTGCTTCGAGAAAAGAAATTAACTGAGCAGGTGGTTGCCATTGTGGCGCGGGATCAAGAAACCAATAGCCACAAACGTGGATGTGGTCTCCCCAATCAGGCGGTTTGGGAGAAACTATGGGACTATAACTACCCAAAAAATGCTGGGGGCGACCACCCATCTGGCAATAAGGGTACTTGCCAAATGGAATCGCTGGTAAATGGAGTTTTTCTTTTCTCCACCGGTTGATAAGGGATCCTGTGAATAGTTGAAAGAGCTGTTGTGAGAGAATGTGTGTCAGTCTATTGTACCCTCCACCCAATGGCAATGATGGGAAGATACCGTTTGGATTGGGGTATGCTCGCGTGGGGACAACTCCTGGTATTGGTGACGCCATAATGCAGGGGATGTTCAATTTTTCGGCTACATGATAAGCCCAAATACCTACCATTGAGTAGATGATAAAATCCGTGTCCTGGCAAACTAACCACGTGTTATCTGCAATTCGCTCGGCTATAGGTTTCATTGAGCGGAGAACTTCTGAGAACCACAGCAGGAGGTTTTGGTCTGGATCTATGCCACCTGGTCCCAGCATTTTTTGTGTGTCCACGCCAAGGGGAAAAAAGTCCAGGCTGTGTTCTCTTGCAAGGAACTCGAAATTATCGGGTGCGGCGAAGCGCACTTTGTGGCGGCCCGTTTTTTGTAGCCCTACCGCCAAAGCGATGAAGGGCTGTACATCGCCGCGTGAGCCAAGTGCTATTAGTGTGAAACGCATTGTTAATATCTTTCTTTTGCAATCAGCCCCCCTCAGGCCGGGCGCTGATGCTGTTAACGCCTGCTGAAAGCAAGCATGGTTGGGTTTACCTGCGCGTGATCATCGGCAGCGAAACGGTAAATATGTTTGTTGCGCACATACCCGACCCGGCAACCACGCCAGGCGGCAGGGCGGGTTCGCTCCACAGGCCGCCCAGGTTGCGCGCCCGCACGGAGATGTAGTAAGTCTGCCCGAGGGTCAGGGAAAGTCCGCTGCGGTCAAAGCCGGTTTCCTGTGTATTGGCCCAGTTGACCACATCCGTGCCGCCGGGGGTGGTGCCGATGGCGTACTGGTAGAGATCGATAGCGCTGTCGGGATCAGATGCGCTCCAGGATGCGTAAAGGTGCCCGGGCGCGCTCCCTGCGCAAGCCTGCACGGCGGGCTGCGGCGGGGCGGTGGTGTCGCCAACGGCCCCGGCGTAATCCACGGTGAAGGTAGTGGCGGTGTTGGGGGCAATTTCGATGCCGTCTGTGCCCACTGCCCCAGCGACGGTGATGCGATAATCGCCGCGTTCGATCAGGGCGGTGATGTCGTAGGATGCTTTATAGCGAGTTTCATCTAACCAGGCAGGCTCCGTTTCAACAGGCACGGGTGTGTAATTCCATAAAACGCCTGCCCCGCCCCCGTGCGTACCAAACCAATGTGAGCCATCTACGTTGACTGTAATGGCGTATACATCATCGTGTGGCAGCCCAGAGTTGGCAGATGTATACACCGCCCAGGCTGCGCCATCAAAATGCGCTACACCGTAGCCATTCATGCCAAACCAGTGTGAACCATCCAGGTCAGTAGCAATCGCTCGTACAAAATTATTTGGCAGCCCAGAGTTGACGGCGGTGTACACATTCCAGGCTGCGCCATCGAAATGCGCCACTCCGTTTGGAGTTCCAAACCATACAGAACCATCTGCATCTGCAGCTATGGCAAGCACATCATCATGCGGCAGTTCGGAGTTGCCTGTATTAAACACAGCCCAGTCAGTGCCATCGAAACGCGCTGCCCCGGCGATGTTGGTACCAAACCATACAGAGCCATCTGCGCCGGCAGCGATGGCCACAACCGTGTTGTTTGGAAGCCCAGAATTGCCTGTATTATAGACGGTCCAGTTTGTGCCATCGAAGCGCACCACCCCGCCGCCCATTGTACCAAACCATTTGGATCCATCTGGGCTGGTAGCAATGGCGAATATGTTGTTATCTGGCAGCCCAGAGTTGACCGTGTTATACACATTCCAGGTTGTGCCATCGAGATGTGCAACGCCATAACCGGGAGTGCTAAACCAGTGTGAGCCATCGATGTCACTGGCAATGGCGTAGATGATATCGTATGGCAACCCCGAGTTGCCTGTGGTATACGTGATCCAGTTTGTGCCATTGAAGTGCGCCACTCCGCTATTTGTGCTAAACCATAGAGAGCCATCGGCATCGGCCGCGCTGGCGTATACGTGATCTTCTGGCAGCCCAGAGTTGCCTGTGTTATACACCGTCCATGTGTTGTGTAACAAAGATTGGAAGTAAACCTGGGGAGCAGTTTCTGTGTTCATCGGCCTGCTGAACGCCATCTCGAAGGTGGCCGTCTCGATGCCTACCGGGGATGCGGGGATCAGGGTTACGCTGCGCACGTAGGCCGGGGCGGTCTGGATGGGGCCGCTGGCGGTAGGGGTATAGAGTACTTTTCCATAGGTGTACTCATCGTAATAGTCGAATATCCTTTGTGGAATGCTCACACCGGTGCCCCACCAGTTGCCGTCAGCAGGTATATCGTTTGCGGTCAGGTTCTGGATATCGTAGGGGCCCTGATTGCCTTCGAAGTTATTTCCCTGGATCGTAGGTATGCCCGATTGGATCACGATGGTAGTGCTGATGTTGCCGGTGAAGGCGTTGCTGATCACGGTGGCGTCGCCGTTGATCTGCATGCCAATCCCGATGCTGTTGGCGATCAAGTTGCCCTGTACCAGCCCGCCGGAGACCTGAATACCGCTGGCGTTGCCCACGATTCGGTTGCCGGTCACTACTGTGCCTGCACCCTGGATGGCCCAGCCGGATGCGTTCTCGATGTTGTTGCCTCGCACATCGGTGCCTACCCCTGCGCTGATGCCGCCGCCGGTGAC
>JAFGRA010000287.1 GCA_016935415.1 Anaerolineales bacterium
CGGCCTTGTTGGCCTGGTACATGAACTCGTCGTCGATGCCGTGCTGCGTGATCGCCTGCTGTGTGCCTGATACCTGGATCGCTTTCTGGAAGATGCTGGTGTAGTTGTACGGCGCCCCGATGTCCACCACCGGCCCGAAGTCGGCATCATCGCCTTCCAGGCGCGCCATACCCACGATCTGGATCGTAGCGTCGGCGGCGTGGGTGGCGTTGCTGCCGCCGTAATCACGCGCGTACACTGTCACCACGTTGCTGGTCAGGTTGACGCTCTTCACCACCATATACTCGGCGTCGATCAGGATCACGTGCCCATCCTGGAACACCGAAGCATCCGCCACCGTGAACGTGGTGGCATCGTCGGCGATGGTCGTGCCGTTGTTGGCCGCGGTCTCCAACGGGTCGAGCTCGTCTTCCAGCAGTTCGACCTTGTAGCCGTTCAACTGGATGTTGAATTTCTGGCGCGCCCCGTCCAGGCCCAGCCGGGCCACCAGCGGGGTATCGCGCGGGTCGATCATCTGGATCACGTCGCTGATCGCGCGCGCCTGAGCGGTCGGATCGCTGTACGTGGTCTTTGGTTGGTCATAAATCGTCATCGAGGAAGAACCTCCGTTTCACTCATTCATCTGTTCTCAAGCAAGGAATCCGGGAAATGCATCTTTCAGCCTGCATCATGCATGTTCATGTAATTTGTAATTTCTAATTTGCATTTGCGACTGAAGTCGCCCGCGACTTTAGCCGCCCTCTCCCCCTACTCCCATGCTCCCTGGCTCCCCTGCCTTCATTAAAAGATCTCCAATCCCTTGCCCCGGAACTCGCGCTTGAGTTCCATCAGGCCGTTGACGTCCCCAGGACGCAGCTGTTGAAGGCGCACCTGGTACTCGCTCCGCAGGTCAGCTTGGGGTGCGCCGCCTCCCGGCTGCACCACCGCCGCCGGATGCACGTTGCCTTTCTTGGCACCCTGCAAAACGAGATTGGTCAGGTTCTCCAACAATTCAAGATACTCACCGGACTCTGGTGAGCGGCCAGACTCTGATCGCCCGCCACCCTGCGCTTGCTCAGCAGACAGCGTTTTTTGCAGCTCGCTCAACTCACCATACTGCTTCTCAAGCTGCGCCCAACGCTTGTCCTTGGCGCTCTGGAAACGGCGTTCTACCGCTTCTTCGATCTGCGCTTGCAGGTGTGCTTCCAGTTCCGCCAGGTTCTCCGGCCCCGGTGAAGGCTGCTCGGCGCGCCCATCCGCCGAAACCCGATCTCCCGTTGTTCCAGGCTCCTGCCGATCCCCGCCACGCTCCACACGTTCTGTCATCGTCAACTCCTTATGATTGTTTTTTTCTGATGACGGCACTATAGAACATTTATTCTTTTTTTGGAAATTATGGGGGTGGTTTTCAAGCGCTTGACACCAACACAGCATGTGCGCTTGTATTTTCTTTCACCCCTCTGTATAATGATTGCGGTGCAGTCTCATTACCCACGAGGAGGAAATATGCTGCCTTCACTTATCCCCCATAAAACTCTGATCGTCTCAATTTTGATATTATTTACACTTATTCCATTGATGACTGCTTCTGCGGCCAACACCCCTATTATGGTTTTAGATATTATTCCCGGCAGCACCAGTTCAAGCCCAACAAACCTAACCGTTTACAATGGGCAATTGTAATTCACAGTCGAGGAAAACACACACGGGCGGGAACTCTGGCGCTACGACAAAATCAATGGCACCGCCTCTATGGTTGCCGACATCCGCCCTGGTAGCGCCAGCTCATTCCCAAATTACCTGACGGTCTACGATGGTCAATTGTATTTCCAAGCCACCGACGGTACAAACGGGAGTGAACTGTGGGTTTTCGATTGTCTTAGTGACACAGTTTCCCTAGCAGTTGATATCTATCCCGGCAGCGTTGGTTCAGGCCCAAGCTCCTTGACGGTCTACGATCACCAGGATGAGAGCTACGCCTGGCGCTATGCCATGCGCGCCGTGCTGGTGAATGTCACTGCGAAGTGATTTTCCCTCCAGAGCACTTGTAATTAACATCGTATCTATCAGAAAACTCTAATATTAATGTCCGCTCAGGGTGATTGACTCGCGTTCTCCAAAAGTGCTATACTGAAAGTACAAAAAACGATGCGTGTTCAAGCATTCCCCACAAGTGGTTAACTTGTCCTCAGGACCATTTTCAACACTCTAACAGTCAGGAAAATAGGTCCACCCAAGTCTTGAAGCGCATCGTTATATTTTAAGTGGTGGGCAGCTGGGAAGCAATAATCATGGGGCGAAGAGCCGTGATGCGCAACCCGAAATAAACCAAATATCACCATAGAAGCTATCATCATTTGCATCTTATAGTCCCCCGTGCAATTTGCCATGTGCAATCTGTAATTTGCTCCACCCCCACTCCCCGCTTCTCTCCAGCACCTCAGCGCTCCTTTCCCATTGTCAAAATCACAACTACAGTTACAATAGAGGGGCATGTTCGAAAGGGAAACCTTTTCCCCTCCCCACTACTTTCCATCACGGAGGTACCCTCGCTTGATCGGCGCGATTGCCGGGGACATCATCGGTTCTGCCTTTGAAGGTCGTCCCACCAAAGAATACAATTTCCCATTGTTCTCGCCACGCGCCGCTTACACCGACGAGACCGTGATGACGGTCGCCACCGCCTGGGCGCTGCTCAACGATAGCGAGTATGGAAATGCGTATAAGAATTTCGGCCGCCGTTACCCGATGGCCGGTTATGGCGAAGCCTTCTTCCAATGGTTGATGTCCGAAGTCGATCAGCCCTATTTCAGTTGGAGCAATCACTCGGCCATGCGTGTCAGCCCGATTGCCTATGCCTTCAATACCGATGTTGAAGTGCTCGAAGCAGCCAAACGCAGCGCCGAAGTCACCCACAACCACCCCGAAGGCATCAAAGGCGCCCAGGCCGTTGCCCTGGCCGTATTCCGTGCCCGCAAAGGCAAAAAGAAAGCCTTCATCAAAGAAGAGATCGAATTTCTCTTCAACTACGACCTCGAACGTTCCCTGGCCCAGATCCGCCCCAACTACACCTTCCACACCACCTGCCAGCATTCCGTCCCCGAATCGATTATCGCCTTCCTTGAATCCGAAAACCTGGAAGACGCCATCCGCAAGGTTATTTCTCTGGGCGGCGATAGCGACACCATGGCCTGCATCACCGGCGCCATCGCCCACGCCTATTACAAGCAAGTCCCGAAACACATCCTGCGGGAAGTGAACAGCCAACTGCCCGATGAATTCCTGGAAATCATCAAGCGCTTCAACCAGACTTACGGGCTGCCAAAATAACCCCAAAAGTCAGCGCGCAAAGGTTTGACTTCCAAAAAACCTCGCGGTAAAATTAGCCCGCACTTGTGGACTGCCAAAAGCCCAGATTTTACAAATGGATAGGAGCGTGAGTATTCGCGATTGAGCAATCAAATACACACCAATTTTCTACCCTGATAAAACCTGGCTGCGCCCATAGATGCATGTAAGCCGGTTTTTTGTTTAATACTAAATTACGTCTGGTCCGAAAGGAGGTGAGAACTTTGCCGAAGGTTACCTTGCGCCCTGGAGAATCGTCTCAGCAGTTGTACGGTCGATTCCGCAAGGCCGTTACTCGCAGTGGTGTTCTCAGCACGATCCGCAAGAAACGCTGGTTTGTTTCTAAAAATGAATTGCGCCGCATTGAGAAGAAAAAGGCCATTCGCCGCGCCAAACGCCGCACTTTCAGTAAAAAGAAGTAACCCTTTCACTGTGAGTTATTTTCTTTAAGCACGTCCTTCGAGCAAGTATTCGCTCACCCCTAACGGACAGGTAAACCATCGCCCGTCCGTTTTTATATTTAATGTAGAAAATGATGGGCGCCCAATCAACCAGTAACCAGAAGAAGCTTTCAACGTTTAGCATAAATCGAGATTCGTTAGCCGTTATAAATAGCACCTCTCTCCCTTACACCCCAGCACCCATGCACTCCAACACCTCCCCTCCCTCGGATTCTTCATTCTTAATTCCTAATTCTTCCACCTATCCCCACCCGTACCTTAGGCCCGCTTGCGCCGATTCCAGATTTATGTGATAATTATGGCGGCAAATATGGATTGATGAAATGAGGGTAGTCCATTGAAAATGGATTTAACGCAAACCGAATTAGATCGCATTCTCTTGCGGCCTGGGCCACTGAATCTGAAAGGTTTCCGCTTGGCCCACCTCTCACTGAAAGGCGCCGTCTTGATCGATGCAGACATGGAAGGTGCTAACCTCGAAGGCACAAACCTCGAAGGAGCCAAGCTCCAGGGCGCCCGGATGATTGACGCGTATATGCTCAACGCCAATCTACGCGGCGCAGATTTACGCGGCGCCAAGTTGTACTACGCCGATGTCAGCGACGCCGACCTGACCGGCGCTAACTTGAGCAAGGTCATGTTCAACGGGGGGACAGGATTTTCGGCCAACCTTTCCGGCGCAGAAATGAGTGAAGGCAACTTCAGCAAGACGGACTTCCATAACGCCACCGTGATCAAAGCCAAGATGTATGGCTCGATCATGCGTGAATGTGATTTTTCTGGCGCAAAACTGATGGGCTGCTACATGGAAGGCGCTGACATGCTCGAAGCCAACCTGCGCAATGCTGACCTACGCAAAGCCATTATGAACGGCACCTACCTGGAAGGGGCCGACATGCGCGAAGCTAACCTGACGGAAGCCAATATGGAATACGCCATCCTGGTCAATGCCAATCTGAAAGACGCCAAAATGGAAGGTACCCGCCGCATGGGCGCCCGCCTGACCGGCTGCATCATGCCCGATGGTTCACAGCACAGGTAATTGACTCAACACCTTAGCGATATAAAAACGAACCGGATACGCTGACAAGCTGCGTATCCGGTTCATGATTTAAACTAATATGTGCGGATTAGCCAAATATTACGGGCATTTGATCTGGAAATACCAGGTTGGACTGACCTTACCCGTACCCAGGCTGTAAGTTCCGCCGCACATGCTGGCGGTAAGGCTATATGTCCCTGTCTTTACGTAAATCCGCGCTGCTCCCAGCGGGATCGTGCAAGCATAATTATCCGCGCCATAGAAGTACAACCCCAAGGGGCCATCGGTAAGGTTCTCCACCCTGATCTTCACAGCCCCAGCCGACTGCTGATTGCAATTTATCGTTCCACCGGAAGTCTGCCCACCTGAGCTACCGCTGCTACCGGTATCGTCGGATGCCGGCGCTTGGGTTGGCGGTACACTGGTATTGGTTGGCGGTACCGACGTATTTGTTGGCGTATCCGGTATTTCAGTGTTTGTGGGGGTTGCGCTGGGCACTTCCGTTTCCGTCGGCGTCGCGCTGGGCACTTCTGTCTCCGTAGGTGTGGGGGTCTGTGTTTCCGTGGGGATCTTTGCCTCTGCGGTCTGCGTTTCTTGCCTTTCGATGACTTGCGCGGTTGCCGTCAAGTCTTCGGGGGAAGGGCCACAGCCCACTAATACCCACAAAAGGGTCAGGCTAATACAAAGTAAAACCAAACGATTTCGCATTGTTCCTCCTCTATACATTATGCTGGTCAATAAATATCTTTTGGCGGGTTTAAGTAACACAAGTTTCCCACTGCCAGATGGCAATATACTACTATATACACTACAATAGTAACATAAATCACAACGGCCTCAAACCAATTTAGATTAGAAAAACAATGGAGTTTGCTATGAATGATTTTATCTACCTGGCTTATTTCTTCGGTGGCGCTTTTCTGGCAAACGGCATCCCCCATTTCCTGCAGGGCATCTCCGGAAATCGCTTCCAAAGTCCGTTCGCCTCCCCTCCGGGTGTAGGTGAATCATCTCCGCTGGTCAACGCGGTCTGGGGTATGCTCAATTTTGTGATCAGCTACCTGCTCCTGGATATCGGCGAGTTCGACCCCGGCCCTGGCCTCGATCTGTATATCGCCGCCCTCGGCTTTGTGCTGATGGCCCTTGTCCTGGCCTGGCACTTCGGCCGCGTCCGCAACCCATGAGGTAACTATGACCACCATCCGCCCTTACCAGGAATCCGATTCTGTCGCCGTTGGGCGCTTGATCGTCGATACTTACGGCGATTACAATCTCACTTTCGTCTCACCCGCAGAACGCGCCCCCTTCCTCGGCCCTTTCCAACACGCTTATTCAGACCGGGCAGACCACCGGGCGGCCATCCAGGGCCTCATCCAGGCCGAGATGGTCTTCGTGGCCGAAAACGCCCAAGGCGAGATCGTTGGTGTGCTGCGCGGCCGCAAAGACCGCCTGCACAGCCTGTTCGTGCGCGGCGACCACCACGGCCAGGGCATTGGCCGCATGTTATTAGAGCACTTCGAAAGTGAATGCCTTCAGCTTGGCGGAAAGGTTATCCGCCTGGCTTCCACCCTATATGCTATTCCCTTTTACCAGCGCCTGGGATACAAAAAATCCACCGGGGTGCGCGCCGGCTGGAGCTTCGACGGCGAGGGCTTTCGCTGGCAGCCGATGAAGAAGATGTTGGAGTAAAGCTATTTTATTCTCGTTCCGCTATGGGCTTACATTTGCAGATTGAGCTTTCTCCAACGCTTCCCAACACCAGGGATAATCATGGTTCGTATCCAACTCGGTTCCCTGTTCGAGATATTTGAGAGCAAGATGATAGTTGTAGATATCTAAATAGATGTCTCCCAAACTACAATTCGTCCAGCTATCCTCTGGATCAAGCTCAATAGCTTGTGTATAATCCGCTATCGCTGCTTTAGTGTGTCCTAATACAGAATGCGCATATCCCCGATTGACATATGCATAAGTATACGAAGCATCCAGCGCAACGACTTGATTGAAGTCAACGATGGCTTTACTATATCGTCCCATTTCAGAATTAGTATAGCCGCGCCAAAAATAGGCATCTCCATACGCCGGGTCAAGTTCAATGACCTCAGTAAGATCATCTACGGCTTGAGCATATTCTCCTAGATTGTAATAAGCAAGCCCGCGCCAATAATGAATATAAATATTATCTGAATCAAGCTCTATCGCCTTTGTATAATCGGCGATTGCCTCTTCATATTTTCCCAAATTGTAATAGACATTTCCGCGATTGTCATATGCCACCCCAGTTCCAGATGGCTCAAGTTCGATCGCCTTTGAAAAATCTAAACTTGCTTCTTCAAGCCTACCCGTTGAAAAATATGCAAGTCCTCGATTAATATACACATTCGCATCATTGGGATCAAGTTCAATCGCTTTCGTGTAATCTGCAATCGCTTGATCGTATTGAGTTAATTGCTCGTATGCATATCCCCGGTTATGGTATGTACTCTTATCCTGGGGATCCAATTCAATAATTCTATCGAAATCAGCAATCGCATCTTCGTATTGTTCTAATAACAGATAAGTCGTTGCACGCCCAAAATAAGCCCCCGCATAAGTTGGGTCGTTTTCAATCGCGATTGAATATTCAGCCAAAGCTTGTTCGTATTGACCCAAGTCTCTATAAATATTTCCCCTATATTTATATATAGCAAAGATCTCCGAATCTATCTCCCCAGCTTTATCATATTCAGCCAAAGCTTTATCATATTGTCCTAAGTATTCGTAGGCATTGCCTCGATTGATATATGCACCTGTATCCTTTGGATCGAGGTCAATAACTTTTGTGTAATCAGCAATGGCATCTTCATATCTTCCCAGGCTCAAGTAAGTATTCCCTCGATCAAAATATGCAAATTTATTCCTTGGATCAAGCTCAACAAAAATATCAAAATCAGCAAGTGCATTTTCATATTCCCCCAAATTATTGTATACTCTCCCTCGAGAATAGTAAGCGGACACATAATTTGGATTAAGCTCAATCGTTTTTGAATAATCATCAATCGCTGCTTCATATTGCTCAAGAAAATCGTAGGCACTCCCGCGCATGAAATAAGAACTCGCAAATTCTGGATCAAGTTCAATGGCTTGGGAGCAATCAGTTACTGCTTCTTCATATTGTGTGAGCGCAATGAATGCCGTTCCTCGATTGAAATAAGCTTCCGCGTAATCTGGTTCGAGTGCAATCGCTTTCGTGTAATCGGCAACTGCTTGATCGGGCTGTCTCAATGAGTAGTAATTCTCTCCCCGCTGGTTATATGCCCGTGCATTTTCAGGATCAATTTTGATAATGCTTGTATATAACCCAATCCGGGATTGCTGGAAAGCAAATCGAGCTAACGGCTTCGTTTGATCCCCGTAGCCAAAATAGAGGTATAAGGAAAATACTGCCATCGCCGCAATGACAATATGTACCAATCCTGCGCCGGCCAAGAAACGCCACGCGGGAGCATACTTCCAGGCTTTCTGGCCTTCGCCGGATAGCACTTCGGTTTTTGAAAATAAAACCAGCAAAAAGCCTGCCATCAGCAGGAAGAGAAAAGCAAAAATAATTACGATACCCACATTCATCGATTGGTTCCGTAAGAAGCAAATGCCAGTAAAGACTTTCGTCTTTACTATACAATACTTATCCAACTAAAACAATATTGAGAGCCATAAATTTTCTACTACGGCGCAGCTAAATGCACTTCCAGGTTATTGAACACCGCGTCCACGCCGGGGTTATCACGCGTGCCTGCTGCCAGCGCCACGCCCCCGCTGCTTTGTAGGGAAGCGTCTGTGGTCTCGATCAGCAGGTTATCATTGACGTACAGGCGCAGCACCGACCCGGCGCACTCCGCCGTAATATGATTCTTGACATTACCGCGGCGAATGTGCTCGCTCACCTGGCGATCTTCCATACCTACAAAACTCTCAAAGTCATTGATGTATTTGACCACCGCATACTGCCCGTCGCCGGAGATCAAGAAAGCGTAGAAATTATCGTCGCCCTGTAAGCGGCAGATCACACCCACATCCCCGGCAATCGGCCCGGCCACCCTGCTGATATCCACCTCGATGCGCACATCACCGAAGTTGCGCTCCAGCGGTGCCCAGATCAATCGCTTGGGCGTATACACCGCCATGCGGTAGCCGATATCGGTATAAGACAGCAGCTTGTCATCATCTTTCTGGATCGGCAAGCCATTTCCTGTCGTCGTAAAATCATCGAACACCAGCAATCCTTCGGGGGTAGCCGTCGGGATCAGCGTGGCAGTGGGAAGCAGCTCCAAGGTCGCCGTTGCCGGAAGTGGCGTTGCTTCAGCCGCCTGGGACTGGCCGCCAAAACTGGGCAGGCCGCCGTTCTGGCTGAAATAAAAGAAAGCCGCCCCGCCTGCCCCCACCAGGCAGCACAAGATCACCACCCCGATGATCATGCCCAGCAGCACGTCCCAGATTTTAGAACCTTTCGGCTTTTCTTCACTCAGGCGTTTGCTTAGATTTCCGGATTCGTCTAACATTAGTGGCCTCACTCAACGATGCAGGAACTGACCGTCCATAGCCGTCAAAATCATTCTAATTGCATACGATCAATATCCTAAACAGGAACGCAAATACAATATCTGTATCGACTTTACACTAATTTTCACGATTGGACAAGCGGGACAAATAGACTATCTTACGATTTCTTGCGGTGGCGAGATCACCATCATCCAGTAGCTGACGTCTTCGGCATTGGCCGGTTTGTAACGTGCCCGCTGCTCCGGTTCGCGCCAGGCCTCCAGGAATGCCGTCAACGGCACACGCACCACATCTCCATTGTTATAAGCATTGGGATGCAGCAATTCTGCCAGCACGACCGTGCGGCCCCCATCCTCGAAACCCAGCAAGCGCGTGAAATGCGCCAATGGCTGCTCCGGGTTGGACGGCTGGCGATCCTCGCCGATCAGGTACGTCCCCGCCAGGTTCTGGTCGGTGGTGATCAGCACATCCACGATCACCGCACTCCCCGCAGTAAGCGCCCGGTTGATTTGCAGCACCCCCGCCACCGGGTTTTCCGCTTCCAGGCAGGTCACCTCCCCCGTCGCCCCCAGGTAGCCGTTGCCCACCACAGCCGCCACCACATCGCAATATACTGTCGGCTGGATGCCGTAAGTTTCCGAGTAATTATCCCCGGCCTCACGCCGGATCGTGGGCAGGCAAACCCCCAATTCGGCATTGGGATATGCCAAATCTGCCAGCGCCGAGGCGGCTGCCACCGGGCCGCAGCCTTTGGTATCCAGGTCGAAGCCAAAAGCTACATCCCAGGCCAATTGGTCGATCACCGTATAGGTTTGCGGGGCTGGAACCCATTCCGGCGCGGCTACCTGGGGTGGGTGCGCCCGGTTCCCCAGCGGAGGGTAAGGCGTGCGCAGTGCTTGGTGCGTTCGCAAACTGACCTGGAAATTCAGGGACCCGGCTTCGTAATCGTTTTGAAATTGGGGTGTCGGCGTGGGCTGCCGGTTTAGGCGGTTTCCTATAATAAACCCCATCAAGAAGGAACTCAACGCGTAGAATAAAAAGACCAGCAGCAAGATCGCCGCTACCAGGCGCAAGATCATGCGGCGAATGCGCGCCTGGCGCTCATCCTCCGGTGGCAGATCGGTCGGCACACCATCATTTTCATACGCGTCCATCGCGTTATTCTATCATTACCTCTGAAGAATTGGCCGTTTATGACCTATACGATATGCTAAATACGAACGGTCAGTTACCTAGACCCCCAACCACTCCTCTAGTCTGGCGAGGTACAGATACTCCCTGTCGCTGGTTTTGGGGCCCAATCCCAGAAAACCCTCTCCGGCCACCTCAGTCATCTTCTCGCCAACTTCGTACAG
>JAFGRA010000288.1 GCA_016935415.1 Anaerolineales bacterium
CGCTGGCCGAAGCCGGGCTGGATGCCTTAGCCCTCAACGCCGGGCCGAGCCTGGTCTACCTGACCGGGATGCACTTCCACCTGATGGAACGCCCGGTAATCGGCCTGTTCACGCCCGATAAAACCCCGGTGTTGGTCATGGCGCAACTGGAGATCGGCAAGACCCACAACCTGGGCTACGACCTGGAAGTGTGCACTTACGGCGAAGACCCCAGCATGTGGAGCCGCGCCTTTGCCGAAGGCGTGCAAAAAGCCGGGCTGAGCGGCGGTGAGATCGGCATCGAATACAACCAGTGCCGTGTGCTGGAAGAGAGCATGCTCCAGACCGTATTGCCGGAGGCAACGTTCGCCAACGCCGAGGATACCGTGGCGGCGCTGCGCATGTACAAGGACGCCGCCGAGCTCGCCGCCATGCGCAAGGCGGCCGAGATCGCCGAGGCTGCCCTAGAAGCCACCAAGCCGCTGATCAAGGTGGGTGTGACCGAGCGCCAGATCGCCAGCGAATTGGTCGGCCAACTGCTGCGCCACGGCAGCGACCCCGACCTGCCCTTCTTCCCGATCGTGTCAGGCGGGCCGGAGAACAGCGCCAACCCGCACGCCGTGCCTACAGACCGGGCGCTGCAAGCCGGTGACCTGCTGGTGATCGACTACGGCGCGAATTACGAGGGCTATCTCTCCGACATCACGCGCACCTTTGCGATTGGCGAGATCAGTGCTGAGTTGCAGAAGATTTACGAGACCGTCAAGCAGGCCAACGCCGCCGGACGCGCCAAAGTTGCGCCGGGCGTGGCCGCTGGCGAAGTCGATGCGGCGGCGCGCGCCGTGATCGACGCGGCGGGTTACGGCGAATACTTCTTCCACCGCACCGGGCACGGCCTGGGCATGGAAGGCCACGAGCCGCCTTACATTCGCGGCGACAACCAACGGGTGCTGCAGCCGGGCATGACCTTCACGGTCGAGCCGGGTATTTACATCACCGGGCTGGGCGGCGTGCGCATTGAGGATGATGTCGCTGTGGCCGCCGACGGCTGCGATACGCTCACTACCCTGCCGCGCGAATTGGAAACTTTGGGATAGAAACACGAATGACACGAATGGAACGAATATCACGAATGTTTTATTATTCGTGTCATTCGCCTGATTGGTGTAATTCGTGTTCAATTTGTTTATTCATAAGATAGCTGCTGATTGTAAATAGCGATGATGACAAATATCATCCCCACCACTGAACCGTTCCTGTATCCCGGCAACCGCACGGGCTGTGTGCTGGTGCACGGCATCACCGCCACGCCCAAGGAGATGAGCTACCTGGGCGCGTACCTGGCCGAGCAGGGTTATTCGGTCGTGGGGGTGCGCCTGGCTGGTCATGCCACCGACCCGGCCGACCTACGGCGGGTGCGCTACCGCGATTGGCTGGCCTCCGTAGAGGACGGTTGGAACCTGCTCAAGGAGGGGACCGACCGCATCTTCCTGGTCGGCCTGTCGATGGGCGGCGCATTGGTGCTGACCCAGGCGGCGCGTTTGCCGGTCGCCGGAGTGGTCGCTATGTCTACGCCGTATCAGGTCGAGGCGCATGGTTACAAGCGCCTGCTGCTGCCCTTCACCGGCCTGCTGCGCTACCTGATGCCTTACCAGAAGAAAGGTCAGGCGAACTGGTTCAACAAGGCTGCTTACCAGCAGCGTGTCGCTTATGAGGTCGGCGTGACCAACGGCTACCACGAACTCAAGAGCTTGCTGGCCGAGATGCGCGCCGGATTACCCGAGATCACCGCCCCGGTGCGCCTGATCCATTCTAAAGATGACGATTATGTGCTGCCCTACAACATGCAGAAAATTTATGATCGGCTGAGTACCACCGATAAAGAGATGTGCTATGTCGAGAAAGCCGAGCACGTCATCACCGAAGACGGCGACCGTGAGAAGGTGTTTGCATTGGTCGCCGAGTTCATCGAGCGTGTGTCTGGGGCTTAGTGTTTAACCACTAAGTCACCAAGATACGAAGATTTAAAAACTCAACCGCAGAGGACGCGGAGATACGCTGAGGTTTAGAAATTCTGTGGTTGGATGATAAGCGTAATAGAGAATACAAGAAAGAAAGGCGATTTTTAACCCCATCCCCGACCCTTCCCCTTTCTAAGGGGAAGGGTGGCCGTCAGGCCGGGAAGGGGTAAACAAAACCCTGGTCACTGTACTACCCAAAGGAAAAATCATGCCCCCACAAATTATCCCTACCGCCGAACCGTTCTTCTTCCCCGGTAACCGCACCGGTTGCTTGCTGGTGCACGGCTTCACCGGCGCGCCCAAGGAAATGCGTCCCATGGGCGAGTATCTCAATGCCCAGGGTTATTCTGTGCTGGGCGTGCGCCTGTTCGGGCACGCCACCGCCATCGCCGACATGAAACGGGCGCGCTGGCGGGATTGGGTGGCCTGCGTTGAGGATGGCTGGCACATGCTCGCGGACAGCACTGACCAGATCTTCATCATGGGGCTGTCGATGGGCGCGGCGCTGTCGCTGTACGCCGCTTCACTGTTCCCTGCGGCCGGGATCGTGGCGATGGCTGCCCCATACGATACACCAGTTGAGGGTTTGGAGCGGGCTTTACTGCCGGTGGGTAAATATTATGCCCTGCTCAATCCCTATCGCGCTAAAGGCCCGGAAAACTGGTTCAACCCCGAGCGGCAGCCGGGACATATTTGCTACGACCGCGACCCGGTGCGCGGCGGGGTGGAAGTCGATGGCTTGCTGGGCGCGATGCGCGCCGGGCTGCCGAAGATCACCGCGCCGGTGTTGCTGGTGCACTCGCGTAACGACCTGGCCGTACCGCCGGAACACATGCAGTTGATCTACGATGACCTCACCGTGAGCGATAAGCAAATGTTGTGGGTGGAGCATGCCAGCCACCCGATCACCGTGGATGGCGACCGCCAACGCGTCTTCAACGCCGCAGCTGATTTCGTCGGACGAGTGAGCGCGGCTTCCGCATGAGCCGCGATCTGATCATCACCTGTGTCTCCTTGCTGATCTGGGGCATCGGCGAGGGGATGTTCTTTGAGTTCCGCTCGTTATATCTGGAGCAGTTGGGGGCTGACCCGGTGGCGATTGGCACGATCCTCAGCGTTACCAGCATCCTGATGATCTTCGTGCATATCCCCGCCGGTTATCTCTCAGACCGGATCGGCCGCCGCGGGGTGATGTGGGCAGCCTGGTTCCTGGGGGTGCTGTCCACCTGGTTAATGGCTTTTGCCGGTTCGCTGACGCTTTTTGCGATTGGCCTGGGCATTTACCGCACCACCGCGTTCGTGTCTGCGCCGATGAACAGCTATGTCACCGCGGCGCGCGGCAAGATGCGCGTTGCCCAGGCGATGACGCTGGTCTCTGCCATGTATAATGTCGGCGCCATTCTGGGGCCGACGATTGGCGGGCTGGTCGGGGAGCAATTGGGGTTGGGAAAGGTATACCTGCTCGCGGCGGTGCTGTTCACGTTATCGACTGCTGTGATTCTGAACATCAAGGCACAGCCGGTGCAGCCAAGTGCGGCGGTAGAGCAGCAGCAAAACGGTTTCCGATTGGGTAAGCAGTATTGGCTGATCCTGGGGTTGTTCTTCCTGGCGACTTTTGCATTGTTTCTGCCCCAGTCACTTGCCCCCAATTTTCTGCAGAACGAACGCGGCGTTAGTTTAGCGCAAATGGGGCGCTTGTTTTCGATCAGCAGTATTGGCGTGGTCGTCGTCCACCTGATTTTCGGCCAACTCGACGCCGGGCTGGGGTTCATCCTCAGCCTGTTGACGGCGGGCACGTTCTCTGCTTTGCTGTGGCAGGGTACCGGGATGGGCGGGTATGCGCTGGGCTATTTCATGCTGGGTGGGTTCCGCACCAATCGTTTGATGGCCAGCGCCAAAGTGCAGGAAATGGTGGCCGAATCGCAAATGGGGCTGGCATACGGTCTGCTGGAATCGGTCGGCGCGGCTGCCGTGATGTTGTCGCCATTGCTGGCGGGCTATCTGTACGATAATCAACCGGCTGCGATGTACCCGGTTTCCCTGGTGCTCGTGGCCGGGGTGTTGATCCTGAGCGTGGTTTTTGTGCTCTGGCAGCGTAGGAAGATTGGCAAGGCAACTGAACAGCCGTAAGTGGGTTAAAATGGATGAGGATTCGTAAATGGACTTGAGGAGGAGTTGCTGATGATTGATGGCATTCTGGACAACGGCATACAGTTGATCCTGTGGCTGCAAGGCCTGGGGGATTGGATTATCCCACCCATGAAAGCTTTTACTTTCCTGGGCAGCGAAAATTTCTATTTCCTGATCCCGCCGATCCTGTTCTGGGTGGTCGATATTACCCTGGCAGTGCGGGTTGGCATGATCCTGATGCTGACCAGTATTTTGAATAACCTGATCAAATGGAGATTGCACCTGCCGCGTCCCTTCATGTATGATGGGCGCGTGCAGGCCCTGACCGAAGAGACGACTTTCGGCGCTCCTTCTGGTCACTCGCAGACCCCGCTGTCGCTTTTCGGCCTGATCGCCTTTACAGTCAAGAAGCGGTGGTTTTGGGTGCTCACCGGCGTGGTGATCTTCTTTGTCGGCATCTCGCGGATGGTGTTGGGTGTGCATTTTCACCTGGACGTGCTGATGGGTTGGACGCTCGGCATCTTGGGGATTTGGTTGTTCGTGCGCGTAGAGGATGGCGTCAAGGACTGGTACCAGAAATTCAACCCGTGGGGGCAGGTGGGCGTCGCCCTGGCGGCTTCGTTCGGCCTGATCCTGGTTGGCGTATTGACGTTGGCCGTATTTGGCGGTTTCCATATTCCGGCTGAGTGGGAGCAGAACGCACTGCTGGCTTTCCCTGACGCTGAATTTAACCCGTTCGACATCACTGTGATCATCACCCCGGCGGCGACCCTGTTCGGGCTGCTGGCAGGCCTGTCCTGGCTGGGAGCGCAGGGCGGCTTCAATGTGGCCGGTGTGCCCTGGAAGTTGCTGCTGCGTATCCTGGTTGGCGTGGTGGGCGTAGTCGTGCTCTGGCAGGGGCTGGGCGCGGTCTTCCCCCGCAATCCTGACCTGCTCAGCTACAGCCTGCGCTATCTGCGCTATGGCCTGGTGGGTTTCTGGATTTCCGGATGGGCACCCTGGCTGTTCGTGCGCCTGGGTCTGGCCGAGCGCGCTAAGTA
>JAFGRA010000289.1 GCA_016935415.1 Anaerolineales bacterium
GCACGTGCTTCGTCATCGTCAGGCATTTCCACGAAGCCGAAACCGCGCGAGCGCTGCGTCTCCCGATCCTTGACAACCACAGCCGAACTTACCTGGCCATAGGCCGAAAAAGCCTCCAGCAACTCTGCATCTGTCGCTGTATAGGACAAATTGCCCACGTAAATGTTCATCTACTTTCCTTTCGATTTTCCTGTCCGGGTTTCCCGGAATAATCTCTATCGGCCTGTTCTTCAGACTGTGGTCGGATTTAGAAGCGCCGATGACGTCAATGTAGTTTAGTCCTGAATATTATGGGAGTCAATCCAAGTCGCTGTGCTATTTTCTGGCACTTTTCCCAAAACTATGCCTACCAAGAGACGTAAAAAAAATCATGAAGTCTCCACGACTTAGTGGTTAAATCTTGTTCCTAGATCACCTAATCATCTTTACCTGCAAGCTGGCGCAGAATCTCGGTCTGTCCGGTGTGATAGGTCTCGTGGAAATAAAAGCCGAACAACCATTCGTCCAGCGGCTTTTCACGCCCTTTAACTTCAATTACGGATTCGGCTTCCTCCAGGCTCAGCCCGCCGATTTTCTCCGCCAGCACCTGCTGAGATTTTGCCAGCAGCGCCAGCAGTTCTTCCAGGCCGATCACATCAGCACTATCCAGGGTAATAGGTTCCGAATCAGACTTGTAGCGAGTGTATTGTGCTTTGCTAAGCAGCCCCTGTTCCCCCAGCAGCAGCGTAAAGATCTCATCCCGGTCGGCCAGGATGTGGCCGATCACCCAATTCAAGCAATTGCCGCGGAAGGGCAGTTGCAGCAGGCTGTCAGCGTGCGTCAATCCATCGGCTTGCATCTGGATAACGCGCGCGTTGAGAGCATACCCATCAACCAGATTTTGTGTACCAATCATCACACCTTCTTCTAAACCTACAGGATAAGTTTTCTGATTACAAAAGCCTTTGTTCTATGTGTCAATCTATTCGACTGCCGAAATTTCTATCACCCACTCCCCGGCAGCGATGATCTCTACAATCCAGGCCGAGCGGTCGAGGATGACGGAGTCAGTGTAGACTTGCTGGGTATCCACCAGCAAGCGGCGGCTGTCCCCATAGGTGATCGCCGAGAACCGGCCTTGCGGGAAACGGCGTTCGATCACAGCCAGGTTTGGCGTGGCGCCCGCCAATACGAAGACATCATCCGTAGACCCGCTGATCGTCCCCGGTACCTGCAAACGGCGCGCTTCAGTCAAGGGCAGCACGGCGATCTCCCACGCTCCGGTCGCCGTTACCACAAACTGGGTGGTGTGGTGATAGGGAAAATAGTCGATCAGCCGGACGCCTTCGTAGGGCTGGTCCGTGTCCACCAGGATGCCAATCGGGCGATTGGTTTCGTTACGATGAACGATCTTGAAAGCTTCTCCTGCAGCGTTGCCGGTAATTTGCACGAGCATCGGTCCGGCAGGCTTGTCCAACTCGACGATAGCATCGCCCTCCCCGGACAGGTAAATGGGTTCAGGGACAGGCGTATCGGAGGGAATGGTAGTTTCGGTTGGCGGCGGGGGAGATGTTGGCGGAGTTGTATTCACAGGTGCACAACTGACCAATAAACACAGTACCAAAAAGATAAACACACGCTTCATTTTGTTCTCTTCCTCTATAAATGAACGGCGAATATTTTTTAATTATAGCCACAATTATGCGTTTCCCCGCTGACTCTTACACGATATTAACAAACCCTCGCGTGAGCCAATTTCACTTACACGGGGTAAATTCCTCTTCAGTCCAACAGCGCATTGCGCATGGGCTGTGGCTTCCCAGTCGAGGCATAGCGCAGGATCACAGCACTCTCCGGCAGCAACAGCTTGCCATGCTCGATTTTGACGCTGGTGTCATCCAGCAGATTGGTGTGGCTGCCATCCGGCACCGGCACGGAGACCATCCCGTTCTGGGCATTCACATTGAACAAGCCAAACAGCGTACACTCCGGCGTATACCAGACCGCCTGCACAGCGGGTTCGGCGGCCGTGAAGGTAAGCTGCCCATAGACTTGGGTGGGGTCTTTCTTCAGGCCGGCCAGGCGGGTTAGGAAATCGCTCAGTGAATACTCATTCCACTGCACCTTGTCGATGTCGAACAGCGAAGGCGTATGTGTGGCTTCGGATTCTTGCCCGGCGTAGATGAAGAACGGCCCCTTGTTGAAAGCCGCCAACGCCGTCCAGGCCAATGCTTGAGCACGGCTGGGAGCATACGCCATAATGCGACGTTGGTCGTGGTTCTCCACACAGCGCATTTTCACAAAGTTAGCGGGATACATGCCATCCTGGAAACGCAGCACATCCAGGTAGTCGCTCACCGGAGCTTTCCCACTTACCGCCGCTTCCCATACCGGCCAGATGTCATAATCGTACAGCATGTCGAAGGCGGTATAAACTTCGCTGTCCGAAAGCGCGAACAAGTTGTTGCGGCGGCGGTGGATAACAAAAGAAGCATGCACCGATTCGGCCAGCCAGATCACGCCGGGTTTGATCTCCGCTACTGCTGCGCGCGCCCGCGTCCAGAATTCGACCGGCAGCAGCGAGGCCACATCGCAGCGAAAACCATCCACCCCAAAAGCGACCCAATCACACAACACGCCGATCAGGTAATTGTTCAAGGTTTCATTGGGCTGCTTGAGGTCGATCACATCCGACCACTCCGGCACGGTAGTCACCGGCTTGCCTTGCGCATCCTGGTGGAACCATTCCGGGTGTTCGTACACCAGCTTCGAATCATGGGCAGTGTGGTTGTACACCACGTCGATCATCACCTTCAGATCCAGTTCGTGGGCGCGCTCGATCAGTTTGCGGAAATCTTCTTTGGTGCCATATTCGGGGTTGACTTCCTCATAATCTTTGATCGAATAGGGGCAACCCAGCGAACCTTTCTTGTTCAATTCCCCGATGGGATGAATGGGCATGAAATAGACCACATCGACGCCCAGGTCTTTGATGCGCAGCAGGTCGGCCTGCACCTCGGCAAAGGTGCCGTTGGGGGTGTGGTTGCGCACGTAGATCTGGTAAATAGTCAGGTTACGGTATGCAAGTGGCGTATCCTTGGCCATGCCTGGCTCCTTTTTTACATTAGCTGCTTGTGTTGCGTGCGGCTTTAGCCGCCGCAATCTAAAGTAATCTCATTATATAAGAAATTTCCCGCCAATAAAAACACAAATAGTACGAATAATGCGAATGCCACAAATAAAAATTTACCAACCCTCTGCGTTCCTCTGCGATCTCTGCGGTAAAAAATTTTTCACTACGGAGACACAGAGCTGCAGAGCTTTACAAATGAAAATCAATTCGCGTCATCCGTACTTCACGAACGCAGGGCAGCCACCAAACGCAGCGGGTTTGCCAGCAGGCCCAGCGCCGAGACGATATCCGGGGCAGCCACATCTGCCGCCAGGAGTGCCTCAACAGCCGTACCCTCTGCCTGCAACAAAACGATCCCTAAGGCCGCAGTTTTTAGCATCAAGCGATCATTGCGGCCGTTCCCCGCTGCAGCGGTGCGTTCCGCGCCCAACATTTGCACGTACTCCTGTTTTGCCAGGGCCTGGTCGCCGGGCGGCAGGATCGAAAGCTGGCAAGGATACCCTTCCAGTGCAGCCGCGGCCTTGCCAAACGTATCCGCCGTGACCACATGGATTTGCAGTTGACCGGCCAAGGCCTCCAAAGCCGCATTCACACCCACGATCGGCTCACCGTCAATTGCCAGGGTGCCGTTGTAATCCAGCACCAGGTGTTCGAGCGCCAGGCCGGGGTGGCCGGGAATTTGAATTTCAATCATCGTTTCACTCCGGGGAAAGGTATTGCTGCAAGAACGGCAGCGCGGCCCGGGCGGCCCGCGCCCGGTGGCTGATCTGGTTCTTCTCATCGGCCGGAAGCTCGGCCATGGTATGCTCCCCGCCCGCCACCTGGAAGACCGGATCGTATCCAAAGCCGCCCTCGCCGCGCTCTTCCGGGATGATCTCGCCTTCACATACACCTTCGAAATTCTGCAAGATCATCATCGGGGCGGCCAGCGTAACCACGCAGCGGAAGCGCGCCTTCCAGGGGCGCGGCGTATTCGCCAGGTTTTGCACCAGGTACGCCCGCCGGTCGGCATCTGTCGCGCCCGCCTTAGGCAGATA
>JAFGRA010000035.1 GCA_016935415.1 Anaerolineales bacterium
TTAAGCCCATGCCGCTGTCGTACACTTCCACCAGGTAGGACTCTGCCCAGGAAAGTGCGCCCCAGGTCAGGTCTGGCTTGGGATCATCCACCGTGCTGCCGTTAGCCGGGGTGTTAAGCTGCGGGGCAGCCTGTACGGTCATGGCTGCGCTGGTCGACCAGTAACTGGTGGCGACTGCGGCAGTGTAGCCGCGCACGCGCCAGTCATAGTCGCCATCATCCATGGTGAAGTTTGCCGTCCAGGTGCAGGTGCCGGCATCGCATGCGCTGGCGTTCACCCAGCGGGAGAAGGCTGCTTCGCCGTCCGGCGTAATCTCGACTTGATACCATTCGACCCAGGAGAGTTCTTTCCAACTCAATGCAGGCCGCGGCCTATCCGTACTGCCGCCGTCGACCGGCAGCATCGGGGTTGGGGTAGCGCCAACGGTCAGGGCACGCGCCGCTGACCACGAACTGGCGCCATAGCCGCTGGTGTAAGCCAGCACCCGCCATTGGTAGTCGCCGTCATTCAGGTAGGCACTCGGTGTCCAGGTGCAGTCGGTTGCGCCGCACACCGTGGCGCCGTTTACCCAGGCGTTGATCAGGGCTGTGCCGCCGCCGTAAGGTTCCACGACCACGTTGTAGGCGACTGGTGACCAAGATGGTTTGTTCCAGGTGAAGGTCGGCTTGAGGAAGTCGACGGTTTCACCTTCATCAGGATCAATCAGATCGACGGCACTGTTGACGGTGAAGGTCCAGGTTGATGAGAACTCGGAGGCACCCACCCCGGCGGTATAGCCGCGCACGCGCCATTGGTAACCAGCGTCCGGGAGCAGTTGGTTGACCGTCCACGAGCATTCAGAGGCTACGCAAGCAGAAGCAGCCGAGACCCATACGTCGACCAGGGCTGTACCGCCACCGGCGGGTTCGAGCACGATGTTGTAGTTTTCCGGTGCCCAGGCGGGAACCTCCCAGGTCAGGTCTGGATAGATTTGATCGATGGTAGCTTCATGCTCAGGAGCAACCAGCGGAGGCGCTGAGATGCCTGCTTCGATGGTGAAGCTGTACACTGTGCTCCATTGTTCTTCGGAGAATGCTTCGTTGTTGGCATATACTCGCCAGTAGTAGGTGTCTGGGGCAAGATCGGAGTCCGGGGTAAAGTCACTACCTAATACCCAGGTATCGATCACGGTGCTGCTGAAGTCCGAGGCTGTCGAGACTTGCAGCCAGTACCAAGCTTCATCACCGACCGCGTTCCAGTCCAACTGTGGGCGCACGTTGGAAGTCGTCCCACCATCGGCTGGCGATACCAACTCCGGCACGGCCAGGATGATGCGCTCATACAAGAAGAAGCGCGGCAGGTCTTCGCTGAGGATGGCCTGATGGTTGATGATGTAAGGGAGCTTACCAGCCCTAGTGCCTTCGGCCTGGGCTGCACTGACTTCAGCTTCGATGGCGGAAGTGTCATACCCCAGTGGCGCTAAGTTCTCTGAGAAATACGTCGGTGGAACTTGAACGTCAGCATTTTGATCCCAGAGGAAATCATGCCCCCAACCGAGGAAGTACATCTGGAAGTTACCTTCATCGCGGCGTTGAATGAGTTCATCGAACGATACTCGATCGTAGTTCAAGTCGATGCCGATGGCTTGCATATCTTGCTGCATGGCGATCATCATGTTTTCGATGTAGTCATTGTCATAGATCGTGACCGTCACAGACAGCGGGTTGCCATCTTTGTCGCGGATGCCATCAGCGTTGGTGTCTACCCAACCAGCTGCATCAAGTAAAGCTTCGGCCTGAGTTGTATTGTAGCCATACTCGGTGATGTCTGGCGCACTGGCTTTTGCCCAACTTTCCACGGGCATGTAGGTGTCGATTACGTTTCCGGTTTGGCCTTCAGGCAAGAGGCCTGGGAAAGCGGCGCGGTCGGTGCCATAGGCAATCGCTTGCCGGACGGCTTGCTCATCCAGGATGGCATCGTTTAGATTGAAATCCAGATGGAAGTAGGTGGCATTGATCCCAAGTTCATCAAGGGTGAAGTCGATGCCGGTTACCGGAGTGCCCAGTGAAACCGCGATAGGTAGGGCATTCTCGGCGATTTCACCATCATAGTACTCGCGTGAGAATGCGCCAACATTGTTGTCAAAGTTGTAATAGTAGCCATGCAGGTAGTAGGAATAGTAGTAATCTGCATAAGCCGTGTAGGTGCCGGCCGGGACGCTGAACTCGTAGTAGCCGAATTCATCGGTGAAGCCGGCGTCGATCTCTTCTGGCGGATGGGTTCCATAAGTCTCCACTACGACAAGCGCATTTGCGAGCGGGGTTACGCCATCGGGGCCATATACATATCCGCTGAGTGTTTCGCTGGGTACGAGCGCAAAGTCGATGGCGGTGGTTGCCTGATAGGCATACACGGGAACGCGCAGCGCGCCGCTCCAACCGTAGCTGCCATCGTACACTTCGCTCGCCCAACCATCCAGTGTGGCCTCAACCACATAATCGGCATCGACGATGATTTGTAACCCCAGGATAGTGTAGCTGCCATCGACCTGTGTGGTTGCACATTGCAGGGGCCGGTCACCATAGCTGGACGGTTCATATGCACATACTTCAACACCTGCCAACGGTGATCCGGGGGAAGGTGCGTTAGTATCTTGCAAAACGGTACCGCTGATGCTGCCAGTGGGTGAGGTTTCGGTGATGTCGCTATCGGCATCATAGACATGGGCACGCAGCGCCATGTCTGCCAGGAGATCGAAGCCTTCGCTGGAGAAGTCAACCGACCAATTCCCGGAGCCATCGGCTTCGGTAGAAATCCAGAACCAGTTCCCCCAGTCGTTTTCGTACCCAGCGCTGACGGCTACAAACTCATTGGGAACTGTTGTGCCGGAAACTACATCGGTAGCTGGATCCACGCTGTCGATGGTCACTGGTTCGATCACCAAAGTGCGGGTTTCCAGGGTGGTGTCATCGGTGGCTTCCACGTACATGCCCGGATAGAGGTCTACCACCCAATCTAAGACGGCGCCCCAACCGTCCGAACCGGCTTGCTGTTGCTCGGGGCCGAAGACCAGGTTACCGCCGGGGGCATCATAGATCGAGTAGGTCACGGTTGTATCTGGGGTGAACGAACCTACCCAGACGGTGTTGTCGACCAGATTGATCTGGACGCTTGGGAAGTACTTGTTTGCCATGGTCTGGTCATTGTCTTCATCGAAGACAGTAATCTGGCCGTCATTCGTCGACCAGATATCGTAACCCTGGGCACCAAAGTCGGCTTCCCAATTGCCATCGCCGCCGATAGTGATATCGAAGCAAAAGCCATTGAGGCAGACGTTGGCGTACCTGTCGGCCGGGCCGGTTCCACCAACCAGGTCATTTTCCGTATCTACGTAGTCATAGGTGACGGCCTGGATATAAGTGGTCTTGGTGGTGGTGCCGTCGGTCATGCTGACGAACTGTCCGGGAACCAGGTCGATAGTGGGTTCGGGCTCGAAGGCAACGTAGTCCTGATTGGGATTCCAGGGAGTTGGGCCAACATTTTGGGTATCCTGGAACAGGAAACCATTTCCGGGATCTTCATCATCGTCCACGGTAAGTGTGACGGAAGCACCCGACTGCCAATCATAACCTTCGATCCAACCTTCGTCAGGCGCTACCACAAAGTACGGGATACGCAGGTGAGCCATGGTGCCGTCACCATCCTCATCGCTGGCCCAGATGTTGGCATCGGATGTGCCTTCGATATCGAAGCCAGCGGCGCCAAAGTCAGCTGACCAGTTGCCGTCGCCACCAATCGTGATGCCGATGGATTGATCGCCGGATGAATCGCGTACATATACGTTTGCAGATGCATCGGCCGGACCGGTACCACCGGCGATATCGGTGCTTTCATCCAAATCGTCAAAGGTGACGGCCTGGATATAGGTGGTCTTCGTGGTTATGCCATCGGTTACGGTGATAAATTGGCCGGGAACCAGGTCAATACCCTGATCGGATTCAGGGTTGAACTCAACATAGGTATGACCCGGATTCCAGGGCGCGTTACTGGTGTATTTTGAAGCCTGGTACAAGAAGCCGTTGCCCGGATCCTGGTCGTCATCAACGGTTGCAGTTACCAACGCACCATCCGGCCAGTCATCTGCGCCGATCCAGCCGTGATCGGGATGCACGGTGAAGTTCGGGAAGAGTGGATTTGCCTGCGTACAATCGCCATCATCATCCCAGACAGCAATGTCGGCATTGGTGATGTTGGCGAGATCATAGCCTTCAGCCCCAAAATCGGCAATCCAATTGCCGTCGCCGCCGATCGTAATGCCAAAGCAATAGCCATTGCCATAGAAATCGTTGGCACACACATCGGCATACCAGTCAGCCGGGCCGGTGCCGCCGGCCAGGTCGGTGGCCTCATTCAAGTAGTCGAAAGAAACATCCTGGATGTATCCGGTCTTGGTGGTCGTACCATCTGTCATGCTGATGAACTGGCCAGGCACCAAATCGATGCTGTCTTCGGGATAGAATCCAACGAAGTTTTGGCTGGGATCCCAATCCGGGTTGTAAACGGTTTGGGTATCCTGGTAGAGGAAACCATTGCCGAGATTCTCGTCATCATCAACGGTAAGCGTGACCGAAGCGCCCCAAGGCCAATCATAGCCGTCGATCCAACCCTGGTTGGGCTGCACCCTGAAATGGGGGAAGAGCGCATTAGCCTGCGTTCCATCACCATCTTCATCGCGCGGGATCACATTAGCATCGACGGGATCATGGATATCGTATCCTTCAGTACCAAAGTCGGCGGTCCAGTTGCCGTCGCCGCCAATGGTGATTCCGAAGCAGTATCCGTCAGACGGGCTGTTTACACATACATCCGCGTACCAATTCGCCGGGCCGGTTCCTCCGGCAGTATCTGTATCCTCGTTCACATAATCAAAGGAGACATCCTGAATGTAAGTTGTTTTTGTGGTCATGCCATCCGTCATACTGACGAACTGGCCGGGAACCAGATCGATCGCTGGGTTAAAGGCCGCAACCTGTTGGCTGGGGTCCCAGGGGGCCGGGCTAACGGTTTGGGTATCCTGGAAGAGGAAGCCGTTGCCGGGGTTCTCATCATCATCTACCGTAACGGTTACCGAAGCCCCAGAAGGCCAATCATGCCCATTGATCCAGTCGTGGTCAGCGTGCACGTTGAAATGTGGTAAGCGCAGGTTGGCCTGGGTGCGATCACCATCAGCATCATGCACGCCAATGTCAGCACCCTCTGCATCTTGAACATCATGTCCTTCAGCGCCAAAGTCGGCAGTCCAATTGCCATCGCCGCCGACGGTAATGCCGAAACAATACCCGTCGGATGGGTAATTGACACACACGTCGGCATACGAATTGGCCGGACCGGTGCCGCCAGCGAGATCCGTGTCCTCATTCAAATAGTCGAATGTGACCGTCTGGATATAGGTTGTCTTGGTGGCAATGCCATCCGTCAGACTGACGAATTGGCCGGGCAGCAGGTCGATGGTTGATTCGGGATAGAAGCCAACATAGTTTTGGCTGGGATCCCATGGCGCTTGAGTAACGGGTTGAGTGTCTTGGAAAAGGTAACCATTGCCCGGGTTCTCATCGTCATCCACAGTTATTGTTACTGACGCCCCCAACGGCCAGTTATAGCCATCGACCCAGCCTTGATCGGGTTGTACTATGAAATGAGGTGGGAACCACCGCGCGGCCGTGCAGTCGCCATCTACGTCATACGCTGTGACCTGCCCAAACTCCGCCCCATCGATATCATTCGCTTGAGCGCCAAAGTCAGCCGTCCAATTACCATCACCACCAATCGTGATATTGAGTTCATAACTGCCCACAGAATCGCTCACATTCACATCGGCAGGCCAGTTCGCCGGGCCGGTACCACCGGCAATATCCGTACTTTCATCCACGTAGTCGAAGGAAAGATCCTGGATATAAGTGGTCTTGGTGGTGGTGCCATCGGTCATGCTGATGAATAGGCCGGGAACCAGATCGACAACTGATTCGGCATCGAAAATAACAACATCCAAGCCGGGGTCCCAAGGTGCCGGGCCGACGGTTTGAGTGTCCTGGAACAGGACACCGTTGCCTGGGTCCTCATCATCGTCTACCGTGGCGGTAACCGACGCACCCGAAGGCCAATCGAAACCGTCGAGCCAGCCTTCGTCTGGATAGACCTGGATGTATGGATCACCTTCTGCCTGGGGCGCGTCGATGGCACCTCCGGCCTCTTCGGTTGGTTCGGCGTTCTTTTCTTCGGGTGTTGCTTCTGGTAGAGCCGTTTCAGTTGGTTCAACCGGAGGCACTTCAGTTGGTGTTTCTGTCGGTTCTGCGGTTGTTTCTTCTGTGGGTTCCCCCGTTGAGGCATCATCCGGTGCCTGTGTTTCGGCAGGCTCCGGTTCGGAAGGTGTTTCCGCGGGTGCTTCCGGTGTTGGGGGATCACTCTCCTGTGCATAGACTTGATTTGTTGAAAAAGCCATGGAAATCAGCAGAAAAGCTGAAATGAGAAGTAAAAACTTTCCCCGCCAAGATCTGGGGGTAAATCCAAAGGTTTGCATGTATTCCTCCTAGGAATGTGCTGTAAGATGGAAAGTCAAATATTAAATTTGTCTTAGAATTATACGAATAATTTTCTGACAAATCAAGCATTTGTGAAAAAAAACGCTATGCTTGATAAGAAATTGTAAGGTGAGCAGTGGCATTTGGGGAATCGGATAAGAAGGATGGTTGTGTGCAAATATATTTACAAAGCATTGGGGGAATAAATGCGCGAAAACCAGATAACTGCGCGGCGAACAAATGAGCTATAATATAAAGGTAATGTCCAAACCTGCTTATCCATTACTCAATACTTTTTCTTACTACAGTTTTCTGGAAGGGTTGCTATCCCCAGAAGATTTGGTTGCGGCAAGCCAATCCCTTGATATCCAGGCGCTGGCGCTCACCGATCACAATCACTTGAGTGGGGTAGTCGAATTCATCCTGGCCTGCCAGACAGCGGATATGCAGCCCCTCCTGGGGTTGAGTCTCGATTTCATTGCAACTAAGGCTGAACCGGAGGCGGTTTGCCGACTGGCGCTGTTAGCGACCTCCTTCAAAGGATGGGGCAATCTTTGTCATTTGAGCAGCATGCTGTTAGACCAAACCCCGCCTCTGAAGGGATTGACGATTGCCAGCTTTGCCAATCACAGTAAAGATTTGATTTGCCTGACCGGCGGTCAACAGGGGCCGATTGACTTGTTGCTCAAGCAGGGGGATTGGGCGCGGGCCGGGGAAATACTTATGACTTTGAAACAGACCTTCCCCGATCAGCTCTACGTGCAATTGGATGTGCGTTCCCCGAATGACCTGGAACGGGCTGAATCCTTGCGTGAGCTTGCCCAGCAGCATGATTTGCCGGTTGTGGCGGCCAACCCGGTGTTGACGCGTACCACTGCCGATGCCGGGCTGCTGCGACTGGTGAATGCCATTCGCCTGAACACACAGCTTGACGATCCGGTGCTGGAAAGTCTTCCCTTTGATGCCGTCTTGCCCGATTCTCAGGAATTTGCCGCGCGGTACGCGGCCTTCCCCGAAGCACTTGAGAACACGTTCGAAGTGGCCGAGCGCTGCCGCTTTGACATGCCTTTGTCGCAGGTGCGTTTTCCCCAGCTTACGCTTCCCAATGGACAAACAGCAAATGAGGTGCTGCGTCAGCAGGCCTATGCCGGCGCGAAACAAAACTATGCCGAGATCACGGCAGAAGTGACAACCCGGCTGGACTATGAGCTTGAAGTCATCGCCAAACAAGGATATGCACCGCTCTTTCTGGTGATGGCCGACGTGTTGGCGCATGCGCGTGAAATTGATGTGCCGACTGGCTCGCGCGGTTCAGCGGCTTCCTCCCTGGTGGCGCATTGCCTGGGGATCACCGAACCCGACCCGCTGGCCCTGAACCTGTATTTCGAGCGTTTCCTGAACCCGGCGCGTGCCAAACCGCCCGACATCGATGTGGACATCGATTCCAAGCATCGTGACCTGGTGCTGCAATACGTCTTCGATCGCTACGGCAAAGACCGGGTCGCGATGGTGTCCACCGTGAGCCGCTTCCGCGGGCGTTCGGCGCTGCGCGAAGTTGCCAAGGCGCGCGGGATTCCAAAGGCACAGATCAACCGTATGGTCAAGGAGTTGCCCTGGTATCACCGGAGTGGGAGAAGCCGGGCGGAAGACCCTTATGCAGAATTGCGACCCCAATGGCCGCAGTACACGGAAATTTTCGACCAGGCCAGGCAACTGCTTGGTATCCCCCGACATCTCTCCATTCATCCTGGTGGGGTAGTGATTGCCCCAGACACATTGCACGAACTGGTGCCGACCGAACGCGCCAGCAAAGGGGTGCGCATCACCCAGTTCGATCTCGAATCGATCGAGCCGGTCGGGTTGGTCAAGCTGGATTTGTTAGGTATCCGCGGTCTGGCGGTTTTGGCAGATGTGGCCGATTTCGTGGTGCAGAAGTACCCGGAACGGTTTGCTTCACGCCTGGACTTTTTGGACACCATTCCCTGGGAAGATGCGCAGACCAGCGATTTGATCCGCAATGCCGAGACAATTGGGTGTTTCCAGATCGAAAGCCCGGGCATGCGCCAGACGCTGTCCGATATCCAGGCTTCGAAGGTGGTCGATATCATGATCGCGCTGGCTTTATATCGCCCGGGTCCGCTAACCGGCGGCATGCGGGACAGCTTTGTGCGCCGCCACCTTGGGCAAGAACCAGTCGAATATTTGCATCCGGCCCTAAAGCCACTATTGGAGGACACGCTGGGGGTGATCCTGTACCAGGAAGACGTGCTGCGGATTGCTTCTGGAATTGCCGATTTTACACCGGCCGAATCCGACCTGCTGCGCCGGGCGATGAGCCACTTCGATCCTGGTAAGGCTATGCAGGCGCTGCAAAAGAAGTTCGTCGCCGCGGCCAAGCGAAAGCACAATATTCCCGATTCATTGGGTATTCGTATCTGGGAATTGATGTACGCCTTTGCCGGATATGGTTTCCCTAAGGCGCACGCGGCTTCATATGCGCGCACCGCTTGGCGTTCGGCGTACTGCAAGGTGCATTATCCGGCGGAATTCATGGCGGCGGTGCTGGCAAATTGGGGTGGGTATTACCGCCAGAAACATTATATTGAAGAAGCGCGGCGGATGGGGCTTGTTGTGTGCGCGCCGCATATCAACTACTCCGCAGCGGAATTCTCCGCTATACGCATAGACAATAATGTGGAATTGTATATGGGATTGAATCAGGTCAAGGAGTTAACGACCAATGTACAGAAGCAGATTTTTGAGCAGCGCCCGTTTCGCTCATTGGCTGACCTGATGGTACGCGTGACCCCCAGCGAGAGAGAAGCTGAAAACCTGATCAAAGTGGGGGCGTTGGCCGGGCTGGGGGAGACAGGTGAATTGTTGGCTGAATTGGTTAGTGGGCAGTGGCGTTCCGGGCAGCCGGCCTTGTTCCAGATGGAAAGCGCCGGACAAGGTACAACGACCTGGGCGTCGGAAGACCAGGCCGCGGCGGAAAAAGAACTCCTCGGTACGCAACTTACTCAAATAAACTGATTGTTGTTTGGAAATATCCCCTTAGCCGTTTTCACTGGTCAGGCGGGCGACCTGGAGGATGCAGAAGCGGATGGCATCTTGTTTTTCGGGCGGCAGGGCGCTTTCTTCGATCTGGACGATGCGTTCCACATCGTTGATTGCCCGGATGATGCTAATCGGCACCTCGATATTGCCTTCTACGAAGGAGTTCAGGTATTCCAGTGTGCCCAGCAAGAAGCGCCGCATTTCGTCATCGGCATGGGTTGTGCTGAAGAAGTTACTCAGGTTAGGGGGCAATTTTGCGCCGCGGGCGATGGCCGGTTGTCCAAGCGCCGTGTTTGTGCTGGATAGCGAATAGAGCGCGGTGGCGAGTTCGGAAAAACTCTGCACGCGTTGATAGATCGACTCGCCCAGTACGTCCCAGATGGCAGCGCGCCAGAAGTTGATCTGTTCCGGAAGTTGCAGTAATTGGATAACTTCTGCCCGCCATTCATCGGAAATCTTGCCTTCGATGCCGGTCAGGAATGTATCCAGGCTGGTATTGAAGAGGTTTTTCTGTAAGAGCACGGCCAGTTCGGGACGCAAGGTGGGCAGTAAGTCAGGAATGAAAGTGTTGTGTATGAAGAAGTCGTGCACATTGAGGCCATGCCGCCGGAGCAATTCCTGTTGGAACAGCGGTAGATAGCGGTGCATGGCATTATTATCTTCACGCAAGGCGGTAAAGGCGGAATTCCCGGCAGGCAGGGCGGTTTCAATCTTATGCAGATAGGTGCCTTGCCAGTCCTGGTAGATGCGCAGGGTGTGCAGGATTTCGTACACAGGCAAATTGGGCAGCAAGCGCTCGGCGATCATGCGGTCGCGCTCGGCCTCGGCGAAATGGGTCTGGGCGAAACGTTCCAGGGCGCGGAACAAGCCGGTAGTCAGTTGGTTGATACCAAGCACGACGGTTTGTGACTGGTTATGGGAAATTGCCCGCAGCAGGCTGCCCTGATTCGAGAGTGGGATGATCTCGGCAATGTTCGCCAGGATCTGCTGGCTCTGTTCGCGGCCGCTGCTCGACGTGCGCCGTGAGGCAGGCCGGTCGCGCAACTGTGGGATCGAGCGACCAATAAAGTACGAGATGATGTGGACGCCGATCACATCTTCTTCCTGCCCATAGAGGATGTGGCGGAAATTATCGGTCAGTTCGTCCAGGAAGTCGATGTAAACATCCTCGTTGGTGTTAATGGTCAGGCGTTCCAGTTCCTGGAGGCTGCGGCTTTGTGGGCCAAGCCGGCTTTCGGTGATCGTCTCGGCGGCACGGATCAGGTCATTGCGATGGTTGCGCTGCGACTGCTGGAGATGGTACAGCAGGTCGGCGTAATCCGGCACCGAGATGAAGCGGATTTCTTCAGAAATGTTGCTCTGGAAGGTTCGCAAATCGCCGCCTGAGAAAACGCCTTGCAAGGGGGTGACCGCGTAGGCGGTGCTCTTTCGGGCTGGGGCGGGCAGGTCGCGGTTGAAGCGCCTGTGGCTGCCCTCTGTATCCAGGAAGGCGGGTTGTCCGGCCACCTGCGAGTAATACCCGCCCTGGCGCTGCATAGGTTCGCCACTGCCCAACTTGATGCGCACCGCTTCGGCCACGCCATGCTCGGCCAACCAGGATTGCACGTCGAATTTTACTTTTCGATAAAGGAAGGCGGCCGTTGCCTGGCTGGCCTGCTGGCTGAGGTCCGAACCGGCGATGAACACTTCCGAGATGATCTCGGCAAAGCGCTGCTCGGGCGATTGTGCGGTATGGCGGCTCTGGGTAGAGTAATCCCAGACCTGGTCGAGGTAGTCCCGGATGTTGTTGACCGCGTCCGTCTTCTCGAACAAGGGGATCAGCCATACTGAGGGCAGATCGACCTGGGGCTGTTCGCGGTACATTTGCTGTTCCTGAGTGCGGAACTTGCGGTCGAGCGAGATTAAGGCTTCCGGCCTGGTGGACATACTGACTTGCAGCCCCAGGATCATGCCCGGGTTGCCGTATTTGCCCGCGATGGTGTTAATTTCGTCCAGATTGAAGACTGTGGTATCAATCGCAAATTGGTCCCGAGCGGTAATCAACCCCTGGTGGATGCGTGGTGTGATCAGAGTGCGCTGCAGCAAATCCTGGAAGCCGACCGCTTCGCGCAGCAGCACTTCGGTGGTGCGGTTCTCCTGGATCTGGGGGATCAGGGTATACAATTGCTTGCGGAGCTGCTTGTTTAACGCGAAGTAATGCTCAAGCATATCCCGGCGTTGTTGGCGCAGTTCGATCATCTTGCGTTCGTAGCGGTCGTTGTGCTGCCAAAGCACCCGGGCCGGGTCGCGCCTCAAACCCAGGCGGGACGCCAGGTGCTGCAAGGGGGTGGTATTCAAGGAGTAGGGCAGGATACCACGATAGCGCTGTTCCAGTTGGTGGGTCAGGATGGTGATGTTGCTCAGCAGTTCGGAAAAACGCTGGTTCTGTTCGGGCAGGCGGTTGATCTGGGATAGCAGCCCGGGATTCAGCGGCACGCTGGGGGCGGTTTGCCGCAGCAAGTTGATGATGCGCGCCATGCGACGTACGTTTTCGATTACGATGCCGCCGATCAGTTGGTGGCCTTGCCCGGACGGCCGGTTGCTGCCATCCCAATCGCTCCAGAAAGACAACAGCGTAGGTACTGCTGTTCCAGAGAACAGCGCGGCGTAGTCTTCGGCCGTGCCCAGTGCGGCCAGGTCCAGCATGAATTCATCGACTTCACCGCGCGAAGTTATGTTTACGTTCAACCCCAGGTATTCTTTGATCAGTTCGTGTGCGGCGTTTTCGATCTGCGAAGCGGAGACAGGCTGGTTATGGATGAGGGCGCGAATGATCTCATCGAGCGCCATCTCGGCCTGGATTGAATAAGCCTGGGTGGGATGCACAGTGCGGTCGTACAGCCGCGATTTGAATTGGGCTTGCCGCCTTCCGAGCGTATCTTTTAGGAATTCCTTTTCCAGCCTTGCTTGCAGCCAGTCGCCGCGCGTGGTCAATGCCCGGCGCACCAAAGCATCGCTGACCAGGGCGCGGTCGAGCAGACGGAAGCGGAAGATTTCCAGGCGTTCGGGTACGTGTTGTCCCAAAAATTCATGCTGCAAGCGGTTGCTGTCCATCTGGGGTATGGCGACTTGCTGGTACAGGGATTGGCTGCGTTGGCATGCCTGGATGATCTGCTTGGAGATCATGTCCCAGTCGCGCGCCAGAGCGGCGCGGCGCGTGTTCCCGTTGGTCGGGACGCGGTATTTCAACCGTTTGCGGTTATAGCGCGCCTGTTCCTCGGTGATCAGGCGGTTGAGGTCGATCAGCAGACGGCGAGTTTTTACCTTGAGCGTTTCGGCATTGTCGATGCCGCCGAGTGTCAGCCGGAAGGTTTTTCTGCCGGTTTCATAGCCCTTTTCTGTGCGTGCGAAGGTGGACAGCGGTAACATGCCGATGCCCTGGCGGGCGAGGGAAGAAGCCAACCAATCCAGAGATAACCCCGCGGGCAGGCGCTCCATTTGCAGCAGTGGGTACATGCTGCCCTTGGGTGGGATGATGGTTAAGTCGAAGGGGTTGCGGTCTGCGGGCAGTTCGGCGGCGGCAGCCACCAGGGCTTGTGATCTTTCCTTGAAAAGGATGTTGCGCAGGTGCCAATAGCTGCGCGCCGATTGGCGCGGCCCGCGATAGAAAAGATAGGTAATGAATGCTGCCGCGATGTTAGGCCGGATGCGGGAATTCAAGGCTTGAAAACGCTGGCGGATTTGAGGATCGCGAATTTCGATCACGGCGAGTCTGGCCCCGGCCAGGCTGTCGGTTTTGGAAACCGAATGTACGGTGATCAGTTGCTCCGTCTCGGATTCGTCCAGGGTGCCGTGCTGCACCAGTTCCTCGGCGATTTGCCGGGCAGTTTTGATCTCAGGCAGATCGTCGACCGGGGCCATGTTCTGGTAAGCCAGGTCGTCGATGATGTGTAAACCGTGCTGCAAGCAATATACGATCAACTTGCGGATGGCGTCTTCATTGAAGATTTGCCCGGTGGCATTGTGCGGATTGCTGATCACCACCGCGCCGCGTTGGTGCCAGGAAGGATCATGACTGCACAGTGTTTCTAGCTTCTCGATGAACCCGGCGACATCGAGTTCCAACGCTGAGGTCAAAGGCACAATGTGGGTTTTCTGGAAGCATTGATCGTAAGACCAGCTTAGGTCAGGGATGACGACTTCGGAGATGCCGCAGTGGAAACCCAATAGACCCAAGGCTGTCCGTGATGAACCGCTGACCACTACGCAGGCGTCCGGTTGGTATTGGGGTTGGTGCTTGATGAAGTTGCTCAAGAAGCTGCGTTGCAGGGCCTGGTTCCAGGCCGGGTTGTCGATGTTCTCAACCATCAAGTCGAGAAGGTCGTTGGCCTCAACCATCGCAAATTCATCGACAATCCCCGATTTCCAGGTTCGCTCGATTTGTGCATCCAGGGTGGCGGTACGTTTTTCAATTGCGGTCGTAATGCTGGTCAGACGCTTTGCATAACCATTCGATAAGCGCTCGAGGTTATGTTCGATCCTCCTGGCAATCTGGGTGGGGGCGCGTTCGGCGTTGATGCCCAATCCCAGGCCGTAAAATGCTGGTTGGCCTTCGGGAACTTCGGACGGTTTTATCGCTTGCACCGCGGCCAGTTTATTTTCCAGGATGTAGGTTAGGAATTCAACTTCGGATGCTGAAGGCGTGCCTTTGAGTTCGAAATGCACGCTTTCAATGGCTTTTAGGAAGTCGGCGTTGCCCACTACAAAAACGGTGGAAAGCGCCTGTAAGCGCGGTGCAAAGATGCCCGGGGTAAGCAGCCGGATAACGCGCTGCACCAGCTTTGCTTCGCGCGCCAGGGAGAGATGGTTGGGTACATCGTTGGCTTCGATAAAGAAAAGCGGGTACTGTATGCTTAGGAAGTAGAGCTTGCGGCGGATGTCTTCCTCGATGGGGCTGCCAAGCAGCAAGAATGTGGGTACGTCGGGCTGTTGGGCAAAGAACTGTTCGATCTCTGCGTACGCGATCCGCTCATCCGGTGCCAGGTCTTCAAAATACAGATTAGGAATGGTTTGTACCGATGGGGGGATTTCACAGTGGTAAGTGAGGATGCGCACCGGGGTAGTTTCCAGATTGGTGGAAATTACAAAGAGGATCACGCGCAGTGCTTCCAACGTGCCCCCGGAAGCGAGGATCACTTCCCGGCGGGCCGACTTTTCACCCATATCATAGTGTAACGGTTCTTGCTGCTGGCTCAACAAGGCTGTGAACAGCTTGATCAGTGTATTGGGATTCTGGCGGGAATAGCCGCCGCGCGGCATGTAGGGGGAGCTGCGATTAATGGTGCGGATGATAAAGTCGAGTTTGGGTTGATCGGCCGCGACCCAGCCCAGCGCTTCCATAATAAGTTTGGGCTGGTTGTCCGGTAAATCTTCCTGATGGATATCTAAACCGAGCGCTAGGCGCAGGAAAGCAGAAGTTTGCCGCGAGTCCTGTAAGGGATTACCAATATGAAAATTGACCCGCTCTTCAGGAGAGACTGGGGCGGCGGCAGTTGCTTCGCTGATCTCTGAAACGCGCGCGGCTTTGATCGGTTTCAGATGAAAGAAAGCCATGGGGTCAGGTCGGGATACCATCGGTTAAATACGATACATGTGAGGACGCCGAGTTGACGTACCCAGCTTTTACTCGTCGGCCTGCTTGGCTTCTAATGCTTTTTGCAAAAAGGCCTGGAACATGTCGAGCAGTTCTGAGCCTGAAGCCAGGTCTTGCGGTGTGAAAGAAATCACCGTGCGGGCATTCTTCAGGTTCTGGCTGGCTTCGGCCAGCCGGGCCGCTTGCGGGGTCAGCATCAACAGTTCCGGGCTGCTCTTGAGCACATCGACTTCTTCTTTTTCAAATGCCAACCGCATACGGTCGCGGGCTAATTCTTGCTCGAGGCGCTGCTGGGCCAGGGTGGCTTCTTCTTCGAATAGGCTCTTGTCCAGGTTGACCTTTTTTAATTCAAGGGCATGTTCCATCTCGGCGATTTCTTCATCAGTCTGATATTTCGCTTTTGCCACCGCCACGCGGGCCTGGTGGTTGAGCGTTTCGGTTTGCTCCATCAGACGGGCCTGTTCTTGCTGGCGCAGGGCGGAGGCAATTTCTGGGTCGGTCGGTTCCAGGGAGAGGATAGCGAGCGAGATCAACTCGATGCCAAGTTTCTCTTCGACATAGGCGGATTGTTCATTAATATAGTTCAATATTTCGGCGGAGGAAAGCGCCTGAATTTCATAGTGCTCGGTGAATGCTTTGACGAAACCCTGGATCAGAATTTGGGCTTCCCCGGCTGCACGCGCCACGGCGTCGCTTTTCCAGCCCCCAACGCGAATCAAGGATTGTACATGCTCGAGTGAGGGCGCAACCGACCCGACTAATTTGATGCTCACTTCCAAATTGCCGGCCGCGAAGATTTCCATATTCAATTGGATCGGATAGACGGTGCGTTTGAGCGGCAGGCTGAAGTGCCGCGGGTAGATCAGCCCCTTTCGAAAATCGATCCGACCGCCAGTTTCATAGAGAACCCACACGTCGGGCTGGCGAATTCGAAATTCGAAGATCAAGACCACGATACAAACGATAACGATAACGCCGAGAATGATACTTAAGGTAATTTCCATATTCCACATCTCCTCAAATATGTGAATATTTAATCAGGTAGAAAGTGAATAAAAGTGCGGAGCCAATACTTCAATAAAAGTTTCTGAATTATGGTAATGAATTAATTGCATAAAATAATAATTATACCAATAAGTTTCCTTGAAATGTAAAAGCTGGAGCAATGGGCAATGGGTGCTGAAAAATCTCGGCAAGAAGAGATTGTAATTATTACCCAGAGCATGGTTTTATAGTTCAATTTTAAGAAAAAAAGAAGTATCTTAGCAGAGCTATACTTATGGTGATAGAAGATTAAGGGTTTTTCAAGATCCCGTTTTCACGAAATTTGAAAATTTGCTCTTTCAGGGTATAATTAAGTGCGCACAAACATCCCGCACCCGTAGCTCAATGGATAGAGCGGCTGACTTCGAA
>JAFGRA010000290.1 GCA_016935415.1 Anaerolineales bacterium
ATCGGCCGGTTCGAAGACGAGCGCTTCGACATTTTCATTGAGTTCGGCGAAGTGGCGATAGTTGGTGCCAACCTCGGAAAGCAAATCTTCAATATCTTCTTCGCCGCTTTCGGCAAGCTCAGCCAGCGCCTGGGCAACGTTCTCTAGAATTCCCAGCATCGGTTCCAGCGAGCGATGGGCTTCTTCCCAGGCGACCTCGACATTTAGCCAGGCTGGCAGCGTGCGCGTGCCGGGCAGGATGCGTTCCTGGTGGGCGTATGTGCCCAACTGGCGGCCTTCGCGCTGGTCGGTGAGGAAGTCGTTCAGGGCGGTGAAGAATTTACCGATCAGGTTCTGGAAATGGAAAGCTTTGTCGGTGGCCTGTTCGATGAGATGATTGAGGGCGGCCATCTGGCCGGGGTCGAGCAGATCGCTGGCGGCAGAAAGCGTGCGTCCCAGGATGCCGGAGTTGGTGCCACCCAGTTCGCGCAGCATGCGTTCGATTTCGGGTTGGGTAACGCGGAAACTGAGCGCGCTAGTGGTGGCGGCTTCGATGTGGTGGGCTTCATCGACGATCAGGTATTGGTATTCAGGCAAGACGCGGTTGCCGGTGGCGACATCGGCCAACAGCAAGGCGTGATTGACGATAATGATGTGGGCGTTTTGGGCGGACTGGCGGGCGCGGTAGAATGGGCAAATGCCGCCCATGCGGCGCACGCAGGTTTCCGTGGAGCAGCCTTCATCGGCAGAGGACAGGCGCGCCCAGACAGCGCGCTCGGCCGGGCCGGTGATGTTGACGTCGCTCAAGTCACCGCTTTCGGAGGATTCCAGCCAGATCAGCATCTTGGCGAGCACGCGCATTTCAGTGGGCGACTCTGGCCCACGGCGGCGCATGGCTTCCAGGCGGCGCGGGCAAAGGTAGTTGCTGCGTCCTTTGAGTACCGTAGCGCGTAATTCAGTACCCAGCACGGCCTGTAGATCGGGGATATCCTTGTTGATAAGTTGGTCTTGCAGGTTGATGGTGTTGGTGGAGATGACCACACGCGTATTGTTCTGAATGGCGAAGAGTGCGGCGGGAACTAGATAAGCAATCGACTTGCCGGTGCCGGTTCCAGCTTCGGCCAGCAAGTGGCGGCCTTCGGAGAGCGCCACGGTAACGGCGCGCAGCATTTCTACTTGTTGAGGGCGATGTTCGAATTCAGGAAAGTAGTCGGCAAATGCCCCGCCATATTCAAGATAGGCCGCCACTTCCTCTTCGTCGAGTGGGAGAGGATCGCGAACCGGAGTGACCGGCTCGACCTCTTTGGTCCTGGGGGCATCGAACAATGGGCCGCTGATGGTATGCCCGGCCTGGCGGGCGCGGGCTGGTTCGCGGGCGCGCATCTTCAGCGCTTCGCTGAAGATCCAGCCGCCACCCCAATCCATGGTCTCGCCCATGCGCACGATTTCAGCCAGCAAATCGATGGGTAATTCCATGGCTTTGTCAAACAAACGCGTGTAAACAGCGTGGGTGACGCGGGCGTCATCTAGGGCGCGGTGTGTGGCCGGGAGCAATACATTGAGTTGTTGGGCGAGCGCACCCAGGTTGTAGCGCCCGGCGTTGGGCATTAGCACAGAAGCCAGGGCATAGGTGTCTAGATAATCATTGTATTGGAAGAGGCCGTTCTTTTGTAGAAAGGAACGGTCGAAGGGTACATTATGCCCTAGGATGGGAAGGTCTTCGACGAAATGCTCGAACTTGTCGTAGATTTCTTGCAGGGTGGGGGCGTTGCGCACCATGGCGTTGGTAATCCCGGTCAGTTTGGAAATAAAAGGTGGGATTGGCCTTCCGGGATTGATGAGTGTCGTCCACTCATCTTCTACCCGGCGGCTGTTGAAGCGCACTGCGCCGATCTCGATAATGGTGTCGTGCCGGGGGTCTAAGCCGGTGGTTTCAAGGTCAATGGTCACTATAGAAGGCATGTTCGAATTATACCATTGGGAAAGTTGGGTACTGAAACTGGCTGAACCATGATTGTGAAGGGGGAGTATTCCCTATAGTAATTTGTCTTTGACGTGATTCGATATTTGTGAATCAAGGATCGTGAGGCAAATCGGTATGCATACAAAGTTCTCGCGATTGTGCTTTTACGAATCATATTTCTCGAATTTTGGTTTATGCTCCCGTTCTTCATTGAGCGTGTATAATAAAATTCTGTTTCGATAATATATCTTGAAATTCGGTAAGTTTGGAGGACCTGTGATCGCAGAAGTTGCCCGTAAATTGCGGGAGAATATCCAGAAAGTGATCGTCGGCAAGGATGAGCCCATTGATTTGACATTGGTAGCCGTATTGTGTGAAGGGCATGTGCTCTTGGAAGATGTGCCTGGAATTGGGAAAACGACGCTGGCGCGTGCCCTGGCGGCCTCGTTGGGATGTGGTTTCCGGCGCATCCAATTCACCCCGGACTTGCTGCCGTCGGATGTGACCGGTTTGAATTGGTTCAACCAGAAACAGCAGGAATTCGAATTTCGCCCCGGCCCGATCATGAGCCAGGTAGTGTTGGCGGACGAGATTAACCGGGCGACGCCGCGCACTCAGTCGGCGCTGCTGGAGGCGATGCAGGAACGGCAGTTAACGGTCGATGGGGTTACCCGCTTGCTAGAGCGGCCTTTCCTGGTGCTCGCAACCCAGAACCCGATTGAGTTAGAGGGTACTTTCCCGCTGCCGGAAGCACAGATCGATCGCTTCCACCTGCGTATCAAACTTGGATATCCTTCGCAGGAAGAAGAGAATTACATCCTAGAGCGCTTCCGCAAACGCGATCCTTTGCCTGAATTGGAAGCAGTGACTTCGCCCGAAGAAATTATGGAATTGCAGGCTGCGCGCCGCAGTGTGCGTGTCGAAGATTCGCTGCGGGATTATATTGTACGCGTGGCGCGCGCCACGCGCGAGCATCCTGAGATCGATCTGGGGGCTAGCCCACGTGCCAGCCTGGCGCTGTACCAGGCCGCGCAAGCCTGGGCGGCCATCAAAGGCCGTGATTATGTGATTCCTGACGATATCAAGGATATGGCTCCGCAGGTGATTACGCACCGCTTAATGATCGCCCCGCAGGCTGAACTGCGTGGGCGCACGCCCGAACAATTAGTGGCAGATATTGTCGCTTCTGTGTCGGTCCCGGTTGAGAGTTAGGTAGGCTCGTGGCTCCTAGACGCTGGCTGACGATCCTGGCGATTATTTTTCTTTTGGGAATTTTCTTTCAGATTCCCCTCCTGCCCACGCTGGCAACCTCGGTGGCGGTTATCATCGGTGTAGCTTCATGGTGGCGCAGTCGTGCTTTGGAAAATGTGAATTATTCACGCAAATTCTTTTATACCCGCGCCTTCCCTGATGAAGAAATAGCTGTTCAATTGGATGTAGAGAACCATAAATTGCTGCCGATCTCCTGGCTGCGCATTCGCGATCCGTGGCCGCAAGCGGTCGGGCCCGAGGATGAGGATGTGTTGGCACCTTCGCATATCCCCGGTATGGGCGAAATGGTCAATCTGTTCAGCCTGCGCTGGTTCGAACGCGCCAAACGCAATTACACCTTGAAGTTCCGCAAACGGGGCGTCTATCAGATCGGCCCGGCAAAACTTGAGTCCGGTGACCTGTTTGGGATTTATTCCGATGTGCGCGAAGGCGGTCAGGCGCAAAAGCTCACCGTGTTCCCGCGGTTGGTTTCGCAACTGGAAACCGAACTGCCGGCGGAAGATCCGTTTGGCGATAAGCGCTCGCGGCGGCGTATGTTTGAAGACCCCAACCGGCCCATGGGCATTCGCGAATACCACCCTGAAGATGAATTCCGGCGCATCCATTGGCCGGCCACAGCGCGCACTGGTGACTTGAAGGTAAAGGTCTACCAGCCGACATCTACCCAGGTGATGGTGGTCTGCCTGAATGCGGCTACCGGCCCGCACCATTGGGAAGGCGTTTACCCGGAATTACTGGAATACCTGGTGCGTATGGCGGCTTCGATCGTGCACAAGGGTATGGGGGATGGTTACCAGGTTGGGTTGATCTCGAATGGCGCGGTTGGCAATGCCAACCGCTCGTTCCGAGTTTTGCCGGGACGCTCCTCCAAGCAACTTGCGCATTTATTGGAAATTCTGGCGGGAGTGTCACCGATTGTGACGGCTTCCTTCGACCGTTTCCTGGTACAGGAGTTGCCGCGCGTGCCTTACGGGGCGACGCTGGTGATCATTACGGCCTTTGTCACCCCGGCGATTGCGGAAACGTTAGTACGTGTGAAGAAGGCAGGCAGAAAAATCGTTTTGATCGCCATCACGGAAGAGCCGCCACCCGATATCCGCGGTATGCATATTATCCATATTCCCTATCGGGAAGAATTATTGGTTGAATGACTCTTTGAAAACCACGTTATGCAAAACTCTCTAGGTAACATACTTATGTTGGCGAATGTCAAGCTCCCCAAAATCAACCTATGGCATGAGGTTGCTCTGTTTGGCGTAATGTTCATGCAATTAAGTTGGATCGTCGTTTGGTACCGGTCCTTGACCCCGGGCACGGCAGGAATCCCAAGCGGGCGCGCTTATCTCGTTTTTGGGGCTGTGTTACTGGTGACAACCAATCTACTGCGTTATTTGATTGATGTTGGTGCAAGGGAAACCGTCAGCCGCGTGAGCTTGTTGGTTGTTTTCTTTGGTGGCGTTATCTTAGGGATTGGTACGTTGATCAATCGCAGTGCAACCGTCATTGCTAATGGAGTCGTGCTTGGGTTATTTGCACAAGTGTTTGATCTGGAAAGTTTCCTGCCAGATGACCTCGTCGTGGTGGGCTTTGTGCTCGTGATCTGGCGCATGGGCATTTATCTCGCAAACCAGGGAGTTGGCACGCAGTGGGTGATCGGGCAATTCCGGCTGGGTGTGATCATGCTGGCTGCGTTCGCGGTTGTCACTATGCTGGGAGATCGGGAACTGCCTATTTATGCCGTTTATCTATTCTTGTTTTTTGGTTTGCTTTCCATGGGGGCTGCTCGGATTGCGACCCAGAGCCGTTTCCGAGGCGGCATGGAGCAACCTTTTGATTCTTCCTGGTTGGGGGGGATGGCGCTGGTGATTTCGACAGTTGTGGTCACTGCCGGGCTGATTGGTGCGATCATGGAAGGACAAATTGGCGTCTGGATCCTGATGGCAGTGGAGACCGTCGTTGCGGTAATCGTATTGCTAATGATTGGTCCCTTATTGCTGATCCCGCTATTGTTAGGCTTGATCAACCAGATTGATCCGAGTGGAGCCACGGAGACGATCGATGTCGCTGAGCAGGTACAGGAAAATGTAGATGACCTGCTGGGGGTGGTGATGGAAATCGAGCCGCCCAAGGTCAATATGATCGACCTGGGAGATTTTTTCTGGCCGGTATTTATCATCGGCGGCATTCTGCTGTTTGTTTTGATCTTGATGCGGATGGTACGAACCCGTAAGCGGCAACGATTGCGCCATCATCAGAGCGCGACCATCTATGAAACTGTGGGGCTGATGGATGCCCTTTTGAAGGCTTTCCGGGAACGCGGTAATCGTTTGAGAGATCGCATCCGTTCGGCGCGCATTCGGCGGGCAGACCGGTTGCAGGCTGCAAATCGTATCCGTCGGACATATGGCAATCTGCTCGACTTGTGTGAAGAATTGGGGTTGGCGCGCCCGGTGGCAAACACACCCTTGGAATTCCAGCCCAAAGTCGAAGAACTGTTCCCGGACCATATCCGGGATGTACGCTCGATCACGGAGGCATATGTGCGGGTGCGTTATGGAGAATTGCCTGAACGCGAAGATCAGGTGGCGGCAATTGAAAATGCCTGGGAACGCATCCACGCCAAGGGGGACGAGATTATTGTTGAGATCAAGCAAATGGCGAAATCGGTGGCGCGCGCCCACAGGAGGTTCTGACCCTGGCAAAACCCCTGGATTCTCGCACAGCTGCACTTGGGGCACTGCTCCCTGCTGAACGGGAGGCAGTGGTGGTGCGACCGTGGCGATTGCTGGCGATCCTGGCATTGGTGTTGATGGAGTTGACCTGGGAGGTACTCTGGTTTTTATCTTTATTACCAGCGGACTTGATAATTCCCAGAGTGCGGGCGTTTACCGTGTTCGGGGTAATTTTGCTTGCAGCGTATGTATTCATCCGTTTGGTCAATACCCTCCGCCTTAGGGTAATATTTAGGCAGGTTGTGATGGTGGGGGTGCTTGTCGCTGGGACGGTGTTGGGGATCAGATTTTTGCTGTACCCGGGGGGAATATCGGAAGCGGGTCTGTTTCAATATGCCTTGTTGGTTTTCTCACGGATTGGCATTCGAATCCCGGTTGAGTTTTTCATGTTTTTTGTTGCTTTCCTGCTATGGTGGCGAGGTATCAGCCTGGCCGGGCGGATCATTGGTGTGCAGGAAGTGTTGGGCCGTTTCCGGTTGGGATTCGGTATGTTCCTGGTCTTTATCTTGGTCCACACTTTTGATCCTATTCCTGGGATAAGTGGGCTGATCTATTTGTTCCTGTTCGCGGTGCTGGTCGCGATGATTGCGGCGCGTATCTCGACCTTGAGATACCACCGTGGTGGCCAGTGCGGTTATTTCGATCTACGCTGGGCTTTGGGATCATTAGCGGCGACGATGGTACTGATCGTGCTGGCAGTTCTGGCAGTAGGACTGGTTGGCCAGGCGAACCGGATTTTGTTGGACATCACATACATTTTGTGGAATCTGGCTGTGCTTGTCGTGCTGATCGTAAGTGCGCCTTTCGTCATCATTTTGTTTGTTCTGTTCGAATGGTTCCTGACGCGGGCGCACCAGTCCTTGCAGGAAACCATCCTGGCTATTGTGGAGAATTTGACTAATGTGATCCTGGCGACGGTCGACTTGCTCCAATCCAGTTTTACCACGCTGATGCAGCAGATCTCGGATTTCTTGCAGCGCTTCAATTTGGATGCCTGGTTGGGGGTGTTTCTGCGGCTGCGGCGTTATACATTATGGCTCTTCTTGGCAGGTGGGATCGTGTTCATATTCTGGATTGCCGGGAAGAAGGTGTTCAGTGAGCGGGATTCGGCGCGGGTTATCGATGAAGAGCGGGGTTCGGTAGAGGATGTGGATGATCTGTTGGAGATTCTGAGAAAGGCAATTCTGCAACGAGCGCAAAAGGCGGCCGAGGGATTACGAAGAATTGGGGGTTTGCGGAGTGATCGTCGTCTGTTAGCCGCGGCACGTATTCGGCGTATCTATGCAAAGTTGATGTTGCTGTGTGAACGGCTCGAGGCTCCCCGGCTGGAAGCGCAAACCCCGAATGAGTATCTACCGACCTTGAAAATGCTGTTTCCGCTGCATTATGCCGAAGTCGAGTTATTGACCGATGCGTACGTACGGGTGCGTTATGGCGAGCTGCCTGAAGGGGAGCAGGAATTACGCGGGATCGAGGCTGCCTGGAAGCGAGTTCGAGAACAAGGGGAATTGGTATTGAAGTACAATATAGAGTAGCAAAAGACATACCCCACTTAATCTAAATTGGGCAAAGCCACCCAAAAATGTGAATTTGCAAGTCTTGACAGCCGCACCCTGGCTGACTAAAATTTACTAACCAATGGTGCTAGTTGACAAAAAGTCATGAGCAAGCCAAACTATAGGTTACGAGACCATAGGAGGCAAACTCATGACTACA
>JAFGRA010000291.1 GCA_016935415.1 Anaerolineales bacterium
ACCGGTTCTTCTGCTACCGGTTCGAAGGAATCTTCTTCCGCGACCAGTTCCGACTCGATCTCATCGGCGATGGGTTCTTCCGCTACCGTTTCAAGGGGAGCTTCTTCAATGATTGGCTCCGGTGCAGCCGCATCAGCAATAGGCTCGGCGACCGGTTCTGTTTTGGTATCGACCTTCTGGGCAAAACCATGCCAGCCATTGGTTGAACCGTTGGTTGTGGTGCGCTCGAAGATCTGTAATTGAATATCGACCAGATGCCCGTTGGCGCTGTGGAACTGGGTATCTACATCTACCGGAAATTCATTTGCCTGGAGCGCGGCTTCGATGTCGGCGATGGAATTGGAGGCTACCGAAAAAGAGCTGATTTTCTTGCCGAGGAAGTCTTGGGGATTGAATCCCAAAATTGCCTGCATCTCAGCGCTGCAAGTGACGTAGCGCCCTTCTTCATCACAAACCCATTCCCAGCCGGGAACGTGAGTGTCTTTAGAGAGCGCTTGAAAATGAGTCTCTTCTTCGAGGTCTACGAAGAGATTCTCAAGCTGGGTGTGAAATTGCTTTTTCTTTGATTCTCTCGACATTCTCGGTTATCTCCTGAGCCAGTGCGCGGTATTGGCTGGCGCTGCGGCTCCGGCTGAAGTAAGTAGTAATCGGTAGTCCGACGATCGGGCTTTCGCGTAATTTCGTATCGATCTCAATGGCGGTGTCGAACAGGCCATTGCCAAAGGTGTTCTGGAGTTGCTCTACCAGTGTACGGTGGGTGCGGTTGCGGCGGTCGAGCATGGTGACCAATACCCGGTAGATCAATGTGGCGTTATCCTGGCTGCGCACCTGGCGTACGGCCGACATCATATTCTTGAGGGCGTAGGCCGAGAAATATTCCGCCTGGGTGGGAATTACCAGTAAGTCGGCGGCGGTGAGAGCGTTCAGAGTGACTGCGCCCAGAGCAGGGGGGCAGTCCAGCAGTAGGAAATCATATTCCGTCCAGCCATACAGCGCATTCTTCAACACGCTGTGATAGTTCTGGCGAATGGGCAGGAAGCGCTCGGCGAGACCCATTTCAGCATTGGATGGGATCAGATGCAGGTTCTCGATGTTGGTCTCGTGGGTAACCGCGGCCGGGTTCTCCGAGTTTAAGATCACTCGGGATATCGAGTTGTTGATCTGGGTGGGTTTCAGACCCAGCGCCAGGGTCAGGTTGGCTTGCGGGTCGAGATCGATCAGCAAGACTTTCTTACCCATTTCGGCCATAGCTCCACCAAGGGAGACAACACTTGTGGTTTTGGCTACGCCACCTTTTTCATTCGCAATCGCTATTTTATAGGTCATGTCTTAGGCCTTCTTTCCATTATCTGCATTGTTCTGATCGTGGCCGTTTTCCTCACCAGTTACCTGATTGGCTTGGTCTGTCGGCAGGAGTACCTGGGCTTTCTTTGCACCCAGAGCCAGGCGTAACTCGTGCACTGCGGTTTGCAGAATGGTCTGTGGGTCGTTGCTGGCCCGTACCTTGGCGGTAATTTCTGCAACCTTGTGCTCGCGTTCGGCCCTCCTAACGGCTTGTTCGAACAGGTTTACGTTTTCCATTGATGTGGCGATGATACCGGAGATGGTTTGTGCCAGTTCGATCTGGGCCGGTGTGAAGGTGAAGTCCACATCGGGGTGATCAAGCGTCATCAAACCGACAACTTTGTTCTGGCTGATCAACGGTAATGCCAATAGTTTTCCAATCTCTAAAGGTTTCATCCATTTTTCTGTCAGGCTTGGGCTGTCGTCCAAGCTCAGTACCTGTGGTCTGCGCTCTTGCAGCAACTGCGCAAAGTAGGGCGCTGATAGGGCTTCGGATGTGGTAACTCTTAGGCGCTGCCCTTGGAATGTGTCTTGCCGTCCATCAGCAAATAGTGAGATCAATGGACGCAAGTATTCCTGGTTTTCATCAAATAAATAGATACTGCAGCGGTTTGCCTGGGTAGCTTGCGCAGACCTTTGGGTTACTTCCAGCAAGACCTGTTCGAGTTCCAGAGAAGAACTGGCGATCTGGCTGATCTCGAGCAGGGAAGTCGTCGCCTGGCGACCCTGTTGCTCTGCATGGAAGAGGAAAGCAACATCCAGCGCGGTAGCAACCTGGACGCTGATCTGTTCAATCAAGGCCAGGTCGTCTTCATCGACTTTGCGATCCGGGTCTCCAATGTCAAGTCCGATGGTGCCCATAATTCTGTTACGAGCGATCAGGGGGGTAATAATCAGGCTATGTACCCCGCGGGCGCTCAATTCCTCATGGATAGCAGCCGTGCGCGGATTTTCCTGTACATCATAAAGCACAACCGGTTTCTGAGTCCGAATCACTTCCAGGGTAACTTCATTATCTGCCAGAACCAACTTGGTGCCGATAAAGCTTTGTTCATCCTTGACGGTGGTCGCTGCCGCATCGGCGATCAACGTACCTACTTCCAGGTCATCATCGAAGGTGATCATACCGCAGCGCAGTAGATTGAAACCTTCGACCAGCTGTTGTGCAACCGCGTCCAGGAGTTGGATCGGGTCGAGGTGTGAGGCCGCCACTGCGGTAACTTCCTGGAGCAATTGCAATTGGTCGGAGCGCAGACGGGTCTGTTCAACCAGACGGGCGTTTTCCAATGCCAGCGCCGCCTGTTCGACGACTTCGTCGACGAGGGAAATTTCTTCATCCAGCCAGGATTCGACCGCGTCGTTGCGGACCAATTCAATCGTGCCGATCACCTGGTCGCGGAATTTAACCTCACGCGAGATCACGCGGGAGGAGTCTGCCAATGCTTCTGACTGAGCTTGCTGGGTGCCAATTCGGGTGTGCATCCCGGCCGGGGAATAGCTAACCGAGATTGGCTGGTTTTCGATGCGGGCGCGCCAGGCTTGCCCAACACGTTCACCATAGAGATATTGGAGCTCGTTCAGGGCGCTTTGGCTGCGCTGCAACAGGCGGGCGTTTTCAATTGCCAGCGCCAATTGGTCGGCCAAAATCTGCATAATCTCCAAGTCACTACGCGTGAAGGCGTTGGCGAGTTTGGATTGGACATCAAGGACGCCGATCACCTGATCGCGCACCTTGAGGGGCAGCGCCATCTCCGAACGGGTATCGGGCATGTCGGGGTTATCGTAGTAGATCACGTCGGCGCCGACGTCCTGGGCGATGCGGGGTTCTCCCAAACCGGCGGTATAACCAACCACGCCAACGCGGCCGACCTGGAGTTTGTGCCCACGGGCCAACATGCGCTGCCCACCTTCCGAATTTGCGGCTTGCAAAACGGCGTATTCCCGGGCTTCGTCCAGCAGGAAGATGCCGATGTGATAGAAGCCAAACCGTTCGGAAATTAGGTCGGTCACCTGTTCGAGTAGTTGGTCGACGTCGCGGATGGCGGCTGTATCGCGAGCCACCAGGGCGGCGGTTTCCATCTGAAGGGCGCGCCGTTCAAGATCTTCGGTGCGGTCTTTCACCGTGGTTTCCAACTGGGTAATCAGTTCGTTCAGCTGGGTGGTCAGGCGGTTGAAAGTGCCTGCCAGAATGCCGATTTCATCCTTACCGTGAATGGGTACCTGAACATCGGTTTGACCGGCGATGAATTGCTCGGCAGCCCGCGTCAATTCGAGTAACGGCGGTGTAATGAATCGGCTTAATGCTATGGTTGTGAAAAGGGAGAAGCCCAATATGATCGCACTTCCCACCAAAACGACCCAACGCAAAATTGTGACCAGGCGAAGCGCTTCAGCTCTGGGAACATGGACGACGACCAGCCAATTCAAAGGAGCGTTAGCTTCAATTTCTGGAATGGTAGACCAGGCTAAGATACTGTCTACATTTCGGAAGGAAGATGCCACCCAGTTCTTATTACTGACGCCGATAAAGAGCTGGTTGATCGGAATGGTGTTTTGCTCCAACTCTTTGGCGGTGATCCAATTACCAGTTTCACTGAATAATTCGGCTTCACCCCGTTCACCAATCTGTGTGTTGTTGAGTGCAGAGATTACAGATGCCAGACTGTACTTGCTATAAAGTACACCGACGAATTCACCAGCTTCGTCGACAATCGGCAAGGCAATATCAACAGAATATTGGCCCGCGAAATTATCGTATTCGATCGGACTGATGTAAACACTCTCTCCACCACGGTCTTTTACAGTTTGCCACCATTCGGTGTCGGCTTGATTGTAATGTTGTGGGCGTGGTACTGCCATAATAATGCTTCCATAGGTATCTGTTAGCATTATTTCCGTATGGTGGGGGTAGGAAGATAAGAATTCTTCCAGGAAGCCAGTATCGTCGATGTTAATAAAGCCAGTGTAATTATTTTCAGTGCCTTCTTGCCAGCGGGTTTCCGTTTCTGCAATTTGATTTTCGATTCGGACTGGATCGTTATCGAGGATATCGTAGTAGGATAATCTGCGTAGCGCGAGATTTGTGGTCGTGATGCTTTTGGATAGCTCGCGGAGGCTGTTAACCTGCAAGCTGATCTGATTACCGATTTTATTGGCTTCACTCCTGGCCAGGAGAGCATAGTTTTGCCCCACAAGATTGGTCACGCTATTTTCGATAAAATTACGCCCTACGATACTGGCCAACATAACGATGGGTAGAACCACAGCGTAAATCGCAAATGAAAATTTCCTATTCATTGGCCAGTCGGCGATCATTCTGGGGAAGCTTTTTACTGATAGCCTTTCATTCCCCAGACGGATGCCGCTGAATGCAATCCCCATGCTGAAGAGGAAATTTGTGAATACCAGCATGGTTGTGTGCATCATTTCATACGATTCTGTTGCATGTAAGCTGGCAGGTAGAAGTTCCGCTCCGCCATGTACGATGGCATTGAGTGTTAACAATACAAATAGAATCCAGGCGAGGCGACTGGATGTTGGTGATGATTCCCGGTCTTTTAAGGCTACGAAAAAGCTGAACAAAAGGGCAACGCCAGGAGCGAACAGTTGTAGGGTAAGATAGAGAGGGCTGAGCCAGCCCTGGCTGAACGCGCTTATATCGACAAATCCCGGTACGAAGAAGGTGATGTCGGGTTGGGTATAGAACAATGACCGGGAGAAAAGCTGTGCGCTCAGACCGAAAATATCAACGACGAGCCCGATGGGAACAATCAGCATCAGTGAACCAAGCAACCAGGTGACCCAGGGTGAATTCGTGAGCAATTTTGGGCGGAGTACATAAATTGACAGTAATAAGATTGATGGAGAGATCATAAAGGCTGTTGCTAGACGGAGCCAATACCACGGTTCGGCTTCGGGCAATGTAAGGGCCGTGTGCTGGAATCCGGAGCCAAAATTGCTCAAACCGAACAAGATGAGGAAACCAGCAATCACCTGATTTGTGGCGGTTTTCCGGTTAGCCAGGATTGCAAAAACGGCCAACAGAAACTGTATAATCGCTAGAATTATGAAAATACTTGGAAGCAAAATCTCAAACATGTGGTTCAGTCTCCAAAGCGGTCGTGAGGATCGCCAAAACTGTGTTCATCACGTTGGTTGGTGTCCGGGAGTTTGAGGTGGATGGCACTCGCCGAGAGATCCAGGGCCTGGGTCAATTCTTGGACGGTGGTTTGTAAGATTGATTCGATGTTGGTGGATGACCATACTTTACCAGAAACATCGGCAACCACGCGCTCGCGATAGGCCTGGCGTTGGGTTTCCTGGAAGAGGCGGGCGTTTTCCAACGCAATACCGAGTTGTTCACTGATGGTTTCCAATACGTTGATCTCTTGGGTGGTCCAGCGGCCGGCCTCGGCGGATTTATGCGCTTCGACAACACCGATCACATAGTCGCCGCGGATTTTGATGGGGATTGCCAACGGGTAGCGGCCTTGTTCGTCGAGTTGATTGCTGGGGATCACCCGGCGCTGTTCGATTGCCTGACGTGAAATGTTGTCCCAGATTTCGTCGGCGGGTTCAATGCCTTGTTCATTGCTGCGATAACCGGGGATTGCTTGCGTGTGCAGTAACTTGGACCAGGCTTCGGATGAAACTTGCCCGAAGACCCGTCGCTCAGATTCGAGGCTGGCTTGCAGTCTTTCGATCAGGCGGGCGTTGTTGATCGACATGGCGACCTGGTCGGCCAGTACCTGCAAAATGGTCAGGTCTTCTTCTGAGAAGGCCTCATCTGCGGTGCTTTGTACATCCAGCGCGCCGAGGATCTCTCCACCAGAAATCAAAGGCAGCGCCATTTCCGACCGGGTAAGCGGTAGGTCGGGGTTCTGCATGTGTACGGTATCGGTTTCGATTTTCTGCTGTACGATGCGGGGTTGCCCGGTGCCGGTTACGAAGCCGACAACACCTTGTTGTCCAACGGCAAGCTTGTGCCCTCGGGCGAGCATGCGCCAGCCACCCTCACTGTTGGCGGCACGCAGTTCTGCGTACTCTCCGGCATTGTCCAGGAGGAAGATGCCGACGTGATAGAAGCCAAACCGCTCGCTGATGCGCTGGGTTGCGGATAGCAACAATTCATCCAAGTTGTAAGTTTCGGTGGCGGCTTTACCTACCTCGGCCGCGGCTTGCAGGTATTGGCTGCGTCTTTCGAGTACTTCCGTCCGGTCGGCCACAGTTTGTTCCAGGTTGGTAATTGTGCCATCCAGACGCTCAATCATCATATTGAAGGTTTCGGCAAGCAGGCCGATTTCATCCTCGGTTTCTACACTTGCCCGCACGGTCAGGTTACCTTCGGCGGCCTCCTGGGCAAAACCGGTCAACGTTTGAATGGGGGCGGCCAGGTATCGGGCGGCGAGGAAGGCAATCCCGATGACCAGCATGGTAAAAGCCAGCAGCAAGAATACGCTGGTGCGTGTCTGGGTGGAGAGGGTGTTAATAAATACACTTTCGGGTTGGTAGAAAGCCATTATCCAGGATGGACGGCTCTTCAGACGGACTACAGCTACCTGATCGGTCTGTCCCCCGGTAGTGATACCTTTGCTGGAGAAGAAGGGGGTTTGATTCATGGTCTCGAGGTTTTCGAAGAGATCAAGATCATTCAAAGCCAATTCGCCGTAGCGGGTGGAAACCGGCGCTTTACCTTCCACTTGCAGCATTTCCAGTCTATCTTCAGCGTAGGGTATTACTGTCGTATAGATCAATTCTGGTGCCAGACCATTACCCAGGATCAGGTAATTATTGTCCATTTCCTGAAATAAGATGCCAAAAGATTCTTCACCGGCATTACCGGTGCTTTCGGTTAGGATATTCTGCAATTTGGAGGCGACGTACTGCACCCGGAGGACACCAACCAATTCTCCGGTAGGGGTGGTTACCGGGCTGCTGAAATAGATGGAGTGGAATTTGCCACTTTGCAGTGAAAAGTGGATGGCCGATACGAAGGGGGTTTGCTGGAAAAATGCGGATTGGAAGTAATCCGTTGCCGATTCATTCTGGCCAATATTTACGGCGATATTGTCCAGCACGTTGGTTCCATCTACATCCAATAAGGCGTAAGATGTGATTAGGAATGGGTCCTTTTTGGCCAATGAGCGCAGCAGCAATTGTGTGTCGCTGCGCATGGGATCGCTTTCCCGTTCCTCAGGGGAGGCAGTGAGGAAATATGCGAAGGCCGGAAGCTCAGCTTCGGAGCTTACGGCGGACAGTGTCGACTCCAGGAAAACGTCAATATTCGAGGCTGTTTCTGAGGCAATCGCTAGCAGCTTTTGTTGAGCCTCTGCGGTCAGCGTTTTCTGTGTGTTCAAGTGGTTTGCATAGGTGAGCAGGCTCATCGGCAAGAGGGTGACCAATAGGAATGCGGCGATAAGTTTTGTTTGCAGGTTGTATTGGCGGAAGCTGCGGACTTGATAGCCGCTGAAGATGATCGTGACGATCAGTGTGCTGATGAACCAGAAAACGTTCACTTCCCCGGATATGGGGTAGCGCATTGGGAGTTCCAGAAATTCAAAGATAAGCGCACCAGCAATCAGCAAGACGCCCAGAATGACGAAATTTACTTTAATCAGTGGTGTGGCAGATTTATGATCGGCTAGGATGAAGATCAGCGTGATAAGCGTACCCAGAGCGATCACAAGATAATAGGAGATGGAAAACAGGAACAGCCCGGCCGTGTAGGTCAGGAGGTAAGTCACCAACATCGTCCAGAATACACGTCCAGATGAATTGCGGACAAAAACTGACGCGCTGGCTGCGATCAGCAAAATATTGGTGATGATGGCGGCAAATGCCTGTGGGGCACCACTGGTAATCCACAACCAGGCATTGAAAACAAGCATACTGACGCCGAGCAACCCGAGCGGGATGGCAATTCGTCGAACATCCATCTTTGTGGTTGTGCTATCTGGTTTAGGCTTTGAAACTGTCATCTTTATCCTCAATCGATATCACGAAGCGCGCTGCGCCTTTTGAGTCTATTTGTGGCCGTTGCCGCGGCGGGGGTTGGTTGATGTGTCGGCAGCAAGCCGGACGGTAACTTCATGTAATCCGGTCGCTTGCCTGATCTCAGCGGCGGCGGTTTTTAGGATCGTATTGATATCCAGGGTTTCACGGATGCGAGCCGATACTTCGCTGACTAGGCGTTCATCTGTAGCCAGGCGTTGGGATTCCTGGAAAAGGCTGGCACTTTCCATGGCGACACCAAGTTGGTCGCTCAAGGTATCCATGAGTTCTTTTTCTTCTACCGATAATTCTGGGGCATCCATCTGGCGCACAATGTCGATATATCCAACTACATTGCCGCGCACCCGGATGGGCAGTTTGACCACGTTATTTTGGCCCTCATCCGCGAGCAATGTTTCTGTGTCCGAAGGGTTCTTGAGAGCCTGTACCTGGCCTTGTGAGAAACGATACGCGCCGCTGATGCCGTGCTGCTCTGACCATACAGCCTGACTGATCTCGCCATAGAGTTTCTGCATTTCGGCGATATTCTGCTGCGCTTGTTGCTGCAGGCGGTGGTTGTTGATGACCAATGCGATCTGGTCGGCCAGGGACTGGAATGTGGGGATGTCATCCTGTGCGAAACGGTTCAGTTGCATGTCCTGGATGTCAATGGCGCCAATCACCTCGCCACTAACTTTGAGCGGCAGGGCGATTTCGGAATTGGTGGCGGGCAGTTCGGGCTGGTGTACGAACAAGCTGTCGCTGGAGGTATTCTGCGCGATGTGGGCTTGTCCCAGGCCAACCACAAATCCGACCACACTTTGCTTGCCAACTTGAACGCGGTGCCCCTGGGTGATCAACCGGTTTCCGCCGGGGCTGGAGGCGGCAGTGAACACAGCCCATTCGTTGGCCTCATCGACGAGATAGATACCGGTATGGTAGTGACCGAATTGTTCGCTGATCAGCATGGCGATCCGGTCCAGGAATTGCTGGGAATCGCGTGATGTAGTTGCTGTACTGGTTATGGCAGCAGAAGATTCAAGGTAGCGGGAATAGCGTTCGAGTTTGTTGGATTGTTCCGCCAAGATCAAGCGATCATCCTTGAGAGCTGTCTGCGTTTCCGAGAGGGTGGCCTTATTTTCGTCTACGGTTTGCAACGCTTGCTGGTATTTTTGGTAAGTTTGGTTAAGGCTGCGGCGGGTGATGATCATGAGCAACCCACCGATCAAGATCGTGGCAGTAATCAGGAACCAAACCGGGATCGTTGATGTTGAAGATAGTTCCGAGGTTATATAACCCCTTGCTTGTAATTGGTAGAGGCCAAACAATGCCAAAACACTTAAACCCGAGAATAAAATCGCACTTCTTAGTCTTAGGGTAATGCCGGCAATCAAGATCGCGATCACAAGAGCACTTAGAGCAGGGTTATGGATGCCGCCATTTCGAGCACTGAAGGCTACGATGAGGAGGAAAAGTGAGGAAGTGAGTAATCCCGCAACGGCGCGGATATATCCACGGTGCATAAAAACGCGCATCAGGATGGTGATCACGATCCCGAATATAGATGCTCCAAGAACAGGAAAAATGATTGCGTACTTCCCCGGGCTAAAGATGGGTATGACGAATGCCAAAACGAATCCAAATATGGCGGTGCCTAAATGAATGTGAAGAATGGAACTGAGCAAAGCGCCACTTTGCTTTTGCTCTGCGTCTTCAACCTCGGGTGGTGCGAAAAATTTTCTGATGCCTTTTAGCATAGGTTCCTCTGCCAAATCATTGCTCTAGGAGAGCTTTGCGTCTCCATTGCTGTCCTGGTCGCCCAGTCGAATGATCACTTCTTCTGCATTGAGTACTTCGCCGAATTCGCGCACGGCTGTTTGCAGCACGGTATCGATGTCGAGTGTGCGGCGAATTTGCGTTGAAATTTCAGTGGTGAGTTGCTCGCGGGCGGCACGTTTTTGGGTTTCCTGATAAAGTCGGGCGGTTTCAAGCGCCAGGCTGATCTGTGTGGATAGGTTTTCCAGCAAGTTGGTTTCCTCTGGGGAGAGCGGGCCTTCTTTGGTGAAGCGGATGACGCCCACATTTTGGTTGCTGACGTTCAAGGGGGCGGCCAGGATGGTCTTCCCCTTCTCCTCGACCTGAATCACTTTTCTTTCGCGGGCGGCTTCGATCATTTCCGGTGACCATGTGCCGCGGCTGGGGGTGAGTTGTTTGTTTTCGAGCCGGTAGCCCCAATCGCCGCGGGAGCGTAGCATATCTCGCCAACTGCCGCGTGTGATCTCACCGTAGGCACGTCTTTCGGATTCAAGACTTTGCTGCAACTGGCCGAAAAGTTCGGCATTGTTGATGGACATCGAAACCTGATTGGCGAGCACACGTAGGGCGGCAATATCTTCCTCTGCGAAGGCGTTGGCCTCGGTGCTTTGCACATCCAGCGCCCCGAATAAACGTCCACCAGCGAAGAGGGGGAGGGCCATTTCCGAACGAGTGTGGGGCAGTTCGGGCGTGTTGAAGTGGACGGCATCTTCACCAACATCCAGCGCCACGCGGGCTTCACCGGTTTTGGTCACGTAACCCACGATACCCTCTGCACCAACTTTCAGGCGGTGGTTGCGAGCGAGCATTTTCTTGCCGCCTTCGCTGTTGGCGGCGCGCAGTATGGCGTATTCGCCGATATCATCAATCGTAAAGATGCCTACCTGATAGAAGCCGAACAGTTCACTGATGAATTCGGTAATTTGAGGCAGCAATTCCTCGAGTGAATAGATCGAGGTCGCAGCCCGGCCGACTTCTGCTGCAGCTTCCAGGAAACGTGCTCTCCGTTCCAGGGCGTGGGTGCGTTCTTCCACGCGCTCTTCCAGGTTTTCTTGAATAGCTTGCAGCGCCCGGTTGCTGGTGATCAATTCCATTTCGTTCTGGCGGGTTTTGTTGAGGGATTCTATGAGGCCTTGATTGGTAAATGCAACCACGAACCCGGCTAAAACAATCATGGCGGTGATAAAAAGTAGGTCGCCGATCCAGGGCAGGCTGGGTGCATCGGTAACCAGAAAACCCATAATTTCAGAGAAATATAATCCCAAGACAGCTAGGAAGCTTAGAATGCCAAATGTGATTGTCCCGCGTCTGTCTATGAAAACACTCGCCATTGCAACCAGAATGGGATATCCCATAACTGTAATGTCATTTACACCCCATGCATTAATTGCCATTGCAGTGATACCTGTGCCAAAAATAAGCAGAAAGATAGAAGCAGCAGCTTTCAGCATTTTGAAGCGCAGCATAACAAAAACCAGCGTATTGGCGACAATCATTGCGATTAGGATAATGTGCAAAAAGCCGATTTGTTCAGGGGCGAATAACCAGTTGGCGATAGAGCCTAATATCAGACCGACGAGCGTAATGCTGACGATGATATTGAGCAACCGGGCTGAACCTGTCTCCCGTTCGTTTTCGTATTCGGGTAAAGCGAGAATTTTCTTAATTCTTTCCAGCATTTTTTGCCTCTGTTCGAAAATCAGCCAATCAACGCATCGAGGTTGAGATCGCCGTCGTCAAAAAGTTCTTCGTTTTCGTCATAGCCTGAATCACCGTTCGATCCGGCTTGCATTGCAACAGAACCTATGCGGACCTCAATATCGTTCAATTCAAAGGTTTCACCGATCTCTTGCAAGGCGGTCTTCAATACCGCGTCCATTTCCAGGTTCTCACGGATACGGCCGATGATCTCTGCGGAGAGCCGCTCCATTTGCACACGTTTTTGGGCGGCTTCCACCAGGCGGGCATTTTCCAAAACAAGGCTCAAGCGGCTGGCGATTTCTTCGATCATCTGCTGTGGAATTTCCGAGGGACGGGCGGTTTCAAAATTCATGTTCAATACACCGATCACCTCACCTCTGATCTTGATCGGGACGGCCAGCGAACTTAGTTCGTCCTCATCGCCATTTTCGTTCTTATGAGGCATAATGATGGTTTGCCCTGTTTGCCAGGCTTCCGTGGTTTCTTGGGATTGGTCCCGTACCGGCTGGACGCGTAGATGACGGTATCGGTATCCCATCGGGCGGCTGGCATCCATCGTGAACCCTCGCCAGGCTTCCCGGGTGAACTCGCCGTAGGCGCTTTCCAGTTCGTGTAGCGTGTTTTCGACTTCCTTTCGGAGTTCTGTTTTCTGGATTGCAACGGCGAGCTGGTCGGCCATCGTGCGGAGAATGGCGACATCGTTATCGTCGAAGGCGTTATCGGCCTGGCTTTGGATGTCCAGCGCCCCGACGATCTGAGTGCCAACTTGCAGAGGAATCGACATTTGTGAGCGGGTATCGGGCAGCATCATATGGCGGTAGATTTCCAGGTCGGAACCACCCAGGGTAGCGATGTATGCCTCGCCGGTGACCGTGGCGTAGCCGACCGGGTTGTTGCTGCCGATGCGGATCGTGTTTTCATTTTGCAATAATAGCTGGCCGAGGTGCCCGCTGGCCGCCATCAGCACGGCGTGTTTGTTGTGGACGTCGACCAGGTAAATGCCAACGTGATAAAAATCGAACCGGTCTGCCAGCAAGTTAACTGACTGGTAGAGCAATTCGTCGAGTTCGGTTTCGGAAGTGGCGTCACGGGCGACTTCGGCCGCGGCCTGCACCTGCTGGGCGCGCTGTTCAAGGGTGCCGGTGCGTTCGGCGACCTGCTGTTCCAGACCGGTGATCAACTCGTTCAGTTGGCTGGTCATGGTATTGAATGTCTCTGCCAGTACGCCAATCTCATCTTTGGCAACCACGGTTGCCCGGGCTGTAAAATTACCCTGGGCTACTTCTTCGGCCGTTTGGGTAAGCGAGATGATTGGTCGGGAAAGATATTGGGCAAACGCCAGGCTCAAGGCAACTACCGCACTGGCGATTGCAATACTTATCAGAATCGTATTCCTGGTTTGCAATACGGCTGGCTGCAAGAAGGTATCGCGGGGTTGGAAGAAGGCGAGCGACCAGGGTTTGAGGGCGTTTGGTAAGGGCACCACAACGATCTGGTTCAGGCGGTCACCAGTGGCAATATCTTCCGAAGTGAAATAAACGGCCTCATTATTGCTCTCGCTAACACTTTCCAGGTGGTGTCCCAGATCGGTGAGGTCAAGGAAAATCTTGTCTTCGGGCAGATTGGGCAAACGCCCTTGTGCCTGTAAGGTTGTCAAGAGTTCCTGATCGAGTGGGGTTACGGTTTGCAGGAAGGTGTCCGGGCTGGTCCCGTGTGCCAAATGGATGAAGTATTCATCGAAGAGCACAGCGAACGAGTCTTCACCTACCAAGCCATTGCTGTTGCTGATCAGATTTTGTAGGACGGAGGCATCGTAACTGATCATCAGAATGCCGTAAGCGCTCAAGCTGGTATCGGCGATGCGGGTTACCGGGCTGGTGAAATGAATGATGGCGCTTTCACCATCGGGAGTAACCTGTACGTCTGAAACGGCCGGCCCATCGGTAGGAATGTCGGTGTATACTTTTCCTCGTTCGAGTGATCCACCTTCGGTCCCTAGGTCTTCTGAAGTCAGTAGCACGGTACCGTTGGGATCGAGCAATTTATATGAAAGCAGATCCAAGTCTTTTCGCTGCAAGGTACGCATGATCGAAATTGCACTGGCTTCTTGCTCACTGCCGGCGCGTTGATCGGCAGGCATCAATAGATAATCGATGAGAGGAGTTAGCTTGGATTCGGCCTCGATGGATGAAAGATTGGTTTTAAAAAAGTCGGTGACACTATCTGCTGTCTGGGAGGCAGCTGCATAGAGCGCTTCATTTGCTCCGCTGACCAGTGTGTTGCGGATGGTGAGGGTGCTGATCGTTCCCAGAACTCCCAGAGAGAACAGGGCCATGGTAATGTAGGTCACCATAATTTTTGTGCGCAGCGGAAAGTCGGCAAAGTTGCGGATGACGGGAATGGCGTAAAAAATGATCAGGATGCCCAACGCGATCCACAGGGAGATCAGTAGAGGGGTCTCCATCTCGTGTTGGATCGTAATGCGGAAGGCAGCTGTACTTGCAACCATGTCTAGGACCAGGCTGAATAACCCGATCACGAGGCTGCCCAGCAATAATATCCTGACTTGGTCTTCGGGGAGCGTGACGATTACAACCAGGGTGGTGAGGATCACAGAAGCGGCAAAAGCGAAAAATCCTAATCCGGCTATGAATATGGAGATCGCATTGACACCGATGATAAAGCCCCACAGGATGATCTTTAGCCCCGGCGTTTCTTGTTCCAGGTGAATCAGAGTGGTCCCGATCAACGTTGTCAGGGCAATGACGACGACTATTCCGCTAACGGCATTGATCTGCCAGGTGTCTGTTTGGGAGGCGTAATAGAACGTAGCAATTGTCAAGATCACATCTGTGATTAGACGCGAATACGCATAAATGCGAGCGAACCCTTGCCGGTCGAATAATTTTGGTCGCGAATCTGTATGTTCAACTACCATAAAACATGCTCCAATTATAACGAGCGCCAGTTATCATCATCCGCGGCATGGCTTGTGGTTGCCCCGGGTTGCTGGTCTCCGTTTGAAGGCTCTGGCGGAATAATGTGAATGGATGCATCGCGTACGTTTGACAGTTGCCCGAGTTCGCTGACTACAGTTTGTAGCAGCGAGTCGAAGTCGAGGTTTTGGGCAAATCGGGTTGTAATGCGGTTCAAGGCAGCTTCCTGCTCGACCTGTCGCTGGGTTTCTTCGAGCAGCCGGACACTTTCCAGTGCCAGGGCAGCCTGAGTACTGACGGCTTCGATGAACTCCATTTCATCAGACGACCATTTTTCACGCCCGGATTCAATCGTGATGTTGCCAATGCTCTGGTCGCCGCGCAGGGTGAGGGGCACCTGGAGTTCTACAAGATCGCCAGCGTAGGTGGAGCCGGAGGGCGCCTCGTCGGAATATTCCAGATCTTCCTGGCTTTGGAGTACATCTGCCCAGGCCTGGTTGAGATATTGCCGGTTCAGGTTGCTGATCTCTTCCAATGTATTTTCGATCTGCTCGAACAGGTGGGCGTTCTCTAGCGCGTTGGCGAGGATGTCACTGATATTTTGCAGAACGGCGATGTCATCTTCGTCGAAAGCCTGTTCTTCTACGGACTGCACGGACAGCGCGCCCATGACCTCGTTACCGCGTAACAACGGCAGCGCCAACTCGGAACGGGTAAGCGGCAGGTAAGGGTTGTTGAAGTGGATCGCCTCCCGGCCAACGTCCATGGCGATGCGAGGTTTCTTGTTGGCTGTTGCCCAACCGATCATGGAGGAGCCGCCGACGCTCAAGCGGTGTCCGGCGGCCAACATGCGCTGACCGGCTTCACCGGTACCTGAGACCAAGTTGGCGTAGCGTTTCTTCTCATCGAGCAAGAAGATGCCGACATAATAGAGGTTGAAACGATCTTTGATCAGGTCCACCACGCGCTGCATCAGCGCTTCTGGGTTTAGTTCGCCCACGATGATGCGGGAGATTTCCGCCGCGGTACGAATTTGGGTAAGGCGGCGCTCTAGGTTGCGGGTGCGTTCCTCGAGCTGAATTTGTTCTGCTTCCAGTGTGTCAGTCAGGTCTTTCTGGGTTTGGAGAGAATCCTGCAAGCCGCTCAGACTGAGGTCGAGACCTTGCAGCAAGATGCTGATAGCGGTGATCAGGATGGCGCCAACCAGGGACATGACGATACCGGTCGTTACCCAGCCTGTCGCCGTGGTTGAGTTCAACAACGCCTCTTCGGAGATGGGAATAAAGTCGTTGACCATTACGTACCCAAACAAGGCATGCGTACCGATCACAATCAGGAGGGAGATGGCTCCGACGCGCCAGCCCAACAATACAGTGCCGAAAACGGCGAAGAAGAGCAGCCAGATACGGCCATCACCACTCAACGCAAATGTGGATAATGAGAAAGGTCCAAGGATATAGGAAACAATCAATACACTATAGGCACGGATTTGATAGGGCAGCCTGCTTACAACTGTAATGACCAACACCCAGACGTAGGCTACGGTAATCACAACGATCAGCGACCAGGCTTGCTGGCCGATCAGGTCGATTACGTTGGTAATGTAAGCGATACTGCCTATTACCAGCAGCAGCCACAATAAAGCTTGTAAAACTCGCTCTCTCCAAGTCTGAAGCGAGGTATCCTCGGTTGAGCCGGCTCCAAACAGGCTTGTCAGATTCATACAACACCTTCCTTACCGTTTTCGGTGTCAGCCCCAGTACCACCGACCGGCTCCAAATTCACCTGGATGCTGGCCCGCCGGGTTTTCAAGGTTTTACGGAGTTCATTTGCGGTAGTTTCCAGGATGGTTTGCATACTTACCGAACGGCGGATCTTATCGGTAACATCGAGCAGGATACGCTGGCGTTCGGTCAGCCGGGCATTGACGATAATGGCGGCCAGACTGCCTGCCAGTGTCCCCAGAATGTCCTGATCGTGCTGGTCGAAATCGTTGAGCTGGTCGCTCTCAACGTTCAGGACACCCACCAGCTCACCACGGTAGATCAGCGGAACGGCTAACTCAGAGCGGACATTGGGGTCGCCGGAAATGTAACGTGGGTCTTGCAGCACATTATTGACTGTTAAGGGTTCGCGGCGTTCGGCGACCCAACCGGCAATACCGCTGCCGACTTCGAAGCTCATTCCCAGTACGTTCTCTTCATAACCGGCGGCTGAGGTGACCCGCAAGATGTTGTCTTCTGCATCGAGCATTAAGATGGAAACCCGGTCTCCCAGGGTGACCCGCAAGCCTTGCACCGCGCTGGAAAGCGCATCTTCCATGCTTGAACTGGAGGCGGCTACGGTAGTGACGTGATGGATCAAGCGGTGTTGGGCCAGGTGTTCTTGAGTTTCGGCAAACAACTCGGCGTTCGCCAGGGCAACTGCCAATTGATCGGCCAGAATTTGAAGCACTTCGATATCGTCGGGCGAGAAGGCAAAGCGTTCCGTGCTTTGCACGTCCAGTGCGCCCAGCAAACGGTCACCGGCGATCAGGGGGATACCCAGTTCGGATTTGGTGTCCGGCAGCAACGGGTTGAAACGGTGGTAAGTTTGTTTCTCAACGTCATTTACCACCAGTGGTTTGCGGTTTGCTGTCACGTACCCCATAATGGATTGCGAACCGATTTCGAGCCGGTGTCCGTTAAGTAGCATCTGGCGGCCAGCCTCGCCGGTTGATTCGCGAATGACCGCGAAACGTTCTTCATTGTCAAGCAGGAAGACGGAGGCGTGGTAAAAATCGAAGCGGTCACGGATCAGGTTCACAGCGCGTTCGAGCAGACGGCCATGTTCCATGGTGGCGCTGGTTTCGCGGGCGATCTCTGCCGCGGTCTGCAATTGCACCGCCCGGCGCTCGGATTCATTCAGTAGCTGGTTGTTTTGGACGACTTTTGCGAGCACATCGGCGATGGTGGTGACAATCTCCAGATGGGCTTTCGTAAAGCGGTATTCCTGGTGTAGGTCTTGCAGGGTCATCACCCCGACCACGCTGCCACCGGAGATCAATGGCACACCCATCCAGGATTTGGCCCAGTTACCGGAAACTTTGGCGCCCATGGATTGGGCGCGCACCTGTGCGTCTTCAACCAGCATGACCGGCCTGCGTCTTTGGATCACTACGGAGGTCAAGCCGTCTCCCAACGGGATGGCTTCGATCTGGGCCAGTTCACCATCGTCGTACACGTAGGGGAACTCAATATGTTCTGTTTTTTCATCGTAGATGGCGATGTAGAAATCGACTTCACCGACCAACTCGTTGATCTCATGATGGATGATGGGGTACAGTTTTTCGGCTTCGGACGCGTCGTTGATTGCTTTGTCCAGGCGCTGGACCAAATGATACTGGGATAGTTGTTCTTCGTTTTCGGTGAATCGATCGGCGTTTGCCAGCAGTACGACGAGTTCTTCGACGAGCGCCTGGATGGTTTCAATCACACTTGTTGTGAAAGCAAAGCGCTGGTTGTGCTGGATGTTGATGATGCCAAGCGCGTCTTCACCGAAGAAGATGGGCACGCACAGATCCGACTTGGTGTCCGGCAAGAGCGGATTGAAGCGGTAGTTGGGGCGTAAGGTTACATCGTTGATCGCCGATACTTCCAGCTTTTCGGCTGACTGTCCGATGTTGGAAGGCGCGCCGACGGTAACGGAATAACCTTCCGCTAACATGCTTTCTCCGGCTTCGCCGGTGCCGGCTTGCAGGTCGAGCTTGTCGCCAGTTTCATTGAACATGAAGATGCCAAAATGCGTGAACTGATAATGTTCTTCCAGCAGTTCGGCTGTTTTTTGGAGTAATTGATCGCGGCGGGTCAGCGGCAGGCTGAGTTTGCGCACCATGTCGGCCACAGTTTGTAAATTGGTGGCGCGTTGATGTGCGGCTTCCAGCTGGCGGGTGGAGCGGATCGTCGCTGCCATTTGGTTACTCAGGGTGCTAACCAGGCGCACATCTTCCTGGCTAAAGCGCTGTTCCGTGTTCACATCCTGGATAACCAGCGCTCCAATGATTTCACCTTCTACAACCAGGGGAACACCCAGCCAGGACTTTGCCCAGTGCCCAGCTACCTTACCGCCCATTGAGCGGGCGCGAGTTTCTGCATTTTCGGTCAGTAGCAAAGGTTTCTCAGTTCGGATGATAACGGAAGTTAGACCTTCGCCGAGCGCAATTGGATCGAGGGTGATCGGATCACCTTCGTCGATCACGTAGGGGAATTCAAGGTGTTTGGTCTCTTCGTGGTAGAGCGCAATGTAGAAATCAACTTCACCGACGGCCTTAGCGATTTCTTCATGGAAAGCTTTATAGAGCTTTGTCATGTCGGTTTCGTAAGCAACCGTTCTGCTCAGGTCGGTTGCTGTTTCCAGGTCAATCAGGCGTTGTTGTGTGCTTGTCAGGGTAGTGACTTTGACAAGCGCGGTCGTGATCAATGCCACCAAGCTGGAATAAGGCTGCAGGGCGGTTTGGGAGAGTGTTCCCCATTCTTGTGAGGAAAGCACCATAATGGCCGACAAGTGGTCGTTTTCCATGATTGGCAGGAAAGCAGCAGATTGACACTCAATGCGCCGGGGTACTTCGAGCAACTCATTATGAATAGCGGTCACCGGTTGGTTGACGTCACGGATGATGGTAGGGATGTTCGGCTGCAGGTACTGCATAACCTGTACATCCGAAATGTGCAGGGTGCGGGGGAGGGAACTGACGTAAACCGGCGGTGATGTCTCACTGGTCACCAACTGGAAGCTGCCACCGTCTGAGGTATAGATGGCACTCATAAAGGAAGTCTGCTGGATGGTGATCGTAGCGGATTCGAAGACGGCGTTACGCGTTTGGGCCTGGGCAATCTGGTGACTGCCGCGGTACAGAATGCTGACTTCCTGCAAGTCGATGGCGGTACCCTCTAACAGACGGAAGTTCTGGATGGCGGTAGCGAGCTGGTTGGCAAGCGTGCGCAGTACATCGATGATCTCTGGCGAGAAAGCATCTTCTTCCCAACTTTGAATATCAAGTACGCCGTACACTTCCGAGTTGGTATAGATCGGGAGGCCGATTTCGGAGAGTGTGTCGGGCAACAGTTCGTGCGCCATATAGGTGGGGTCTTCTTTGACATTAGCCGCAACCCGGATGGTTTTGTTTTTAGCGGTCCAGCCGATGATGGATGATTCGTTCACCGGGACGCTGAAGCCCTGCGCTTTTAGGTTGCGGCCCGCCGAACCGCTGGCTTCACGGACGATGGCGTTTTCCTTGGTATCATCCAACAAGAAAATGGCGGTGTGATAGCCTCTAAATCGCTCGCTGATTAGTTCGACGGTGTGGTGCAACAGGTCGTCAAGGTCGCGGGCGGAGGAAACCATCTGGGCCACTTCTGCAGCAGCCACGATCTCCCGGGTGCGTTCCTGGATTTGGGATTCCAATGTATTGACGTTGCCGCTGACCGTATCGAGCATGGCGTTGAATCTTTCAGCCAGAAAACCGATTTCGTCGGCGCGTTCGATTTGCGGGCGCACACTCCATTTGCCGTCTGAGATCAATTGGGAAGCCTTCGCCAGGTCTAGAATGGGCTTTGTGGTGTTTTGCATGAGCAAATTAATTGCAAGCAGGATCAATAATAAAGCGGCGGCTAGGACACCACCGGCAATGGCGATCAAGGAATAAATGGGCAGATTGTAAGCGTAATCAGGGATTTCGATCACAAAACCGGCCTGGTAAAGTGGCAGCCAGGTATATGCGGAAACGCTGGTATCGCCTTCGAATGATTCGATTACGGCTGCACCGGTTTGCTTTGCGCTGATTGCCGGGATGATGATCTCAGTATGATCTTCGGTGGGGGCAAGGGCGCTCAAGGTATCCGAATCCTCGCGGAAACCGACCAATTGGTTTTCGCCGAGGATGAAATAAATGATGCTGCTTGAGAATATCTCGCGGTTTTTATTGATTACGGTCAGGACCGATTGGTAATCGCTCATGCCAACGAGCGTTCCCATGTAGTTGCCCGCAGAATCGAAAACCGGCTCACTTGTCATTAGCGCCAGTCTTACGTTTTCAAAGGGAGCAGGGGAACGCAGTACAAATGAATTCGGCTCTGGTTCGGTCAGGTTTAGATGATAATAAAGCTCATCTTCCAGGTTCAGGCCTTCCCATTCCTCATCGGATGCAGCTACGATTCTCCCGCTAGTATTCAAAATGAAGAAATCTTCGAAGAGTAGATTATCGTTTGTTCCCTTTAGCCCGCCAAATTCTTGGAGAAGCATACTGCGGGCGGCCGTGAATTGGTCACTTGAGCTGCTTGTGCTGGTAAGTGTGTCAATTGCAGTTGAAATGTCGGCGTCACTGACGATGGCGGCCAGATTGGTTTGTTTCTGGGTTGCCCATTCTTCCAACTCGGCAGTCTTCTGCGTCTGGAAAATAACCGCTTGTCGGGTAACTTGGTCTTGGACGATGTCGTTGATACCTGAGAGCAAGACGAAGCTGATGACCAGCACGGTCAGCACAAAAAGCGGGATCAATACGAACAAAAATTTCCGTGTCAGTCGACCTCGGAAACGATTAGCTTCGAGTACGTAAGTTACAGGAAGTGCGTGGTTGTCCATAAAAGGCCCTTAGGTTTATCCCATTTCCCAGACGTCTTCGCCTTCCAATATCCTGCGGATTTGTTCTGGAAAGCGATCGGGGTCGAGTGGTTTCCCAAGGAAACCATCGAAACCGGACGCTCTGGATTTGTTCATTTGCTCCACACTGGCCTCAGCAGTTACCGCCACGACCAGAGTATCTTTTAAGGTTTGCGAACTACGGATCTTTTTCAGCGCTCCGTAACCGTCTTCATAGGGCAGGCGAATATCCATTAAAACCAGGTCGAGGCGTGGCAATGTGTCGGCGTATTCCACGACTTCATACCCGGATGTTTTCCATTCGCAGTGGATGCCCATATAGCCCAACATGCGGGCAATCAGGACAAAATTCGAGACGTTATCTTCAACAACTAACACCGTAGCGTCTTTTGGATTAATTGGCTTTCTCTCAGCCCGGGTCTCTGACATACTTACCTCTTCAAATAAGCGTTGATCTGGTTGGGGAGCGTATCTACATCAACAGGTTTTTGAATGTATCCATCGCAACCGGCTTCCAGGCTCCGCTCCCGATCGCCCTTCATCACGTTGGCGGTAAGCGCCAGGATCGGGATTTTTTGCAATTGAGGGAGTTGCCTCATCTGGTTGGTGAGTGTGTACCCATCGACATCTGGCAGGTTGATATCCATCAGGATAAGGTCGATTTTTTCTTTTTCGGCACTATTCAATGCTTGCTCTGCATTTTCGGCAAACAAGACATGATACCCTTCAGCCCTAAGAATCCGTTGGATCAACAACCGATTGTCTGGGTTGTCTTCAACGTAGAGTATGTTCGTTGTATCTGTCATATTCGGTACAAGCCTCCTAGTTAGATTGTAGCATCATTGAATTACTGTGCCATGACACAACCGTTGCAATTTCCCTGCCCATTCTAAATGTATTGCAATCGGCCTTCTTTCCGCTTGTGCTTCTTTAATATTAAAACAAAAAAACGGGAAAAGTGACTTACGTTTTGGAAAGGTTCATGAGTAAATCATTTGGGATTCCTGGAAGGTGGCAATTTTGTTTCCCCGTAAACAAAAAAGAGGTAATCGCATCGGAATTGGGCGATTACCTCTGGGGTGATTTTGGTCGATTTTGTTAAGGTTTGAAGATGGTCGCGGCACTTACGCAGTTTCCGCGCTGGCCGTTTTCGGAGCAGAGGGTGATGATGGCCCGGTTGCGATTGTCTTGCTGGGTTTTGCCGAATGGGACTGCGATAAAGGCCCGGCCGTAGGCAGGCAGGGTGCTGTTGCCGCCCGCACAGCCGTTGCCGTTGGGCAGGAAGGGGTTGTTGCTGTCCGCTGAACCGACGGAATAGTCAGCGGTGATATCGCGCACCCGGATGCTCATCGATTCGAAGGCGAAGTCGTTTAGGTTAGTGATCTCGAAGAAGCCATATTCTGCACCCCCGCAGGTGCCTTTGTGAGAATAAGAGAAAGCTACCCCGCCTTCCGGCGTCGGCCAGGGGGTGTTGGTGGGAGTTGTGGGCGGCGCGACGGTTGGCAACTCGAAAACGATGCCTTGCAGTTCGATGTTTTCATTCCAGGCGACCCAGCATTGCCGGTCGGGGTCGGAAGGGGCTGCGACCGCCCACCACAGATTATCGGGGCTGCGGCCTAGCGGGGTGAGTTTCTGTCCGGGGGTAAGGTCCTCGAGGACGGAGGCGGACACGCTCGAACTCTGGCGGCACTGTGTTTCGGCAACCACATTGATCTGTGGCTCGGTGGCGAGGGTTGGTTCTGGGGTGTCGGCGCTATCTTCGTCCTCCACAGCCTGAACCGGGGGCTGGTTGGCCTGTTCGGTCAGTTGAGCGGCCTGGGTTTCGACCATCTGGCTGAGGCTTTCGTTCTCAGCTTCCAAGGTTTGCTGCGCGTTTTGGGTCAGGGCCAGAGCGAGTTCAACTTCCAGCGTCTGGGCGGCGGCGGTGTAGGCGGCATCCTGGGGCGTTTGCTCGGCGGTGGTGTCGGCTGTGCCCCCGCAGGCGCCCAGCAGCAGCACCAGCATCAGGCCGAACGGTATATATTTAAATGATTTCATGTGGAAATCCTTTCCAGGTAACTGACCGTAAGGTTTTGGATTTTTTCATAGGGCATAAACGGTCAGTTCCTCGTTATACCACGAGAAGATGAGTAGTAGATTGGTAATTTATTTGTCATGTAAAATCGAATATTATCGATATAATATGAACATAGCATTGATGAATTAGATGGGTTTTCTCTTATAAAGGGTACTGACGATGGCAAAAATGACCCGGGTACAATTGGAACAATTCCTGGCGAGGCAGCCGGGAGCGCCAAATTTGCCAAAGGCCGACTTGTCCGGTTTGGATCTGAGCAACATCGATCTACGCGGTGCGGTCTTGAAATATGCCAACCTGACTCGCACGATCCTGCGTGATGCCGACCTGGAGAGCGCGGTGCTGACCGGCGCGGAAATGTTAGGGGCCAGGCTGAATTTCGCCAATCTGGCTTACGCACAATTGAACTATGCCAAGATGCAGGATGCCAACTTTGAAGGTGCCTACCTGGGGGAAGCTAATCTGGAATATGCCCAGATGCAAGATGTTATCTTTGAAGTTGCTAATCTGGAAGCCGCCAACTTGCAGCATGCAAAATTGTGGGGGGCGACACTTGAGTTCGCCAAGTTGATCGAAGCCAATTTGCAAAGTTCGTATTTGGTGGGGGTAAATCTGATCGGCGCCGATTTACGCCAGGCCGACCTGCGCCATACCAACTTGACCAGTGCAAAATTGCGAGATGCCGACTTGAGCAAGGCTAACCTGACCGGTGCAAAGGTGACCCCGGAACAGCTTGCGGCGGCGTCTTCCCTGGATGGGGCAACCCTGCCGGACGGCAAGGTTTTCCAGTAGTCAGGCTACACAGACTACAAACGAGCCGCCAATACTGGCGGCTCTATTTGGATTGATGGGGGGAATGGGAAAGCTAAGCCACTATTTGGACTTCTTCTTTTCTTGCTTGAGTTTGCGCTTTTCCATGATGGTGTGTTTTGCTTTCTTCTTGTTTTCCTTTTTGCCTTTGTCGCGACTACCATTCTTATCGCCCATGGCTTCATCTCCTTTTACGAATTTTTCCAATGAGATATGTTTTTATTGTATAAGGACGGAATACGAAAGTCAAGTTTTGTAGGGTTCCAATTTTTAGGAGAAAAACGTATTGAGGAAGCAGGCAACTAATGAGAATGGGTTGGGGGATTAGATGGGGGAGAAGAAAATTTAGAGCGGGTGACGGGATTCGAACCCGTGAATGTCAGCTTGGGAAGCTGATGCCTTACCACTTGGCGACACCCGCAGTTTTATCGTGCGCCTTGCATTATACCCAATATCGAGCTTGGCGGCAATATTTACTTGATATAGAGGATGGTTGAGCAAAGAAAGTGGCCGCGGGTTTGATGTATGTACCTTACAAACGAATTGGAAAAGAATAAGAGTTGGCAAGTATACCGAAAGTCAAATCTTGGAATATAATGAGATAAATCCATTGTACTCCAATCAGGGGAGGGCGTTATGGGAAAAAGTGAATATAGAAAAATTGTCGCCGAGAAAGCTAGGAAGAAATTAAAGGTAAAAATATTTAATGAGCTGGGATGGCTGGGATTACTGATTGTGGGCGGCTTTTCTGGCGGTTTAGTTTATGCTATATCTAGAGATGAGTTTATATCTCTGCTAACCGGATTAATTCCTACTTCAATATCAATAATAGTATTGTATCTAAAGTGGAATTATAAGGATATTCCTGAAGAAATTTATAAATGGCAAGAAAAAAGAATTAAAGAATTAGAAATAAAGTTTATCAAACCAAAACTGGATTTCAGAGTATTGCCATTCTCAGAAACGGGAATGGAAAACGAGCGTTATGCTAGTAACCAATGGTGCTAGTTGACAAAAAGTCATGAGCAAGCCAAACTATAGGTTACGAGACCATAGGAGGCAAACTCATGACTACA
>JAFGRA010000292.1 GCA_016935415.1 Anaerolineales bacterium
ATTTTTGGTTCTCGCAAACCTAATTATCCTGGATTTCGAAGTCCATGCCTATCTTATTCTGCTTTTAAAGTGCAAACATAGTGTTATTAGATTTGATAAGTGAAAATTGTGCTTTAACTGTTATTGGAGACGAAGATCAATCTATTTATGAATCTTTAAGGCATGCTCATCCAGAAGGTATTATAGAATTTAATCAAACACATGATAATACTATCGACATACCAATAGATGAATGCCGAAGATGCCCTACTCGTATTGTATTAATGGCAAATCACCTCATTCATAATAACGTTCGAAGATCAGACAGGGACTTACTACCACGTCAAGGCAATATAGACGGCAATGTTTTAATTGCCCAATGGCCTACGATTGAAATGGAAGCTGATGGTATTGCAAATTATATTTGTAGGAAAATCAATGAAGGCGAGATGGAAGCGGGGCAAGTATTAGTATTATCTCCTAGACGTCATTTAGGGTATATGATTCGTGACTTTTTGATACAAAGAGGCTGTAATGCACATAGCTTCTTTTCAGAGGAGGTGTTTGACGGTAATCCAAAACAATTGGAAACATGTAGAACTCAGGAAGCATTCTCCTTATTGGCTCTCTTAGTTAATCTTCATGATAGAGTTGCATTACGTTCATGGTTAGGTTTTGGGAGCCCGAGTCTTCGTACAAATGAATACAATCGTTTACGAGAATATTGTGTAGATCAAAATGTGGAACCAATAGATGTATTAGAATTAATAGTAAATGGAGACGTAAATATCCCTAACACTAGAAATATTCAGGATAGATATCTTTTATTACGACAGTCCCTAACTCAAATTGAGGAGTTTACTGACAGAGAAAAATTTGACTTTGTTTTTCCTCTTAGTGAAGATTGGACTGAAATGATTCGCTCAATTGCAGAAAATAATTTATCCGATGATGAGTGGACACTAGATACAATAATTAATACCCTTCGATTAAACATTACTCAGCCTGAACTTCCTTCAGAAGTTGAGTACGTTCGTGTGATGAGTTTGCAAAAATCAAAAGGACTTTCTGCCGACCATGTTTTTGTTTTAGGTTGTATTCAAGGTTTAATTCCGTCCTTTGATAGTGGTTTATCACCACAAGAAACTCAACGAATTATTGAAGAACAACGCCGACTTTTTTATGTAGCAATTACACGAGCGAAACAGAGCCTTGTAATTTCAAATTCTATAATGATACCAAGAAATTTAGCGTATCAAATGGGAGCTAGGGTAGGAAGAGGTGGCAATAGAGAACTAGTGCCTACGATAGCCTCGAATTTTATAAGAGAATTAGGGCCACAAGCGCCGAATCCAATTATTGGTCCAGAATTGGTGAATTATTAATTGATTCTTTTGGATAAATAATTTGCTACTATTGAGTTTTTAGAGTATAGTCTAAAAAGAAGTTGATTGATCTTTGGTATATAAAGAGGCGTGATGAAGAAAGTCAGCTTGTTTGTTTTGTTTGCGATATTGCTCGTTGCCTGCCAGAAACCGGCCCCGGTTCCGGCAACATTCACGCCGGTGGAAGACCAACCGCCCACCGCCATCGTGCTGCCTGACGCCACCGAAACCGCGATTCCTTCACCGACCAATACCCCCAAAGCTGTGATCGGTGATGCTTCGCCTACCCCGGAGGAGGTTGAGGAAGACCAGGAAGCGGAGGAAACCCCGGAAGATGACCTGGAAGCCGAAGCCACCGCGGAAAGCGCGGCCGATGACGTGACCCCCACGACCGAATTCGACACTGACCCGGGTGATGAGCCCACCCCCTTGCCAACCAGCGAGGCGGTCGGGGAAGATGATGAACCCTCCGGCCAGGCGCTCTTTGACCCGGAGCAGGTCTACGGCATCCCGCAGTTGGTTTTCCCAAGCAGCGAGACCTGGACAAGTTTTGCCAATCCCTTGCCGGATACCGACAACCTCAAAATGGAAGCGCTGGACGGCGACCTGTACGTGACCGGCAAGAATGTGCAGTGGGATACGTGGTGGTTCACCTGGCCGATCTTATCCAATTTCTACGCTGAGATGAGTGTGACCACAGAGCAGTGCTCCGGCAAGGACCACTATGGCTTCATCACGCGCGGCACGCGGCCGGGCGACTCGGCGCAGGGTTATATGGTCTTGTTCTCATGTGACGGGAACTACGCCGTCAACCGGCTGGACAGCTTGAACCCGTACACCGCTGAAGCCTTACTGCTGTGGACGGAAACCGACGCGCTGCGCGATGGCGCCAATAAGACCAATCGGGTGGGGGTGTTGCTGGAAGATAATGCGATTTCGATCTATGCTAACGGCGAATTACTCACCCCCTTGCCGGTATATGATGACAGCTACACCGACGGACGCTTTGGACTGTTCGTCAACGCCTGGAATACGCAGAACTTCACCTACATCGTCGACCAGATCAAGGTGTGGAGATTGCCCTGATCCAGCAAATTTAAAGACTCATTGGCCGGGAGTATGCTTCCGGCCTTTTTGTTTAATCGTCCTGGAGTTGAAAGCGTGAGTAAAGTTAACTTGACTTATTGTAAAGTTTGCTTTACAATCTATATATCATCCAATTGGAGGTGATGATCGATGCAGACGTTCAAGAATAAGCACTTCAAAAAATTTGTGGCTGCCATGGCAGCGTTCGTGGTTTTACTTCCGCTGACGATCATGGGTATGGCTTTGCTGGCCGACCAGACCGAAACGCGCAATATCATTGTAGACACCTCACTGCGCTATTTCATCTTCTTGGTCCCGGTGGTGCCGATGTTCTTTGCGGTCAAAGCTTTTGCTCAAGCAGTGGGAGACCTGGACGAGTTTCAGCGCCAGGTTCAGTTGGAGGCCTTGACCTTCAGCTTGGGTGGCACAGCACTGCTGACATTTACGTATGGCTTCCTGGAATATGCCGGGGCACCGCACGTCAATTTGATGTTTGTGCTGCCCTTGTGCGCTTTCCTGTGGTTCGTTGGGGTGGTTTTTGCGGAGAGGCGTTACCGATGAAAAACTCACTCAAGGTATTACGCGCCGAACGTGATTGGACGCAGGGCGACCTGGCCGAAAAATTGGCCGTTTCCCGCCAGACTGTCAACGCCATCGAGAACGGCAAATATGACCCCAGCCTGCCGCTGGCTTTCAAGGTCGCGGCCTTGTTCGAACGCGCCATCGAGGAAATCTTCGAACCAGAAGAAGATGATTAGGGCAAGCTCCGCTTAGTCCAGGATGTAATACAGCAAACGGTGGGCGCGCTTCGCCAGCATGAACAACCCGGTAAGCTTGAACATCAGGCGGTTGCCCAGCCCCAGCTTGGGAATATCCTCGGATTGTGTGAAGAACCATTCCTCTTGTAAATGGATACCGGCTTCCCAGGTTTCGATTTCCAGGGGGTCATCGATGCCCCAATGTATCACCGCCCCGGTTTTCTTGAGCGAGGGATTGGCTGAAACTTTGCTGGCGGTCAATTCGCTGAAAGCATCGAAAACCAGGTGGCAGCCGGGGAAATCTGCCTTGAAGCGGTGGAGCAGTGCTTTGACATCTGCTTCATGCAAGTACATGAACAGCCCCTCGGCGATCACCATCACCGGGCGGCCCTGGGGTGAGATTTGCTCCAGCCAGGCCAGGTCGGTGACCGAAGAAGCGATCAGATGATAGCGCTCACTTTCGGTGAAGAACTTGCGCTTGAGTTCGATCACGTCCGGCAAATCCAGGTCGTACCAGTCCATCTCCCCGTTGTCGACGCGTGAGAAGCGTGTGTCCAGGCCGCAGCCCAAGTGCAGCACGATAGCATTGGGGTGTTCAGCCAGGAAGGCACGCACGTAGCCATCGATTTGTTTGGCGCGCATGCACACCGTCAGCCGGGTGCCGGTTGGCACCTTGAGCTGCTCGAAATCATACTCGATCTGGGCGATAATTTCCTTGCCTTTAGGATCGGAAAACAGCACTTCCGGGCAGGCAACGGCCTTGGCATAGAGCGTGATCAACAGGGTTTCCTGCGCTGCGGTCAGGTGGACTTTTTCTTTGGGGGTGCTCACATGTTTCTCCAATCCAGCTAATGACTTGATTGTACTTGATGCAAAGCTTTGATTGATTTTATTCCATTTCCGTAATTTTGTTACAATTCGAATCACCCAACCAGTGCAGGAGAAAATTATGCCGATGGGCGAACCACTCCAATTTTTAGAAAGCGACGTGCTCGAAGCACTGGGCGCGTTGATTGAGGCTGGCCTTGCTTTCGAGCGGCGGGAGATGGCTGAGTTTGATGCCAGGCAGGTGCTGCGCGGCTATGCCCTTGAAGATGGGCGTGTTGCTGCCCTCGCTATGCGTGATTGTGGCCTGGCCGATCTTCCAGAGTCGCTTGGCAGCTTATCTCAACTCCGGCACCTGGATTTGACGGGCAACCAGATTACCCATTTCCCGGCCGCGTTTGGCAACCTGACCCACCTTGAAAAACTGTACCTGGATGGCAACCGTATCGCTACCTTACCCGAAGCGATTCTGGCTTTGCCCAAACTCACCGAACTGCATCTCGATGAAAACCTGCTAACAGACTTGCCGGAGGACATTGACCGGTTGGGGCGGCTGGAAGTTTTGTATGTCTACGGCAATCAGTTGACAGCGCTGCCCGGCGCAATTGGCAAGCTGGCAAATCTCAGGGAATTGAGCCTGCGCGGCAATCGGCTGCGCTCGCTGCCCACATCGTTCTGGCAGTTGCAGAACATGCAAGTCTTATACCTGGGAGAGAATCCATTGGTGAGCTTGCCTGATGAAATTGATGATCTCAAGCACCTCACCCAGCTTTACGTGCACAACAGCGACCTGGCTGTATTGCCGGATACGATCGGCAACCTGACCCGGCTCGAAATCCTGGATTTGGGGCATAACGCTCTCACCACCTTGCCTGAAACCATCGGCAGTTTGACAAACCTGCGCATCCTCTACGCCAGCGACTCTTACCTGACGGCCTTGCCCGAATCAATGGCGAATCTCAAGGCGTTGCGCTATCTGAACTGTACCGACAACCAACTAAGCGCGCTGCCTGAATGGTTGGGGCAATTGGAAAGCCTGGTTGAATTGCGGCTGTATAACAACCAGTTGGTGACACTGCCGCAATCGCTTGGGCTCCTGTCGCAGTTAAGCGAACTGCATGTGATGGGGAATCAGCTTACTTCGCTCCCGGAGTCACTTGGTGATTTGCAGAGTCTGAAAAAACTACACTTACGTAACAACTACTTGGTCTCCCTCCCTGCGACGATTGGTAACTTGAGAAATCTTGATGAACTGGACCTGAGAGCAAACCGGCTAACCGCACTTCCCGACAGTATCACTAACTTGGAGGCGCTGACCAAACTGGATTTACGTTGGAACAAGCTGGCGGCGCGGCCGCAATGGCTTTCGCAGCTTGAAGCGCGCGGCTGCATGGTGTATATTTAGCTGTATGGTCTAAAAAAGGCATCGAATATTGTGTAAGAATTGTGTCAAATTCGGCATCATATCATTGACAAGATATGTATCAGATTGTATAATATAGGTGAATCACCTATAGAAAGGAGCTAGAAATGCCCAAGAGTAAACGTGTAGCCTTTACTTTCGATGCCCGCAGTTTAAATACGCTGGAAAAAATGACCGAGGAAGGCCAGTTCTCCTCTATGGCCGACACGGTGCGCGAATCCTTGCAGATCAGCAATACTTTGCAAGAACAGGCCAAGGATGGTTTCAGTGAGATCGTGGTGCGCAACCCCAAGACCGGTGAAGAGAAAGTCGTGATCGTGCCGCACCTCCAGGCGATGAAGAGATCGTAGCCATGAGTGAGTTCGAGGAGAGCGTTGAATTAATCATTGGGGAGGGTGAAGGCGACGTGATCGAGGGGGGTGAGGTTACAGATGCAGATACGCTGGTCGAGACTGGGCTAAAGCAAGCCCAGGCATTGACCACTCGTCGCCTGGCATATTTGCTGGTGATCCTGATGGCTGCTTCTGTGGTAGGACATTATATTGCGGTTGTCATTTTGGTTCTCGGTGGGAATCAGGAGGCGGTGAGCATGCTTTCCGATGTTTTCACTACCTGGTTGCCGGTGATCTCTGGCCTGGCAGGCAGCGCAGTAACTTATTACTTTACCCGAGAGAATTAGGAAGCCAAGGGGTAAAAACAGCGTTCAACGAGAATTGCGAGAGTCTTCATGGCTCTCGTTTCCGTTTAACCAGCTACTACTTCCCCTGAAAACAATTTATAATGAGGCGGTTCTTTTGCAAGTAAATACCCAAAATATGTTGCAAAAGGGAATTGCTTACAAGGGCATTTGCCCAATACCAGCCCGGAGTCTGTGCATTTATGGAGCCGAAAGAACAGCGCCGATACCGTCTCAGCATTTACCTGCTTGCATTGGAAGCCTTGGTCAGCAGTGGGATTTTATTGTTTATTCCGAGTGACCCGAATAACAGCCGCTTCTTTGGCTATTCCACCACGCGCTTTGTCTTCATTTTCATCATTTCGTTGGCATTCTTGGGCTTCCTGACGCTCGCGATTGGCAGTTTGAGGCATACCGACTGGTATCAAAAAGCCGTGGGGTTGTGGGCAAAGTTGACCTCCCGGTGGGCGCGCCCGGTGTTGTATCTTTCCGGCTTGGGCATTGCGGTTGGCCTGCTGGCTTTCCTCACTCGGACCTATATCCCGGAAGCGTATTTGCCGGTGGCGACGCGCCTGTATCCGGTCGTGTTTTTCTTTGCAGTGGCATGCCTGCATTTCTTTATCCTTGCCAGCTATCAAACTGAACCGAAAGAATGGCAAAACGCATTGTTCGTTATGCTCGGTGGCCTACTGGCGGTGTACTATTATGCTTCCGCCAGCTATCATGCTGCCTACATCAACCGGTTCTCGAGCCGCAGCGACCAGGATGTGTTCATCTCCTTTGCCCATCGCGTGTTGGCCTCCGGCTTTACGGATACCGGCGGCCGAAACCAGATGCCGCTTTATGCTTATCTGCAAGCCTTTTTCCTTGATCCAAAACGTCCGATAGATCAGATTTTCATGATTGGTAAGCAGCTCAACATCGTGCTCTCGATGCTGCTGCTGGCTGTGCTTTACCCGATCTTCCGCAAGTATTTCGGGCGACACGAAGGTATCAATCTTTTCTTGATTGTGGCCTTCTCGGCCTTCGTCTACCGCGCTGGATACCTGCAGCCGGAGTTGTTGTATTATTTCTTCGCCTTCCTGGGATTTTTGTACCTTGGCAAAATGCTGGCCGCGCCTACTTTCCTGCGGGCGCTGCTTGGCGGCCTGTTCCTGGCGTTGGGGCATCTGACCAAGGCTTCGGTCTTACCGGCTGTCTTCTTGTTCGTGGTCATGTTCCCGCTCAAGGAACTGTATACATTCTATAATCGCCGCAAAAGTGAGCAGCCTGGCGGTGGGAACGTACGGGCCACACTGATCCGCTGGGCGAGTTTTGCCCTGCTGCTGGTCACTTTCCTGGGCGTGCTTTCTCCCTATCTCCAGGAAAGCAAACAGATCTGGGGCAAGTACTTCTTCAACGTCAACACCACCTTTTACATATGGTACGACACTTTCACCGAAGCCAAGCAGGGTACCCGGGCGCACGGTGAGGGCGAGGGCTGGCCGAATATGCCGCCGGATGAGATCCCCAGCCTGCAAAAGTACCTGCGCGAACATACCCCTGCCCAAATCTTGGAGCGCATCCGCATTGGCCTGGGACTGCAAGCCCGCACGTTATGGTCGGGCTACGGACTGTTCAATTTCCACCTGTTCTATCTGGCTGTCCTGCTGGTGTTGACTGTGTTGCTCTGGCGGCAGAATCAAGCCCTGATCCGCGCTCAGCTTGCCTTGATCGTTTTCAGCGGGCTTTATTTTGCGGGATACATCTTCTCGATTGCCTGGTACTACCCGATTGGCGGCGGTGAAAACCAACGCTTTACGTTTGCCCTGTTTGTGTCGTTCATGTTCGCTGTTTTCCTGGCAGTAGACAAGATGCTGGCGGGAGTAGAAAGCGTGCGCCTGCTGGGTAAGCAGATTCCCACCGCTAAGCTGCAAAACGGGCTGAACTGGTTCGTGTCGCTGGCCCTGGCGGTGGACATCCTGATTTACGTGCCCATCCGGTTGCAGCAAATCGTTTTTTGATCCATGCCGACCTGGATAGCGGTATAATTTCTCGGCTTTCGATAAACATCACTTTCACATTCACAAAGGATAGAACATGACAGACAAGCTTAACATCGGCATTATCGGGCTGGGAGGAATTGCTAACCTGCATCACAGTGGTTGGGAACGGGTGGAAAACGCCAGGGTAGTGGCCGGGAGCGACATCAATCCGGCCATGCTGGAACGCTGGCAGACGGAATACGGCGTTGCCAATTTGACTACTGAGCCTTCCGAATTAATCGATGACCCTGACATCGATGTGATCGATATCTGCACTCCCAATCGCTTTCACACCGATTTTACTGTGGCGGCCCTGGAAGCCGGTAAGCACGTGCTGTGTGAGAAACCACTGGCCCCGACCGTCGCCGAGATCGAAAAAATGATCGCCGCCCGCGACCGCAGCGGCAAGCTGCTGATGACCGGGCAGCATTTCCGTTTCACCGGCGCGGCCCAAGCCATCAAGCAAGAAATCGCCAAAGGTGCCCTGGGCGATATTTACCACGCCCGGGCCTGGTGGCTGCGGCGTTCCGGCGTACCAACCCGCCCGACCTTCATCTATAAAGACATCAGCGCTGGGGGCGTAAACCTGGACCTGGGCGTGCATGTGCTCGACCTGGCGATGTGGTTCATGGGTAATCCCCAGCCGGTTGCGGTCAGCGGTGTGACCCGCACCGAACTTGCCAAACAGGACGGCGCATTCAGCGTCTGGGGCGGCGATATCCCTGCTGATATCGATGTGGACGAATTCTCGGCCGGTTTCATTCGCTTCGAGAACGGCGCTACATTGGTGCTGGAAGTCAGTTGGATGCTGCACCACAATCCGCCCGAAGATTACCAGACCTGGCTGTACGGCACCAACGGCGGCGCCCATTGGCCGAGCGCCGGGCTGTACCAGACCGATAATCAGGTCAAGCAGCATTATGACGTCAGCTTGAAGCTGACCGAAGATAAGATTCGCCCCCATCATCAGGAGATCGAGGCGTTTGCTCAGGCCATCCGCAATGGTGGAACTTCGCCGGTTCCGGCCGAGCAATCCTTGCAGGTCACCAAAGTCCTGCAAGCGCTTTATGAAAGCAGCTGTACCGGACATGAGGTTGTGATCGCATAGTGAAGATCACCATTCGCGCTGAAAAGATCACCGATTATGCTCGCATCGCCGAGATCAACGCGCTGGCCTTCGCAGCCTATATCCGGGAACCGCAAAGCAAATCGTTCGTATCCGAGTTTGCGATGGTGGATGGGCTGCGCCACAGCCCCGATTTCGACCCGGAACTGTCATTGGTGGCTGAGGTGGCAGGTGAGGTAGTTGGTCATGCCCTGTTCTATCCCTTCGCTATGCTGGTTGGCGGGCAAGAACTCCCGGCGGTATCGTTGGGACCGATTGCTGTTGCCCCCACTCACCAGAAAACGGGTGTTGGCGGGGCGCTGATCGACCACGGCCACCGGATTGCTCGTGAGAAAGGCCATACCTTCGCCTTCCTGCTGGGGCATCCCAGTTACTATCCGCGTTTTGGTTACCAGACCAATATGTTTGGAGCGTGCTCCCTGAAGATGAAGCGCGCCGATATTCCGGCGGGCGAGACTCAATTGGAGGAACGCCTTGTGGGGCTGGAAGATATTGAGTTCCTGCGCGCGATGTGGCGGGACTGGTTCCACGATGTCGACCTGTCCATTGTACCGGGCGCTTCGATCTTGGACTGGATCACGCACGTCGAACATATCATCAGTACGATTGTGGCGCAGGATGGCGAACGCATCGGATACCTGCGTTACAGCAAGCACGACCCCACGGCTGTGAAAATGTTCCTCGCCAGGGATAAGGCCGCAACGCAATTGCTGCTGCAATATTTGCATGCCAAGGCTGGGGATGGGGAATCTGACACGCTCAACCTGCCGCTCCACCCCAATGCACACGCGGTCAGGGAATATATCGATTTGCCTTATGCGAGCGAGTTGACTACCTGGGATGCCGGGATGATTCATATCCTGGATGAGGAAAATGAGACCATCCAAGCATATTGTGCGGGTGTGCGCCGCGGCGAGCGTCCGCCCGGGTGCGTGCTTTACCCGCCGAGTATCGAAGTTGCTGAATAAGGATAAATTGAGAAACCGAGTTTGTTACAAAAGCCCGGTTTTTGATATATGTTTGTCTAGGCGGTGTCTTTGGACAGGGTGATGGTGACGCGCGTGCCTTCACCCTCCCGGCTGTCTACCTGGATGCTGCCGGCATGGGCTTCGATCAGTCTTTTGGCAATCGACAACCCCAGTCCATTACTGCGTGTGCCCTCATCCCACTCGGACTTGACCTGATAGAAACGTTCAAAGAGGTGCAGCAGGTGTTCGGCCGGGATGCCGCTGCCGTTATCTGCGATCACGATCTGCACCTGTTTGTTTCCGGGCAATACTTCCAACCGGATCGCACCGCCGGAGGGTGTATGCTGGATGGCATTATCCAGCAGGATCAGCAATACCTGGCGCAGGCGCGTACGGTCGCCATAGACCTGTACATCCCCTGCCTGACAACTCACCTGGATGCCTCTTTGTTCGGCCAGCGGCCTGATCTGGCGTTCGATGTCACCCAGTAGGTTCTCCAGCGCGACTTCCTCGCGCTGCAATTCCAGGTGCCCGGCATCCAGCCGGGAAAGCAGCAGCAAGTCTTCCACCAGATCGTCCATGTAATCGCATTCGTCCAGCACATCGCGCAGCAGCCCGGCTTCTTTTTCTACCGGGGTATGCCGTAAGGCAACTTCGGTGCTGGCGCGGATTAGGGTCAGGGGAGTGCGCAGCTCGTGCGAGGCGTTGGCGATGAAGGCCTGCTGCTGGTCCCAGGCTTTCTGGGCCGGGCCGAGTGTGCGTCCGGCCAACTGCCAGCTTCCCCCTCCAACCAGCAGGAAACTGAACCCACCCACGATGATAATGCCTACCAGCAGTTGGCGCAGCACGCGGTCCTGGTCGGTCAACAGGCGACCCAGCTGTAAGACGGCCGGTGCTCCGGGGTCAGCCGTGCGGTAGCTCAACAGGCGCACGCGCGTGCCATCGTCCAGGGTGACGGTGTGCCAGTCGAAGCCGGTTTCAAGAGCGGCCAGGCCGGACTCGACGTCCGGCTCTAATGGGACCGGGTAAGGATTGGGGTCGAAGAGCAACTGGCCGGAAGCGTCGAGCGGGAAAACAAAGACGGCGGATAGGTCGGATTCGTAGGCATGTTCGCCGCGTTCGGTTTCATATTCCGCTTCGCGTTCTTGTTCGAACAGGTCTTCATAATCGGGATCGTTGGGATTGAGCGGGATGGCCTGGTTGGCGGCCAGGTTGGTCTGGGTTTCGAACCAGGTGCGCTCGGCTTCTAACAGGCTGGGCGGTAATTCGACGCCAAACAATTGGAACTGGCTTGCCATGCGGTGCTGCAAACTCAGGTCGATGGTGTTTTTGAAATAGCGCCATAGGAAATAATAGGAACCACCGCCGATCAGCACGACCAATGCAAACGTCGCCAGCAAAAACGTGGCAGTGAGTTGGATACGCAGGCGGTTAAGCATCTTTGATTTCCAGGCGATAGCCCACGCCGCGTACGGTCTGGATGGGGTCTTTCAGGCCGGGGATGTTGAGCTTGGCGCGCAGATAAGAAATGTAAACATCCACCATGGTGGGCTGCACATCGTTCTCGTAGGACCAGACGTAGTCGATAATGTTGCGGCGTGTCAGGGTTTGGCCGGGGTGGCGCAGCAGGTATTCGAGCAGGCTCCATTCGGTCTTGGTGAGGTCCAGGCTTTGCTCGCCGCGCCGGGCGGAATGCGAGCGCAAATCCAAAACGATCTGGCCGACGCGCAGTTCCCAGGTGTCGCCAAGCGTTGAGCCTACCCGCCGCCCCAGAGCGTGCACACGTGCTACTAATTCATCGAAAGAGAACGGCTTGACCATGTAATCGTCGGCCCCGCTGTTCAAACCCGAGACGCGGTCCTCGACCTGGCCGCGCGCCGTCAGCATCAAGATCGGCAGCGATAATTTCGCCGCCCGGATGGTGCGCGTGATCGCCGGGCCGTCCTTGCCGGGCAGCATCCAGTCGATGATCGCCACGTCGTGCACGCCGCGCAGGGCCAGTTCCAGGCCAATGTCGCCGTCGTGGGCAACATCGACGTTGAAGCCTTCTTCTTCCAGCACCTGCTGGACCAGTCTTGTCAGCCGTTTATCGTCTTCGATTAGTAGAACTCGCACGCTTTACCTCCAACACTGCGCGCCAGGGAGGGACACAATGGTTTTCATGGATAAGTGTAATCCAAAAAGATTGGAAAATGATTGGAAAACTCGCTATCGATTCCAAAAAAACTCCAATCTTCATTCGGTAAGATGGAGCAAGCTTTGATTTTATGATCCGTACGAAGGAGATTACCCATGAAACAGAAAACCATTTTGATCGTCTCGATTGCGCTGACCGCTTTTATCCTGGTTACGCTGGGCGCGGTGGTGAACAGCGCGCTTGGCAAATCCGCATCCGAACCGGGCACGGTCAACTCACTTGAAGACCTGCCCCCGGAGATCCAGCAAACCCTCCAGGAGCGCGAGGATGCCTATAACCAATTGATCGAAGAAGCCAATGACCAGTTGCAGCAGGTCGTCAGCCAGAACCAGACCCTACAAGCGCAGTTGGACAACCAGGCCGATACCACTTTTGAGGCTTCCGTTCAAGAACAAAATGCAATTTCAGCGGATGAAGCTTTGCAAATTGCCCGCGACACCGTGATCAGCAGCGCTGTGCTCGATGGTGAGCCGGAATTGGTCGATTTCGAAGGTGCCGTAGCGTATGAAGTGCCTTTCAAGCAAGGCAACCTCTATATCGATGCGGACACCGGCGAGGTGCTGTTCAACGGCACGATTGCTCTGGCTCCGGCCCAGGTCAGTGGTGAAGAGGCTGCCCGCATCGCCGCTAATTACCTCGACCGCACCGATGTCTATAAAGTTGAGATGGTCTCGCTGAACGGTGATTCGGTTTACAAGGTCAAGTTCAATTCCGGTGATGTGGCTTTCGTCAACACCAGCGGACAAATCGTGCTGGTGCGCCTGGCTTCTGAAGGTGGCAGCTCAAATGATAGCGGATACTATGATGATGACCACGACGACCACGATGATGATCATGACGAGCATGAGGACGAACACGAAGATGACGATTAGGCTGCAAGCGCATAGCGATTTCTTACAGGTTCATGATCGAAGGATGATGTGATGACAAAATCAAGTAAAAACCAGCGTACGGTGGCCACCGAAGGGATCAAGTTGTTCATTGTCAGCGTGGCGCTGACCACCACGGTCGGGTTTTGGAACTATTTCTCCGCCCAGGATCGCGATAGCGCAATTGCGGCAGAGGAACCGCTGGCGGTAAGTGCGCCGCTCCCGGCAGGTACGTCTCTGGATATGCCACCGCTGCCCACCCTGATCGCCGTTCCCGACAACCCCACCGGCTTTGTGCCCGACTCACCGGTGCTGGAACAACCCGTCGCCCAGCCTACCCCGGAATTACGTTCTGTGACCGCCCCGACCCCCATCGTCGCCCAGCAGGGCCAGAACCCGGTCGTCGTGCAGGCCCGGGGCGGTACGTCCAGTGGAAGCTCACCGCAACCGGCGACCACCACGCGCTCGTCCAAATGATGCAGCAGATCGAGTTCTATGCCATGGGCTGCCAGATGCTGGTAATTCTGGAAAGCGAACACCCCCTGGCTGCCAAGTGCCTGGCCGAAGTTCCGGCCTGGTTCGAAGCCTGGGAACAAAGCCTGAGCCGCTTCCGGCCGGACAGCGAACTGAACTACCTCAATACCCATCCCGGCGAAAGTGTGGCAGTAAGCGAGGTGATGTGGCAGGTGCTGCTGGCAGCATTGAACGCTTATCGCAAAAGCAACCGCCTGGTGTCACCGACCATTCTGCCCGCCCTGGAAACCGCCGGTTACGATCGCAGCTTCGACCAACTCGGTTCGTCTGTCGGGGGCGGTATAGCCCAACGCACAGCCGTTCCGGCTGATGCCTTGGAAGCGATCGAACTCGATAAGCGTAAGCACACGGTGCGCATCCCGGCCGGCGTGCGCCTGGATTTTGGCGGCGTTGCCAAGGGCTGGGCCGCACATCAGGCCATGCGTCAGTTGCGCAGCTTAGGCCCGGTACTGGTGGATGCCGGGGGTGACATTGCGATCAGCGACCGCCAATCCGGTGACAAACGCTGGCCGGTAGGCATAAACGATCCCCTTGGTGAGGATGAGCAGTTGATGCTGCTCATGTTGGGCCGTTCGGGCGTGGCCACTTCTGGCCGCGACTATCGCCACTGGCTGCAAGCTGGCGCGCCGCGCCACCACATCATTGACCCACACACCGGCACCTCCGCCGAGACGGATGTGGGCAGCGCCACAGTGGTGGCGGCCACCGTGCTCGGAGCTGAAATGGCCGCCAAGACGGTGCTCATCCTGGGCAGCCTGGATGGCCTGGACTGGCTGGACAGCCGCCGGGCGTATGCCGGGCTGCTTGTGCTTGAAGACGGTAGTGTGCAGTTGAGTAAAGGGTTTGAAGATTATTTGTGGAGCCAATCATGACCAATAGAAGGAATGAAGAAATCAATCTAAACGAGATGCAGTCGGCGATGACGCTGCAATCGGTACTGCTGATGATGCTCTCCGTGATCGTCGG
>JAFGRA010000293.1 GCA_016935415.1 Anaerolineales bacterium
CAGCATGGCGCGCACGGCTTCGCGCAGGCGTCCGGTGCCTTTGCCGTGTACGATGCGCACGTAGGGCAGGCGCGCCATGTAGGCCGCTTCCAGGTGGCGGTCCGTGGCGTCCAGGGCTTCGTCAACGCGCATGCCGCGCAAAGAGAGTTCCACGCCGGGGGATGCATGCGCATAGCCGGACGTAGTGGTCTGGGCGACTTCGGCCACCGGCTTGACGACCGGTTCGCCGCTCTTGAGCTGCAAGTCGGTCAGGCGGGCGCGCACGCGCAGCATGCCAATCTGTACTTCGGCTTCCTCTTCCCCTAAGGTCGTCACTACCCCTTCCTGGTCGAGCGTGCGCACGCGCACCTTATCGCCCAGCTTGAGCGGCCGGTTGGGGGCGGTCTCTTTTACCGGTTTGCGCTCGACCGGTTCCTGGACTTCCTCTTCCAATGCTTCGACCTGCTCGGAAACCTGCTCGATCACTTCCAGCGGCTGGCGGGCCAGGGCAAGCTGGCGGCGGGCCTTGCGCACTTCTTCGCCCAACTCGTCCATCTCTTCCCGGGCTGCGCGGCGGGCCTGGTCGAGGATGTTGAGGCGCTCGTCTTCGATGTTTTCCAGGCGTTCGGCGATCTCGGCAAGCCGCGTTTCGGCTTCCTGCTGCGCCTTTTCGGCTTCAGCGCGCGCCGTGCGCGCCAGGTCGCGCTGGCGGTGGATTTCGTTGAGCAGGTCTTCGGCCTTGAGTTCGGCCGGGTCGATGGTCTGGCGGGCGCCCTCGACGATGTCCAACTGCAAACCCAGCCGTTGGGCAATTGCCAGGGCGTTCGAGCGGCCCGGCAGGCCGATGGTCAGGTGATAGGTGGGGCGCAGTGTTTCCAGGTCGAACTCCACGCTGGCGTTGACCACGCCGGGGGTGGCGTGGGCGTAGGTCTTCAATTCGGGGTAATGGGTGGCGACCAGCGTAGTCACGCCGCGCTCGACCAGATGGCCGAGGATCGCCCCGGCCAGGGCAGCGCCTTCCTGCGGGTCGGTGCCCGCGCCCAATTCGTCGATCACTACCAGCGAATGTGTATCGGCTTCTTCGAGAATGCGGACGATGTTGCGAATGTGGCCGGAGAAGGTCGACAGCGATTGCTCGATGGATTGTTCATCGCCGATGTCGGCGTGCACGCTGTGGAAGACGCTGATCTCCGAACCGGCCAGGGCGGGAATGTGCAGCCCGGCTTGGGCCATCAGCGCCAGCAAGCCGACTGTCTTGAGCGTGACGGTCTTGCCGCCGGTGTTCGGGCCGGTGATGACCAGCACGTAGGTTTCGGGGTCGAGTTCGACGTCCAGCGGGACGACGGTACTCTGGTCGAGCAGCGGGTGGCGGGCCTGCCACAGGCGCAGGGTGACGCCGGGGTGTTTGCCCGCGCCCTTGGGTTCGAAATCGCGCAGCACGGGTTCGCTGGCATTCAGGTCTTCGGCGTATTTGGCGCGCGCAAAAGCCACGTCCAGTTCGGCCAGGGTTTCGACAGCAGCGACGATCTCGCTGACCTGCGCGCCGATGCGCGCCGAGAGGGCGGTCATGATGCGGCGCTCCTCATCGCGTTCTTCCAGTTGCAATTCGCGCCACTGGTTGTTCAACTCGACGACCGGGAGCGGCTCGACGAACAGCGTCGCCCCGGAGGAAGATTGATCATGCACCACGGCCTTGACGCGCCCTTTGGCATCGGCGCGGATCGGCAGCACGTAGCGCCCGTCGCGCTGGGTGATAATCGCTTCTTGCAAATGCGGGGCGATGCTCTTGTTGTTGAGCATGCGTTCCATCTTGGTGAGCAGGCGGTCGTGGGAGATCGAAATCTCGCGGCGGATGCTGCCCAGGCGGTCGGAGGCGGAATCCATGATTTCGCCGCGGTCGCTGATCGCCCGGCTGATGGCGTCGACCAGGCCGGTGTCAGTCGGCAAATCCAGGGCGATATCGGCCAGGGCGGGGAATTGCTGCTCCTCACGCTCGAACAGGCGCGCCAGCTTGCGTGCCGAGACCAATGTGAACTTGACGTCCAGCAGGTCGGTCGGGGTGAGTACGATGCCGCGCGTGGCGGCGTCGGCGTTCTCGCGCACATCGCGCGCCCCACCGATGGAAACGTCATCGTGCGTGTCCAGCAGCAGGCGCGCTTCGGTCACCTCCGTCAATGCTACCCGGGCGTCTGCCAGGTGGATGGAGGGGCGGCGTTCAAGCACCTTCTCCCGCGAGGCGCTGAAGGCGGTGTAGTCCGCCAGGCGCTGCAAGATTTTATCGTATTCAAGCGTGCGTAAAGTTTTTTCGTCCATCGGCTCGGAAGTGTACCATTGTGAGTAGTATCTGTGTAGGGGCGAACAGCCGTTCGCCCCTGCGTCTGTTCTTATTGATTGTGTTCCTCAATAGTTTAACGGCAAAGTTTACAGTTGCGCAAGGTACTTGACTCTTTCCCAGGAGATTCTATAATTAAAGTACCTACCAACCACACCGCTGCAATCCCGGCACATTGATTGTGAGCCAAACAACCCATTTATCTGGAAAGGTCTGGAGGCAGGAACAAGAACCCTGCCCCGTCCGCCAAAAATTTTCCAAAGTGAGCTCCGAAATCGCCGGGTTGCAGCGGATCTGTATTTAAACTTCCCGCTTTTCACTCAATTTAATTCAGTTATCTTTTTAGCTCAGATTGGGCGCGGATTTCGAACAATCCTATTCCAATTTGATGCACCCGAAGTAGGCAATTGTGTGAACTTTAGGACTAATGTCATACCCGTTACCGCGCTGTTAATATTTACTATTCCTATAAACTAAATTATAATGAGCACTTATTGTTCTTGATTTGCGCGTGAAAATCCTGTACAATCTTAGTAACGAGAGTGTAGGCTAAGGTGTTATAAGGATGGGTAATATTTTAGAGGTTGCTGCCCAGATAACTTCTAACTGATAGAGGAGAGCCAAATGGATGTCATCAAAGTATCAGGCAGTTCTCGCACTTCTGCTGTGGCAGGGGCGATTGCCGGTGTATTTCGCGAGAACAAGCGCGCCGAAATCCAAGCGATTGGCGCGGGGGCCGTCAACCAGGCAGTTAAAGCAATGGTACTTGCCAAGGGGTATCTGGCCGAAGACGGTTATGAGGTCGTGTTCATGCCGGAATTTACGGATGTCGATATTGAAGGAAAGGTTCGCACCGCGATCAAGATCACGGTCGAAGAACGTGTGCCCGGAGAAGGTGCATCCCAAACTGCTTCCTACGGCTCAGATTATGCCGAAACAGTGGTCGACGATTGACCAGAATTGCGTTTAGAAACGGACACTTAAACAAATATTCCCTGGTTGAACGGCCAGGGAATTTTGCTTAAGATCACTTAGTGTGAATTAGCAACTTCTTCGGGGCTGAAGACGACTTCTTCTTTCCCGGTAAGTTTTTCCTGCACCTTTTCGACAATCAGGTTGAGATGACCGGGGTTAGAAACGTAATCCATATCGTCCGCCGGTACGGTCAGTACCGGGCACAGCGAAAAATCCCCAATCCAGGTTTCATATAATGTATTGAGTTGGGCCAGGTAATCCGGCGAGATCGTGCTCTCAAAATTACGCCCGCGTTGGTCGATCCGCTTGACCAGGGTAGGCACCGAAGCGCGCAGGTAAACGACCAGGTCGGGCGGTGCTAGCAGATGGGTCAGCAGCCGGTAGAGGTCGGTGTACGATTGGTAATCGCGGTCGCCGATCCGCCCTTGCTGGTAGAGGTTACGGGCGAAGATTTCGGCGTCTTCATAAACGGTGCGGTCTTGGATAACAGAAGTACTGTGGTCGAGCAGTTCCAGGTGGGAACGCAGGCGGTTGGTCAGGAAGAAGATTTGCGAATGGAAGGCCCAGGCCTGCATATCGGCATAGAAGTCTTCCAGGTAGGGGTTTTCGGTGACCGGCTCGTAGAAGGGTTTCCATTCCAAGCGCTCGCACAGTAGTTCCACCAGGGTGGATTTTCCCACGCCGATATTTCCGGCAACAGCAATGAATCTTTTTTTCAATTCAACTCCTCATCATTTTTCTGCAAGAAGGCAACCGCCTGTCCGGCATCGTCGTCCATGACCAGTTCGATGTGATGCCCCGGCCGGAAATCTTCCACGGCGATCAGGCGCAGACAGCATTCCAGGTCGAATAACTCGGCATCGATCTTCGCCACGCTGTTGGGCGTTTCATAGAAGAACTTGCGGTCGAAAATAATATCATCGTCATCCAGGAAGATCGCCAGCGGGTAAATCTGCGCTTCGAGCAAATCCTGGAAAAAATGTGTGCCAAAGGAAGGTTCGGGAGCAAGGCCAACGCCTTGGCCGGATAATTCTACCAGGGCACGTGTGTTGTAAATATCCGAATAGCCAATCTGCACGCCCAGATCGGGATTTACCGTGCCCCAGCGGCCTGGACCAACGCAGATGAAAACTTCTTCGTCGAGTTTGGCGTTCAGTTGGCTGATGCCGCGCCCCAGCTCGGCGCGCGCCGAGGGGGTGGGCAGGGCGTAATAACCTTCCGGCGGGACGAACAGCACGAAGCGGATGTCGCTGACCCGGCCTTGGGGCAGCACGCCCTTGGTACTGAAGACGATTTGTTTGTCTTCCAGGTTGGCGGGCAGGCGGCTGTCGCTTTCCTGCAGGTGGCTTTGCGGTCGGCACTGCAGGAGGGTGATTTTGACATCTGGTTTGGTGGAGCGTGGGTCGAGGATGCGCAGCGTGAACTCGACGTCTACCGGCAGGTTGTAGCTTTTTTCCAGCAGTTGCAAAATCTTGCGCATGCGCCCGGCGAATGGGGTGCGGCGCAGCAGTTCTTCGAAGGTGATTACCAGTTGGGTGTCGTCCCCAAAAATGCGGTTGCTGCGGATGTTGGAAATGTAACCGCCTTTGTACTGCTGGCTGATGTAGCGCAGCACATTCGAGCGTTTATCCTGGACTTCCTCGACCGGCAGGGTGACCAGCTGGTTCTTCTCCAGGTCGATCACGTCCACGTAACGCTGGGAATAATTGAAGATCATCTTGGGGTCGGAATGGGAGAAGAGCAAGGGATGGCTGAGGGCCACCAGGCGGGGGTAATCGTTGCCCACCCGGTCGACGGCACGCGTGCCTAGGCCCCATACCAGGCGCAGGAAGCCGTC
>JAFGRA010000294.1 GCA_016935415.1 Anaerolineales bacterium
ATGCCGGGATTTACATTCCCCCGCTAGCCGCCAGCGAGCTGGAGCCTTTGATCCGCAGCGATAACGGCGGTTTTACGCGCCTGCCAGCCTGCGAGATCGGCTCCACCGACCTGCCGTGTGTGTATACCGTCCAACCGGACGATTACCAGAACGGCATCATCCTGTACAATTACACCCGCCTGGCGGTGATTTTTTACGGTCGCGCCGTAGACGAGAAAGGCAACAACCTGGCCGATTTCATCCTGCTGGCAAACCGCGCCAATGGCTGCGACTCACTCGAGAAAACCAGCCTGCTGCCGGGGGTGCGCGTCGTCATCCCGGTACGCCCAGAAAGCCCAGCGGAAGAATAATATACACTTTCTAAATGGATTATCTCGATTTAAAGCGAGCTTATTCAGTTTCCCCCGTGCTGCATGGGGGAAGTTGCTTGATCACCGTAAAGGCTGCCGCGCCATCTCCAATGGTATAGATGACCGGTGCATCGGGGTATAGGTAAATGTCCTTGAAACTGCGCGAAGAAACGACGGCATAATCGTAGCCGCAGCCCTGCTCATCTACCACGTGATGAGAGGCTAACTGGATATCAGGACGGATGTAGGTCTCTAGCATGCGGTCGTAATTCCAAACGACAACCTTCGAATCGGGTGGGGCATTTTCATTGAGATATTCGGCCGCGGCGCGGTAAGAAGTCAACCAGTAATCCATTTCAAAACGCTGGTACGCGCCTTCAGTGCCCCCCACCAGGCGATTGTAATAGACGTATTCATAGGGGTGGAGTTGGGCAATCGTCAGCATCCCGGGCAAGACAACCAGTAAAGCAATTACAGCCCAGACCGCTTTAGGTTTGATCTGCTCGTACAGAAAATCAACGCCCAGTCCGGCGATCAGGAAGATGGGCGGCAGGATGAACAGGAAGTGCCGGAAATTGTCATACATATTGGGCTGCAAGATGACCGCCAGCGTGAAGGGAATGAAGAACCAACCCGCCACGATCACCAGGCGCGGCCACTCAGCGTCCTTCTTCCAGATTCTGATCACAAGCAAGCCCACACCCAGTAGAAACAGAATCAAAACCGGTATCGTGATTTGAACGGACAGCAGCGTGGGCAGATAAGTATGCGGCAGGGCGTCGGCGAAATACTGCTGGCCGTTGAAAAGCACCCGCCCCTTCCAGGGAAAGGCTGACATCAGCGACAGGCTTTCGAACAGGCGGCGCAAGGGATGTGCCCACAGATACGGCCAGGTGGCGTACATGGCAACAGCCGCAGCCGCCAAGTATGTGACCAGTACCGGCCAACTCCGCCACTCGGCACGCAGCAAGTAGTAGAGCAAAATCACGCCACCGGCGGCCGGGCCGAGGATACGCACCGAAATGCACAGCCCCAAGAACACGCCCGCCAGCAGGGCACGTTTGTTTTGCCGCCACCACTGCCGCGCCGCGCCCGGGAAAACGCGCATGCTCAGCAGCAACAGCACCAATAAAAACAAAATGGTGAGCGCCGCAAAACCACGATTGAACAAGGTCACCGCCTTGGCAACGTAGGCATCCACGGGCACAACCTCGCCGCGCCCGGCAAAACGAGCGAACAACTTCCCCGCAAAACTGGACGGATCGCTGTGATACAGTACGGATACTCCACCGGGAACCAATACTTTTGCGCTGATCACCCACACCAGCGCCAGCACCACACACCCGATCCCCAACGCCATAAGTCCGCTTCGAGCGCGGGCGGATGCTCCGGTCCAGTCGCCACGCGCCAGAGCAAGCACTTTCCCATCTGTCCGGAGCGCATCCACCATAATGATGCCGGTTGCTACCGCGGCAATAAAGGCATCCATGAAGATGGCATCTTTAGGGTTGATGAAACCGTGTCCGAAAAAGACCGGCTGCGTGGAGTAGAACAGCGCCGCCGTGAACGCCGCCCAGGGGCGCATCATCCGCAGAGCGATCAGGTACAGGAAAACCACCCCGCCGATATAGACGAAAAAGTTGAGCATGTGCCACAAGTCGTATTCTCCCCAGGCAGGCACCAGTGGTGCGATAGCTTCGGTGACAAAGTTGGCAGCGATCAGGTAGGCCGCGCCGTAATAACGCCGGTTCTGGTGCGGCCCGAAAGAACCGCTCGCATCTTTGTCGTACCAGGAAGTATAGAAACCTTTGATCTCGTCGGCATGGGCGTAATTCGAGTATTCGTCGATGCTCTGGCCGTAATCATTGCCCCACAAGATGCCAACCACAATCCCCACAACAACCAGGAGAATCAGGGGGATATGGGGCACAAATTCATGTTTAGTGGGCTTGCCGCTTCTAGCTGGCACATTCATATTCGATTTCCAGACATCGCACTTGATAAAACGAGAACCATAGATGCGTATTATAATTTGGAACCAGTGCAAAGGCAGGTGGAATTCCAATGATTCGCAGTATAATCAGCCTCGCTCGAATGCTTCACAGACACTTACCACGATAGAATACACTTCCATGCAAACGAAACGGACAACGCTTCTCTTCACCATTACACTGGCCCTGGCAGTGCTTCTCCAGGCCTGGCAAATCGTCCCTACGGCCTTCCAAGATTTGGCGGCAGTTCGCAAAACCATCGGACAACATGGATTATGGCGCAGCGCCAACTTCGGCCAGAACCAGAAATTCGCCGATCTGGTGATTTTCCTTAACGCCCAAATCCCGGTGGACGGGCGTGTGGTCTTGCCGCCGCGTGCCGAAGCACCCGGAAATATTGGCAGCACTTCTCACATGCAGTTTTTCCTGACGCCGCGCGCGGTGCTTAACTGCACGACTGAATTCCGGGAATGCCTGATTCACTACGGTGCTCAAGAAAACACCTACATCCTGTTTTCCGATTTGGAGACGGTCATCGAAGCCGGAACCGGCATCCCTGCAGAAAGGATACTTACCGCTCCGGGGGAGAGGGCAGGGGTCATCATCCCGGCAGGTATGGCAGCCGCCACCGGCATAACATTGCAACCATTTGATTCCTTACTCGATGTACTGCGCAGCACCCTTGGCCCGATTTCATTCTTATTCTTCCTGGTTGCGATTGGCTTTGTGTACCTGCACACCGCCTTCCCCCAACTCCCTACGGTCTTCAAGCTCGCATTGGGCTATGGCCTGACATTGGGGTTGTACGCACTGGTACTGTTCGCGCTTGCCCTGGCCGGGCTGCCGGTCGCTTACCTGAGTATTGGAATTGCCGTGCTGTTGGTTTTCCTACCGGCACTATGGATCGGTCTCACACCAACGTTTCGCAAATCAATTCAGGTGAAAGAATGGAGTGAACCACGCTGGTCTGTGCTGGTTTGGCACATCCTCCTCATTTTGTTGGGGGGTATCGTTGGAGTGATCGCTGTGGGTAAAGGCTATCATCGTACCGACGCACTCGTACTGTGGGGAGCAAAAGGTTACGGCATTGCGGCAGAAGGATTGACCTCCGGCGCGCAGTGGGGCACATTGACCACCGAATACCCTTTGAACGTGCCGCTGTTGATTGCTACCCTAAAAGTGTTGTTCAAAGAAATCCTACCCGCTTCCAAATTCCTTTTTGGTGGGTACTACCTAGGAATCCTGCTAGGAGTGTACGCCTACTTGGAAAAGCAAATGCACTCGTCCGTCGCAGGTTTGGCCGCCCTGATGTTGGGCACCGTTCCCATCATCTTCCAGCATGGCGAAAATGCCCTGGCAAACCTACCGCTGACTTACTACTACCTTTTCGGAACGCTCTTATTGACCGACATGCTAGTGGAAACGCAGCCAAGGAACTGGCGAAAAGCTATTGTCGCTGGATCGACACTCACCCTGGCCGCCTGGACGCGACCGGAAGGGCTGGCCGCGGTTATCCTCCTGCTCGTTTACCTGGCTGCGACCAATTTCCATAAGGTGCACCGTTGGGGCCTGGCTGCCCTCCCCCTGGTCTTATTCTTGGCTGTATGGATTCCATCATCAAGCTTCGTCTACCCACAGGGAGCTAGAAGTACGGATCTGACGAGGTTGGTACTGCGCCAGACTTTGCAGGGTAACTTACATTTTCAGGAAATCGGCTATGTACTTGTTTACTTCCTATCCAAATTATTTCAAGTCAACGAGTGGGGTTTGCTGGGATACACGGGCAGCCTGGCCTTTGTGTATTGGCTCACCCATCAAGGCACGCGCCCGCGCTGGAAATTCAATTGTATAGGGGCGGGACTGGCCTTTATGGTTTTAGTTTTTGGCCTTTACTACGTAACCTCTTACGACCAATCCCATGACATCAGTTGGTGGGTGAGCACGGGATTGAGCCGTATGATGATGCCCGGCCTGGTGACGGTAGGGGTAGGTCTGGTACTGAGCTTATTTCAACACTCAGACTCTGAACTCTGATAAAGAGAATTCACACCAAACACACCTCTTCCTGAAGAAACCATTCGTTCAATTGGAACTTTCGGGAGTTGGGCAAACGTCCTCGCCCGCTATTTGGGGGTAGATTTCAAGCGACTCCAGGATATGCGTATACATCTGCCTGCCTTCCTGATCCCAGATGTCGTTTGGTCCATCGAACTTGCCGAAACCGACCAGGTAAAGATAGCCGCCATCTTCCAAGGCAATCACCGTCAACTCGCCGACGATGGATTCGTCCACCAACAACGCGCCTGAAAACTCAACCGTCAGTGCCTCTCCGGCGGGCAGCGTGAGTTCCGTGACCTCACCAAGAAGGTAATCGCGCATGTCGATTTCAATCATCCCTAATTCGTAATCCATGATTTCATCGAGAGAATCCTGGGCCTCATTCGTTTTCCGTTCCACCCTGACCGCCACATAATCATCAATGCGATATGCCTGGGTTACACTGCCTTCAGATTTGAACCGGTAATTGGTTTTAGGAATTTCAAAGCTATACCCGCCAACACCATTGCAATCGCGCAGCACTGCGCTGGCCACAATCGATGTGGCGGTTGGTTCCAGGGTTTGGCTGACGGCGGGAGTAAAGGTGGCCGTGGGCAAGGATGTTTCTGTGGGCAAGAGCGCTTCTGTGGGTTCCAGCGTTTGGGTCTCTTCCGGCATAACTTCGACCACTTCCGTTTCTGTAGCAATGGGGGGCGCTTCGGTTTCTGGGGGCGACTCACCACAGGCAGTCAAAAGCAAACCACCCACCAGAAACATCAGGATGGGGAGATACTTATATTTTGCAGTCATGTGTTGCATGGTTCTCTCCTTAGCGAAGTATCAAACCAATATTATAAACGGCTATTCCAATGGGAAGGGGCGTTCGCAAGTAAACCCGACCGGAGCCTGGGGATATTCAAAATGATATATATCAACATACAAAATAATCGCTTGGTCCAATCCAGGATAGGTGACGTGATAGATATCCAGGATGGCATCCTCACCACTTATTGAACCCTGCCGTTCGTAGCTGATCGTTTCCCCACCAGGTCCCAATAACGTTTCCAGGTAAACGCGTTGGCGGATCACACCATCCATCTGTGCAAAGATGTCCAGAGGGTCGACTTCATTGCTGATCCCCACTTTTATCGGGTTGGTCTCTTCATAGCCATAGGTTTGATCTGTGGAAATTTCGCAGGCCCCTTCGAGCAATTCAACCGGCAAGAACTGAATGGAGGATAGCACGTTGTCGAAAGTCTCGGCCCCTTCATCTGCCCAATGGTTGACTTCTGCATAGGTTGTAGCAATACTAAAAGCAAAGAGGTACAGCGTATCGTGCGGATTGGCAACCACGATGCGGCCAAGCACATTATCCCCCATGAATATGCCGATCACATCGATCGCCAAAGCCTCACCGCCATCAATCATAACTTCATATGGTGCACCCCTTTCCAGGGTATCGAAATCAGCTTCGGCTGATTCATAGAAGCTCAAAAGCGCGTCTTCCAATGGAAATACTTCCGGCGCCATGCTGGTGCCCAAAGAAATCAGGATCTCCTCGTCCTCCCTCGAAATCGTATTGGTGCTTCCCCGGGTAGAAAAGCCATAATCGATCAGGGGAAGCCGAAAAGTATAACCGCCCTCAATGTTGTATTGGCGTCCACTCAGACCCAGGCCCGAGCCTTCGGTTTGAACAGGCATTTCTTCAACTGGTTCTTCTGTCGGAGCAGGTTCCAGCGTGGCGGTCGGTTCCAGGGTGGGTGTCTTGGTCGGATCAGGAGTTTCGGTTGGGCGCGAGGTACTGGTCGGCAGCGGCGTGGCGGTTGGCGCTGCTTGCACCCCACCACAGGAACTCAGCAGCAGGGCAAACACCATCACCAGACCAACCAGTTTCAGCTTGGATTTTACAATATTGATTTTCACGATCATCCTCCTTGTGCTTTGCACACGCGAACCCATGTCCCCATGATTATATAGCAATTCAAGGCCGAACTTTACCGTTCTCGGCTTATAGCTTCAAACTGGCAATGATCTCGTTGTCATCTATTTCGCCGTTCGGTTCGAAGCCGTACTTGCGATAGAAACCTTCCGGGCTACCTTCACCCTGCCCGTAACTTACCAACAACTCAGTCGCATTCGGGCGTGTCCTGACGTATTCCACCAGTAAGTCGATTGCCTCTTTTGCATAGCCGCGTCCCTGGTACGGCCCGGCGATCATGAAACGCCACAAGAAATATACGGCTTCTTCGGCATCGCCGTACAGCATAATGAAACCAACCAGCTCTGTCCCGGCATAGACCGCCCGGAACCAGGCTTTCTCCGAAAGCAAGCCCTCGGCCAGCGAGATCGCATTAGGGGCTACGAAGTTTTCCTGGATTGGCGCCAACGTATCACTTAACAGCGAGACTTGCCAGACCGAATCTTCACCCACTTCTTTAAAAGAGACTTCTCCCGGCTTCCCGAAATACGCTCGCAACTGCGGCACGAGCGCATCAATCACCGTCTTGACCTGAGTATGTCCCGTCTGATTGGCCGTTTTAGCAGTCAGGTGCAGGCCGTTTGCCCACCAGTAAGGTTTGGGGGGATCACTGTCAATTTCACCCAACATCACTTTGAGCCGAAACGCTTCGCGATGCCCCATGCCGGGGTGTAAATCCTGGCACATCTTCGCCACTGCGACCACAAGCGCAAGCAGTTGGTCTTTGATCTGCGGAGCGTGCTTGGACTTTAGGGCGAGTTGATAACATTCGGTCAGCACCGGCGCAACGGATACATGCACGCGCACGCTGGTATTTTCACCAAGTTGAGTGGGGGAATAGGTTTCGGGCATAAGAATTCTCTCTTCACAAGCTGGATATGCAAGAAGGCAGTATAACATGCTTACCTACTGACGAAGAACACCCCCGCAATTAACAACCCTATCCCACCCAGCTTGGCCGGGGTGACCGGGTCAACCGGCGCGCCGAACATACCAAAGTGGTCGATCACTACTGCCAACACCAACTGGCCGACCACCACCGCAGTGAGCGTGGCCGTGGCCCCAATGCGCGGCAGCAGGAAGATCGGCGCGGCTAGGATCGCCACGCCCAAAATACCGCCCACG
>JAFGRA010000295.1 GCA_016935415.1 Anaerolineales bacterium
ACTGCCGCATTGGCGACATACATGTATGATTGTTTCGGTTACCATTTGAATACTATATCATCACTTTGATTACACCACTACCCTTTTTTTAATAGATGCTGAGGATCCACCTGATAATTCATTTCGCCAATCAATTGGCCTTCAAGGTATATAAGATAGATGTGATTATGTATCAGCCGCTCGGTTAAACCAGCGACCGTGACCGGCATGTGTCGTTCCAATTCCTGCTTGTTCCGGTTGGGACGGGTGAGTGGAACGAGTTCAGCATCATTTTCCCACCGGTCGAAGGCGGTTGCAATTTCAATGGTCGGTGTCGCAAGCTTTGTAAAATATACATTATTCATGATACGCTCCTTGACCTGATTCTGTCTCTTTATGCTCTATTCAGGTGCATACATGAGTATTTAAATCTACAAAGCCCGCACAGTTTGCGCGGGCTTTTATTGTTACTTTTCTTGAGAAGTTATGCGGTAACTTTCAACGCATCCGCAATCCCCGCCGCCCAGGCTGCAATCGCATCCCAGTCGCGGAAGTCGCCGGTCGGCGCTTTGACGGTCTTGATCATCTGCTTCTCGATCAGGCCCAGCTTTTCAGCAAATACCGCCCCGTGGAAAACGGCCGTATCCTTGGGCTGGATTTGATCCATTTGCTCTTTTAGTCCCTCGGGGAACAACCAGCCGTTCACCAGTTCGACCGGGTCACCCTCACCGGAAGGGCCACTCGAGAACACCCATACCGGCATTCCGGCCAGCTTTTGGGCGTTGGCTTTCAAGAATTTCACCGCCGGTTTGCGCCATTGCCCAACATACACGGCGCTGCCCAATACAACCGCGTTGTAGGCGTCCAGATCGCGCACGCTTTTCACGGGGGTCACATCCACATCCAGGCCAGCCTGCCCCAGTACTTCCCCAACTTTCTCGGCGATCTCCGCCGTAGCTCCGTATTTGGTGGCATAGGCCACCAGCACTTTATTTTCCATTTGATCCTCCTAAAATCTTAATTATCATCGCGCATCGCAACGAGTATATCATGCGCCCGTGCACTAAACACGATCAAAAGCGGCAGTCCAAAATCGAAGCATAAAAAGAACACGAATCCCACATCCAACATGAACTGGTTGAAGAAATGTCCCAGCAGCCAGGCGCCGGGTGCCCAGACGGCCAACACGACCAGAGGCCACGGCCACAACGCTGCCAGCAGAGGCCTCCGCTTCTGGCCCAGCGGGGCATGGATGCGGGTGGCGGCCACCCCGGCGATGATACTGATAAAGACAGGCACAAAACCGCCGCCCACCAGCAGCGCCAGCATGGAAAGCACAATCAGGATCAGGCCGCCGCGCTTGCGCTGGATAAACACAGCCGCCCAGGTAACGAGGATAAGACCGATTATTACTGCCACGATCCCGCTTACGAGGAAATTGGGGATCAGCGTCAGCGCCGGGAAGCAAGCGTGCCAGGCAGTTTCCATCTGGCAGGGCGGCCCAATGGCGTTGATCAGCAGTGCGGCCGGGCGTACGCTGCCTTGCAAGATTTCAAAGGCTCCATGTTCAATGGCGAGCAACCCGGCGTAAACACCTAGGGTAGATGCGGCAGTTCTGGTCGCTTTATTCATTTTGATTCTCCCAAGGTAATTCGCGCCAACCGGAAAAGCCCACGACTGACCAACACCCACCAGATGAGCCAGAACAACCCACTCACCGGCATGAGGATGCTCGCTAGCGCGGGGACAAACATGACACTCAAATCGTCGGCAATTGTCAAGATACCAGCCACCAGTCCGATATAGGCCGTAGCCTTGCTAAATGATTCGCTGCGCAGCATCACCACCGAAATCACCATAACTGCAACCGCCATAAAGAAAAAGCCCATGGTCTGTGGTGTCGCCGCGCCCAACGAATTCAACGCCTCCCCGGCCGCCAGCATTTGCGTTCGCTGCGCTGCCGTGGCCGCAGCGGCGTATTTATCACTGAGCGGAAGCACGGCGAGCAGGGCGGCACGCGGCAGCACGAAAACCACGACGCCCAGCAGGGCAAAAAAAGTAGCAATTATCATGAGGGACGGATCGAATTCTTTGAGGGCAACGTAGAGTGCCAGGAACATCACGCCCAGGAAAGCAATCGAGAAAACATCCAGGGCGTTGAAATAAAGTAGACCTATCAATTTGTTGTGCTGGAACAGTGTATACCAGTCCTCGACGCTGCTGGGGTATGGCTCGACTGCCGCCCCCAGAATGATCGAAAACATCTCGGTCAGGTAGAACACGATCGCTACCAGCGGCGCAATCGCACCTATATGATAAAGGCTTTTCCAAAAAGAAACCTCAGTTTTGATACTCATCTCATCCACTATTCGATCTCATCAGAAGGGTGATCAATTATTGGTCAGGTATAATCCTAATTCGTTCTACCATACGGGCACAGCGCCACGCAGCGCGAACAGATATGAAAGGTGTGCTCGTCAAACGCGGTCAAATTCATCAACCGCGCCGCCGCCTCCGGCCGGAATTTGCTCAGCACCCAAAACCGGAATTTCGGGAGCAAGGGTGTACGCGAGGTATAACCCAGACAGCGCATAATTTGGACGCGCTTTTCCTCGCCCGAGATCGCATTGACCGGGCAAGCATCCACGCAAATCCGGCAATCCGGTGGACAGCCAGGTTCCTCGATCTCTGGATAATGCATTTCCGGGAGGCGCGCCGTGGTCAGCACACCACCGAGCATCAACCGGGAGCCATATTGGGAATGCAGCAGCAGGCCGTTCTTGCCAATCACGCCAATGCCGGTGACTTCACCCATGCGGATCTGATTCAGGTAACCGACCACGGCAAATTGCTTTGTAATTTGCTTAAGAAAGGCCTTCGGCCTTTCCATCTCACCTTTATTGTTGACGCCCATCGGCAAACAGCCGTATATTGGAACCGCCTGCGCGCCGCTTTCCTCCAACAAGGCTGCGAAACGCATCGAGAGTGTATCCAGGCGGCGGTAATTGAGGTTCTGCGACCGCCAAATCGTTTCAAGCATATAATTCGGCATCTGGTATACCCGGCTCGGGACAGGAATGCCAAAACAGATCAGGCTCTGTGCATCCGGCAGCAGATCTTCCGGCCGGTGGCCGGGCAACTCATCTGCCATTTCCGAGGCCGGCCCAATGCCCCATACGGCGACATTCTCATCCATAGCAATCTCGCGGATTTCATCAATGATCATCTGACCAGCCTTTCTTAATTTGTTTATCAGCAGCATGGATATCGGATGCAAAACCGGCAATCACAGATAACAGCATCAATACAAGCATGCCATAAGCGATTGTATTCAAGAGTTTGAATGCGGTTTCAGCATCAAGGAAAACCATCAAAGGCCAGCCAAATATGGCGATCACCACCGAGATCACAAAGACAACCACAAAAACTACCAAAACACCCGGCCACAATTTCGCAAAAAAGCGCCGAACTACCCCAGACAGCAAGGTACGCCATAATTTCAAAGGCCTATGGATGCGACTGGCGGTCAGGCTAGCTAACAACATCATAAAGATCGGCGCAAAACCGCCCCCGACCAGGAATAGGGCAATCGAGAGCAGCAGCAAGACCCCGGCCGCGTATCGTTTGTGCAGGAACCAGCCTGCCCAGATGACAACCAAAATTCCGACGACGACTGAGAGGATTCCCGTTACTAGAAAGTTGGGGATTAATGTTAACGCGGTTTCCATCCCATATTCCCAGAAGCGCTGCGCCGGGCCAATTGCAGCAATCATCACCCCGTCAGGCACAGTATTGCCTTGCAGCATCTCGAAGACCCCGTGATTAATACCCGCCAATCCAACCAGCACGCCGAACGTGGAAGCAATCAGCTTTGTAGCCCGGTTGCTTTGCGTTACTTGCGTCATCCGATCCTCCTCACGTGCACATATATCTCGCATCCGAATCTTATAACGCTCGCCAGGCGGCGTTTATTCGGTTGCCCCCCCCGCCAATCAATTTATTCGCCTTTCACTTCCCGAAACTTTTCCATAAGCTGCTCGAGTTCAGGCTGCCACGCAGCTTCAAACAGATACGCCAGGCTTTCCTCGCCGGGCAAATCAATAGCCAACGTCAACAGATTGTCCTCCCGCCGGTCCAAGGCAAGCGCGGCGACCTTGTCCAATGGAATGTAATCCCACAAACCACCATACTCATCACTCCTACGGCGCTGCTCCTCTCGGATCACGATCAATTCCTGGTTGGTCAGGATGGTGGCATGCGGTGGCGAAAGCGTGCGGTAGTACGCTCTCCCCAGCACTCGCATCACCTTGACCCGGATTTCGGGCTGTAAGATCGCCTGAACCACGGTTTCTCCCTCCAGCAAGCTGCGCCGGGCATAATTCATGAATTTAAAGTTAACCCTGCCCCAGTGATCGAATCCTTCCAATTCCGAACTTCGAACTGTTATTGGTGCATCGGTTGCGGCCAACCGGATGCCGTTTAAAATTGGGCTAAACAAATGAGCAGTTACAGTATTAAATCGAAAGCTGGTCACTGCCCTATCGCCCTGCCGGGTCACCCCACTGAACTTAATACTGGAATCCAGCAAAACGGAACGCGTTTCCACATAAGCGATGTCTCCAAACGGATAACAAATGGTTTCATAGCCATCCCCACTTGCTTCCAGAATGTAGATCTCTGCTCCCAAAACAAAGACCAATTTCTCCGTTTCCCGGTGCATATAACCCAGATAAGAGGGCGTCAACACGGCATACGGGAATGGATGTCCATCAGTAGTAAAAGACTCAAAGAAATCCTGAAATACTACCGGAAGATCAGCGCATGAGGGAACCAGTTTTGCCCAGGACGCCCGGGTTACTTCTTCCTGGCTACGGATCGGCAGCCAATCCGAGTTTAGATCCTGGAGCCACTTCCAGGTTAGGGTTAGACTATCACGTAGATTAGATGACATCGGCACTCCTATCTTCCAGCATCTCCCGGTTTAAAAAAACGCGAGAAGCACCGTCTGATTACCCACCAATAAGCCCAATGCTGCGCCTTAAATGACAGCACAGCATCACCACTAAATACCTATCTCAGAAACCGGTCACCGCCCACACGATGAACATGCAGGCGGTAAAGTTATTTGTACTACTAAATTATATATCACAATCCGTGCTGTACAGCTATACTTCGCCCCTTCCCAACTGGAAGAATTTGCGCGCCAGCATGATCCACCAGACCAGATAACCGACCACGGACAGCAGCGAGAGATACACACCCACTACCGGCACATACAGCCCGAATACAACCAGGTTGGTAGCGATGCCCACGTAAGCGCTCGCTTTGCCGTAGACTTCACTACGCAGCATGAGAATAGCCGTAATCAGCAGGGAAAGCGATCCCAGTATATAGTGGGCATTGAAAGCGGTACCATGGAAGGTTGCCAGCACAGCCTCACCGGCGGTCTGGATGATGGCGCGTTGGGCGTCGGTGGTGGCCGCGGCATACTGGTCGCCCAGCGCCAGCATCTCGAAAACCGGCCGCGCCGGGATCAACACCACCAACCCAATGAAACCCAACGTCAAGGCCAACAACGCCCAGGATTCATCCGTGCGGCGTAAGCTGAGATAGAACGCCAGGAAAGCGGGGATGGCAAAGATATTTCCGAACAGGTACAGGAAGTCCAGGCTCATCAATCCAGCCAGTTTGCTCTCCTGGATCACGGTGAAGATGTCGTCCGGGTAAATCGGCCAGATGAAATAGGCCACGATCGAGATCGGGATGATCGCCGCTGTGATCAACGCCGCAATCCCAGCCACTTTATAGAGCGTTTTCCAACGCGCATCGGTGTATTCATCCATAAGTTCCAGGTTCAATTCTTTCTGTGCCATATCATATTCCTCATTTATAGATAAATTCAAGCATGCTTCCCCAGCCGCAAGAAGTCGCGGGCCAGCAACGGATACCAGGCCACGTAGAACAAGCCCCCAATCGCCAAAACGATCGCGGCCAGTCCAGGCGAAACCAATTGGATCAGGACGTGGATCCAATCCAAGCCGTTAGCAAGTATTCCCGTCCAGGCGGTTGCCTTGCTGAAATGTTCACTGCGCAGCATGATGCAGGAGATCAGCACCGTACCACCCTGCAAAAACAGACCTGCAAAGAAGCCCCCCGTACTATGCCACCAATCGGAAGCGATCACCGCCTCCCCGGCCGCCAAAAGCAGCGTTCGTTGGGCTTCAGTGGTAGCTGCGGCGTACTGGTCGGCCAGGTGGATCATCGAGAAGGCTGAATGCTTAGCCAGGACCAACACCACACCAGTGAAGACCAATCCCACACCCAGTCCAGCGTACATGCGCTTGTTTTCCTGTAAGGCGGCGAAGACCGCGCAGGATGTGACTGCGAACAAGGCGACATGGATCAAGCTTGGGAAATCCAGGCGCAGCAAGGTGACCAGCCGGTCTTGCCCCAGCCCAGTGAAATACTCACTGGGCGTGGTCGGTTCTACACCCAAGGTGGTGGCGACAATCAGGGTGATGAGCACACAACCAAGCTGGACCAGGGCAGCTACCCCACCGGCTCGATAGAGTGCCTTCCAGTGCGGGGCGGCACTTTCCGAATTCGATATTTGAGTTCGAATAGATTGAGACATTTTCGTTTTTCTTGCGCTTTATGCTTGTTTTCCAAGCCGGAAGAAATCCCGGGCCAGCAGGGGATACCACACAACGTAAAACAAACCACCAATCCCCAGAACGATCCCGGCAAATCCAGGCAGAATGAGTTCTAACGGAACATGAAGCCAATCCATGCCGTTGGCAAGCAGCCCTGTCCAGGCGGTTGCCTTGCTGAAGTGCTTGCTGCGCAACAAGATGAATGAGATCAACGCCATTCCACCCTGCAAAAAGATACCCGCAAAACGGCCGCCCGTGCTGTTCCACCAATCCGAAGCGATAGTCGCTTCCCCGGCAGTCAGGTACATGACCCGCTGTGCTTCGGTCGTAGCCGCGGCATATTTGTCGGCCAGATGGATCATCGAGAAGGCCGAATGCGTTCCCAGGCCAAGCGCAATGCCAACAGCTATCATGACAACGCCCAGCCCGGCATACATGCGTTTATTGCTCTGCAAGGCGGCAAAAATCGCGAAGGATGATATCGTGAAGAGGGCAACGTTGATGACACTTGTAAAGTCTAGGCGCAGGATGCCTGCCAGACGGTCATTTTGCAAGATCGTAAAATACTCTTGAGCAGTGGCTGGTTCTCTGCCCAAAGTGAAGGCCACAACCATCGAGGTGACAAAGCATCCAATTTGTGCCAGGACAGCAATCCCCCCGGATTTATACAGCGCTTTCCAGCGTGGGTCGGCGCTTTCGATATCAGAAATACTATTTTTCATAGTTTGTGACATTTTTATTTCTCCTTCTTTTCTAAGTTATGCATTCAACAGCGGCCGGAGGCGTTCGCCCCAGGCACGCATCTTTTCCCATTTGCGGAAATCGAGCGGCGGGACGAAGCGAGCGAAGAACGGGGGCAGCATCAGCTTGGCACCACGCCGGTCGAATTTCCCGGCAAAGTAGGCTTCATCCACCGCCGGGACCAACGCACGCACCGCATCCAGGAAAGCGCGGCGATTCTGGCGGCTGGTTTCATCGTCCCCCAGGTTGGTGATGTGCACGCAAAACAGCGCCACCGGCAATTCCTGCAAGGCCGTTTGGTTGGCCTTGACGAAATCGACCGCTTCCGGCAGCCAGTTGCCATGCTGCACGGCGCTGCCAATCACCACCGCCTGATAATCATCCAGTTGCGGGTTCTCCTCAATCGGCTTGACATCAACGGCCAGGTCATCCCCGGCAAGCGTTTCACCAATCGTAGCGGCCACGTCAACGGTCGAGCCGAAGGCGCTGGCATAGGCAATCAAGATTCGTTTTTGCATTTGTTTCTCTCCGTAGCTAAAGGTGGATAATTCCGCCGGGGCCGGTTCGGGAACCAGGGCAGTAGCCCCGCACACGGTCAGGCCAACGACAGTTGCTCCAGCGCAGCCGATCTTGAGAAAGTTCCGGCGCGAGAGCGGTTTGTGGGTATTCTTTTCTGTAGACATTTTCTCCTCCAGGCACAAATTGCTAAAGTTCACGGTTTACGGACAGGATCACGAAGCCACGCGCATGTAAGTGGCGCAGCAGCCCAATCAGGGCTGCCTGGTCGGCGTGGACGGTCAGTTGTGTAGCCGGGTAAGCGCTTTCGCCCTTCGCAGGCACATCTGCCACCGTCATTTGCAGCGGACTCATGGCATTGAGGTCGTTGGCATCTACCCGGCCGTGAATGCTGATCTGATACGTACTGCTTTCACGCATATGCTCGTTTCCTTTCTGATTCCATTACGGCAACAGCAGGGGATAGAGACTCTCGGCCCAGGTCTGGATCGCATCCCAATCGCGATGGTCGCCGCGTTTCCACAGGCCAAAGAGCACGGGTAGGCGCATCATCAGGGTATTGAAGGTAAGCGGCATCTTCTTGAAATCCAATGCCCCGGCAAAGTAGCCTTCGCTGACCGGATAGGCCAGAGCGCGTACCGGTGCCAGCCAATCCCGCAAACTTTCGCGGTGCTTATCGGCGTCCGCCATCGACAGCGTGATGCAGACCATGAAGGCCGCGAAGGGTTTCTGATTCAGTGCGGCGCGGTGCGTGCGCATGAACTGCATCGCTTCCGGCAGCCAGGCACTGCCCTGGATGGCGCTGCCCGCCACCACCGCCCAATATGCGTTCAGGTCTTTCACTTCCTGCATGGGCAGCACGTCCACTTGCGCACCTTTGTCGGCCAGAGTCTTGCCAATGGCTTCGGCCACCGCGGTGGTGGAACCGCTGCGGCTGGCGTAGGTTACCAATATGCGATCTTTCATCTTTTCAACTTCCTTTCCTTCTCTAAAACTGCCCGTATCATATCCAGACGCGCAAAAATACAAATCACATGAAAATGTGATTTGCAGGGACGAAAAGATGTGATCTTTGGGTTTAAAAGGGGTAACTTACAGGATGTGCAATTCGCGCGCCCGCGCAACCGCCTTGCTGCGCTTATCCACGTTGAGCTTGCCGTAGACCGCCTTGACGTGCGAGCGCACCGTGTTCAAGGAGACGAACAGCTTTTCGGCAATTTCGGCATATTTGAGTCCGTCAGCCATCAACCGCAGCACGTCCAATTCGCGCTCGGTGAGCGGCGCGACCAGCACCGCGGCGGTTTGTGCTGCCTGGCCCCCATCCCTGGCTTTTTGCAGTTCAGCGAAGGCCGTTAAAATCGTACGCACGTAATCTAGCCGTACGCTCTCCAAACGACCACAATCGAGTAATGCCTGGATGGCTTCTGCCACCGGTGGCCCGGCATCGATGAATACGCTCACGAAACCTTCCGGAGCACCCAGTTCAAGCGCCTGGGTCAGGTCGGCCTGGCTTGCAGTTTCATTTCCCAGCAGCGCATGCAGTTGGGAACGCAGCAGCAGCGTTTCCAACGCCAGGGGCAGGTAGCCGTTTTCCATCATGGTGGTGAATACCTGGTCGGCAAATGCGATCGCCGGTTCCACGTGCGCCGTCTCTCCCCTTGCCGCTGCCTGGTAGAGAGTAATCCGCAAAGCACTATTATACAACAACCCCAACGGGTATTGGATGGGCGTTCCGGGTTCCATGATCGGCAGGCG
>JAFGRA010000296.1 GCA_016935415.1 Anaerolineales bacterium
CAACAACAGGCAACTTTACAAGCAACAGGATCCTGACTATCCAGCTCATGTGATGGATTTCGTTGGCCCACTCATTTAGCCACTCCCAAAACGGATAGTCTCTCCCTACAATGCAGTTTTTTCTAAACCGCAAAGCGCACGAAGTTCGCAAAGGTTTTAAAGGGTTTTCTTCGCGCCCTTCGCGGCCTTCGCGGTAAATTTGTGGTCTGAAGGATCAACCGTACCCAACAGAAAGACTACCCAAAAATGGATACGGTAAATTTAGTGTGGAACGATTACAATAAAGTAGCCAGATAATTTTGATATGAAACGAACCCTGACTTTACTCCTCTCGCTTCTGCTCCTGACCTCCTGCCTGCCCGGTGTGCCGGGCCTGTTAGCCGTTTCAACGCCGGAACCCGCACCCACAGCAACGACTGTTTCCACCCTCACACCGACGCCTTTCCAGCCGCCGACGGAAACCGTCACTCCCGTCGTTGCCCAAGAGCCAACAGCCACGCCAGTTCCGCGTCCCGTACGCGCCCTCATCCTCAGCATCGACGGTTTCCGCCCGGATACCATCGAACTGACCCCCATGCGCAACCTGCAAACCTTGATGCAGGAGAGCGCCTACTCACTCGTCGCGCAGACGATATTTCCCAGTGCAACGTTGCCCTCGCACGCGTCCATGCTGACCGGGCTGTGCCCCGATAAGCACGGCGTGGATTGGAACGACTACCGGCCGGATAGAGGCTATGCCAACGGCATCGACATTTTCGATCTGGCGCATGCCGCCGGGCTGCGTACGGTCATGGTGGTGGGCAAGGAAAAACTGCGCCAAGTGACCGAGCCGGAGAGCACCGATGTGTTCGAATTCATCAACGACCGCGATGTTGTCATCGCAGCGCGCGTGGCTGAACTCATCCCCCAGGGTTTTGGCCTGATGTTCGTCCATTTTCCCACCCCCGATTGGATGGGACATCAATATGGCTGGCTCTCGCCCGAACAATATAGTGTGCTCTTCCGCGCCGACGAAGCCCTGCAAACCATTCTGGATGCCCTCCAGGCAGCCGGGATGCGCGAGGATACGCTCATCATCGTCACCGCCGACCATGGCGGGCACGGTACCACACACGGCTCCAGCCGGCTCGAAGATATCACCATTCCCTGGATCATGGTCGGGCCGGGCGTACAGCATGTGGTTCTTTCAACCGCGGTCAATACTACCGATACCGCCGCCACCGTCGCCTGGGCGTTGGGTCTGCCACTCCAGCCCGAATGGGATGGTCGTCCCGTGCTAGAAGCCTTTAGCCTGCCAGATGAGCCGCATCCGCAACCACGTTGCCCTTAAACCAAAAAGCCCAGCCGTTCAGGCTGGACTTTTGGCACTAAACCAATAAATCAGCTATGCTTTCTTGAGTGCGGGTAAGCCGGTTTTCATCTCGACAACTTGGTAGCCAGCCGGGACGGCGTCAAGCGCCTTCTCAGCTTTCACTTCGCGAGAGAAGTAATATAACGTGGTCTCCTTCCCGCTGGAGCGCTTAATCTTATTGGCGTGCAGGTAGTAAGTCTGTCCTTTGGAATTAACGTGTGAAAAAGCCATTTTATCTCCTTTTCTTTGGCAAGGGGTAAAGATATACTTAGTGTAGCACATACTTTCTGGCTGTCAACCAAAAAAACGGCCCAATTTGGAACATTAATTCTACAAAAATTATGTGCACTGATTCAAAACGAGGTAAAAAGGATGCCTGAATCGATGATGATGATCGTATCCACCTTGGAAGAACTGCGTTCCGCCCGCCTCATCCTGGACGAACCGGTCGGCCTCGTCCCTACGATGGGTTACCTGCACGAGGGACATCTCTCCCTTGTCCAACGCGCACAGGAAGAATGCGCCAGCGTGGTTGTCAGCATCTTCGTCAACCCAACCCAATTTGGTCCCAACGAAGACTTGGCCGCCTATCCGCGTGACATGGAACGCGACCTGCGCCTACTCGAGTCGCTGGGCGTGAACCTGGTGTGGACGCCCACGCCGGAGATCATGTACCCAAGCGGCTACCAAACCTGGGTCCAGGTGGAAGCGTTGGCAGAATTGCTGGAAGGGGCGATGCGTCCCGGTCATTTCCGCGGAGTCACCACGGTGGTGGCCAAGCTGTTCAACGGCGTCCGGCCTGCGAAAGCATATTTCGGACAGAAGGATGCCCAGCAGGTGGCCGTCATCCGCCGCATGGCGCGCGACCTGAATTTTCCGATTGAAATCATCGTCTGCCCCACTGTGCGCGAACCGGATGGGTTGGCCATGTCCAGCCGCAACGCTTATCTCGACCCCGAGCAACACCAGGCCGCAACGGTACTGTACCGAGCCCTGAGCACCGCTAAAGATGCCTACGAAGCCGGCGAGCGCGATGCGGAGAAACTGCGCGTCCTCATGCGCGATACGCTTGCCGCCGAGCCCCTGGCTGAAATGCAATACGTCTCCTGCGCGGACTACGACACGCTGGAAGAGCTCGAGCAAATCACGGGGAAGACGTTGCTTTCGATGGCGGTTTTTGTTGGCAAAACACGCTTGATCGATAATTTTGTTATAGGCTAAACGGAGTCCAAAGTCTCCGGACTTTGGGTATGAGATAGTTTCCAACGTCTGGCACCCTACGGGGATGATAAGACGTTGGATTCCAAAAAAGGGCGAAATGAAACGCATTAACTTGCGCTACTGGCTCAACTTATTCAGCGCGGCGCTGGTTGGGTTGCTTCTCTTTGGGCTGGGCAGTTTGCTGTGGTTCTCTCACCGACAGGCCTACAACTATACACATCCACGCCGGATGGAACCTCCCAGCGGCGCACTCTTACAGCAGCATGGAATCGCGTATCAAGAGATCGAGTTGCTCACCTCCGATGGCATCCGGCCTGCGGCCTGGTACACGCCGTCAAAAAATGGCACGGTCATCCTGGTAGTGCATGGCTACGGCGACCGGCGTTCCGAAGATTTCTATAGCCTCTTTGCCGAACATGACTACGGTGTGCTGGCCTGGGATTTCCGCGGTCACGGCGCCAGCGGCGGCGATATGGTCACCTTGGGCTATTACGAAACACTGGATGTGGAAGCGGCGCTGGAGTATGCCCTGGCTCAACCGGGTGTGGAGCACATCGGCGGTTGGGGCGGCTCGATGGGCGCGGTGACAATAATCCGCGCGGCGGCGGGACGCCCAGAGATCGAAGCCTTGGTGGCAGAAAGTCCCTTTGTGACGCTGGAAGATGAACTGGACTTGCGTGTCCCATACCCACTGCTGAATCCTCTCATCCGCGCCTTTGCCGAACGAGAAACCGGCCTCCGTCTCGAAATGGTTCGTCCGGTCGATGAGATGGACTCATCAGTCCGCGCCCGGTATATCTCATCCAGGGTATGGGCGATACGATGGTGCCGCTGGATTCTGCCGAACGTTTGTATCATGCCGCAGGCGAACCGCGCGAGCTATGGACGGAGGCAGGTGTTCCGCATTTGAACATGTACGCGTACTACCGCACACGCTATACCAGACGGGTGATCAAGTTTTTTGATATGTATTTATTGGGAAAGTAAGAGCTCTGCGAAGCTTCGATCCTTCAGGCAAAGCTCGCAGGAAAAGCCTTCGCAAGGCTGGAATAATCGACACTAGACTTGCTCGAAGCGCTGCACGGGGACAACGAACAACGTAGCACGGCTTTCCTTTGAATCGGATTCTCCCATTTGATCTCGAATGACCTGGATACCGGCTTCCACGCGTTCATCATCTACACCGATCAACAGGGTGACCACGCCACTACGCAGGAACCCACCTGTAGAAGCGATGCGCGTCACACGGAAGTCGCTGGCTGTCAGCGCCCGGGTAACAGGTTCGGCATCCGAATCTTTGACAATGACAATAATCATCTTCATGGCTAAATCTCCTCGAAATGCTCCACAGGCAGGGCGAAGATGGTCGCGCCCCCGACTGTCACAGGAATGGGAGTTGGTAAAGGCATCGGCGCACCTTCGACCGGCATGGTCAGGTATTCCACCCTCTGGCGGCAGGTTTTGTGCAAGGTTTCTATCAGGCTGGTTTCCATGCTTTTAGGTAGACCGATCAGCAGGGTCGCATTGCGACGTCCCAGAAAGCCGCCAGTACTGGTCAGGTAGACGGCCGGCGCGCCAAGGGATTCGGCGGCGCTGGTTGCGTTTTCAATATCCTGTTCCTGTACAACAGCCATGATCAGTAAGCGGATAGGTGACTGGGGAGGGTTCATCTTTCACCTCTAAATCTGTTCGAATTGATCTACCTTCAACACAAAGATAGTGGCGCGTTTCAGGCCGGGGTCGATGGCTGGGGCGCTATGTTCGCGGATAAGTTGGACGGCGGTCTCGACGCGCTCTTTTTCGGCCCCAACCAGCATTGTGGCGTTTCCGCGTCGCATAAAGCCGCCGGTGGATGCAATCCGTGTGACACGGAAACCTGCATCCAGCAGGGCCTTGAGCACCTCTTCGCCATCTGCATTACGCAAAATGGTAATGATCAACCTCTGTTCAGAATTCATCGTAAGATTCTACCTCGAACATGAACACGGTCGCTCCGCCAACAGTCACTTGCGTTGGCATTGGCATCGGGAAGGCCGCGCCGCGCAACGGGGACGAAACGAATTCCACGCGTTGCTGGCAACTGCTCTTGAGCGCTTTGACCGCAGCTTCCTCGCGACCTGCCTGCACGCCGATCAACAATGTGGCATTCTTCCGGCTCAGGAAGCCGCCTGTGCTCGGGAGTCGCGCTACAGAGAACCCGAGTTTGTTCAAATATCCCAGGGCATTTTCCAGATCCGCCTCTTGAATGACAGCGGCCATCAAGTGGGTGACAGATGATTTGAATGTACCAAGACGCAGCAATTCCGGCCAATTATAACTTTGCTCGGTCAGGGCTGAATCCACCTCGCCGACCAATTGGGAATAGATCTCTTCAGAAATGACCCCGTCGCGCAGCAGACCGGTCAGGGCGCTGCGCTGGGCGCGCAAGGCCTCGCGATGGGCTGTGTCCAGTTCTTCGGCTTCCACCGTCGGGTTCGATAAGATGACTTGTTTGACGGCTTCCACTAATACATCGTTCCGCCGCTCCATAATAGGTGAAAGCCGCTGCCAGGTGTGTTCGGAGATCAAGCCTTGCTGGTTCATGCGACGTAAATAGTCATAGGCGGCTCGCCCAGCCACGAAACGGGCATGGCGGCGTTCATATTCCTCTTGAATGTTAGAACGTTGCACCAGTTTGAGTTTCTTGATCACCCAGTCCATGGATATGCCCTGGATCAGTAGCGTGAACAATACCACACCGAAGGCCATGTTGCGGAGCAAGGTGACTTGCGTAAGAAACTCAGGCTCAACATCCACTGGAAGCGTCAATGCCAGCGCCAGGGCAATTGCCCCGCGCAGGCCGCCCCAATACATGACGTGCTTCCATTTTGCAGAAATCCCTCGGTTGAAGAGGGATAAACCGTAGATCCCCAATGCGCGCGCCAGCAGCACCGCCAGAATGGCGATCCCAATGGCGGGCAAACTATTTTGCAGGTCTGCAATGTCAATTGCCAGGCCGATCAGCAAGAAGATAAAGGAGTTTGCCAGGAAGGCGGCGTATTCCCAAAAGTTGAAGACGACCACACGCGTGGTTGCGGACATGCCACGCGGCCCAACATTGCCATTCACAATACCAGCCGCTACCACAGCCAATACGCCGCTGACGCCCAGCACATGTTCGCCAATCAGATAGGATCCAAACGCCAGCACGGTCGTCAATGTGGTTTCCACCAGCGCATCATCAATGCGACCGATGATCTGCGAGGCAAACATCCCCAGCACGATGCCGGTCAAAACGCCTCCGCCGGCCACTTTCAAGAATTCAGCGATCCAAGGTCCCAACCCGGAATCGGCAGACAAGGTGGACTCGCCATGTGTCGCAATCCCTGCGATAGCTACCATGATGTTGAACAGCACGATGGCTGTCCCATCATTGAACAGACTTTCTCCCTCCAGCATCACCTGCAAGCGTTTAGGCACACCCAGCCGCCGGAAGAGCGCTACCACCGCCACCGGGTCAGTGGCCGCGATCAGTGCCCCAAAGACCATCGCCAGTTCAATCTCTATGCCAATATTAGCCAGGGAAATCAGACCGCCTACCACCAGCGTAGTCAGGATAACACCTGGAACGGCCAGTAAAAGGATAAAGCCCAGGTCACGGCGTAAATCCTCCAAACGTAAGTGGAAAGCAGCTTCAAAGATAAGTGGCGGTACCAACAAGGTGAGGATGATTTCAGGGGAGATTAGTTTGGGGAGCGGTTCGGGATAAATCGCTGAAATCAGCAAACCGATACCCACCAACCCGACGGTATAGGGCAGCCGATAACGGCGTACAAAGATCGCTACCAATGCGGCGATCAACAAAAGGCCTACAATTGCTTCTTCAGCGAGAACGAACTCGCTTACTTCCTCACCATTCATCTATACAAGATCACTCCTAAAGAGAAACGATACAGGGAGCAGGCCCATCTACCATCACGCTTTTGCCGTTTGGAAATCTTACTTCCGTGCGATCCAGTCCCCTTAAGACCTTGAGACCTTTGTATTGTACCGTAACAGGCCAGGGGAAAGGATTTTCCCCTTCGATTCGTACGCGCGTGGGTGAAAATATCTGTATCCCCAAAACCTGCAAGAATAGCCCCACCGGAGCCAACCCGCTCAAGGCGTTTCGCTCGCCTAGTCCTCGCCCGTTATCGGCGTGATAACGTTGGTAAAAGGCGCGCTTTTGCTTCAGATTCTGGATTATGCCTGTCATCAGGTGTGCTACCAGCCGCGCCGCCTCCTGGCGGTATCCATAAGCCAACATACCCTCACAGATCAACTGGTTCCAGGGCAGGTACACGCTCGAACATATCGAATCGGCCTCCGTATCTAGTACGTTCGGGCAGGCCGGGATGCCAAAGGGACGGTCAAAGCGTCCTGCACTCAGAATGGCTCGACTGATCATCACCTGTGCCTGCTGTTTATCGGGAACGCCCGCCCATAGCGGGAGCATTAGGGAATGGTCCTCGCCAGTGTAATCCAGCTTGTGGACGATCACTTTGTCTTTTGCATCCACACCTTTGACCTGGACACGCCCGATCTTTCCATGGACCTGTTGGCTGGTTGCCACCATGCCGCCACTGCGCCATTGGAACTGCCCTCCCTGGATAATCTCGTTCTCGCCCCTGGTGGCATACTCACTGATGATCACCTGGGGTCGCTTCGCCGCCGGACTTTTGGCCTGCACCTCGATCAAAAGCCGGACCGGTGGATCGAAGATTTGCTTCAACTTGATCGTCCCGGAACCTCGCAAACTTCCCAATACTTTGCCAGGCGTACTTTCACCGGTCTCGCGATCACGGTAATGATACAGGGCGGTACGCGGATTCCAAGCTTCATCCAGCGCGGTCTTCAGGCTTTCAGTCTGTTTTTTGACCAGCCTTACCTCATCCTCCCGGCCAAGCTCTTTTGCTATCTGGATAAGCGACTGCGCTTCACGATAAAGCATCGCCATCAGAGCCGGGTTATGCATGCAGGTAATGTCCGCGCCCTGCGACCAGGGACTCCAGGTGTCGAACATAGGGTTCTCTTCGTAACCGGTCTGCAGCAAATGCCTCCACTCAGGGATACCGTCACGGTCGCGGTCGTTTTTCGGGGAGAACCAAACCCAGTAGGCATTCAATAGTTTAGGGAATACTTCTTCCAGAAAATCATCGTCATCAGAAATGCTATATAGGGACCAGGCCAGACTTGCCAGGATAGGCATAGCCTGGTAACGCCCGCGTTGGCCACCGAGACCGGGCTTGCCGTCCACCGCGCCGTCTTCTGTTTGCACAGCCAGGAAGTTGCGCAGTAGTCCTTTTGCCAGGTTTGGGGCGGCCGGCAGAACAGAAGACAGATAACAGGCTTCCAGCGGCGTCTGCCCGTTCCAGGAGGCGGGATAATCGCTGCCATCTCCCTTGCGGGAATGTCCCTGGTCTGGTCCGCGCACCTGGACAAAAGATGGATGGGGCAGGTTGTCATTGGCTGGGAAGAATAGACTATAAGCAACTTTCTGGCTGAATGCCAGGGCCGCATCCCACTCCGGGTCGCTGGTATGGATCTCGATGGTATCCCTGGCATTGACCAACTTAATGCGCGCGCTTTCGGCATCCCAGGGTTGGGCAGCGACAAGACGGGCTGTAGCGAAGGATGTCTGGTGCTCGGCAGTGGCAGCCTGTGACCAGGTCAGTTGGCGGGAGGTGCCAGGGTCCAGGTCGAGATCGACCATCAGGGAGGGCTGCGGTCCGGGTCCCGGGACCGGGCCACCGGTCAGGAAAAGAAGCGGCACCAGTCCGCTCGTCTGCCCGACCAGCACGTTGACCATCTGTATCTGGGTATGACTGAAGGCATGTCCATCCAGCGGGACGAGCGCGGCGCACATTTCCAGGCGTGGTTTGCGTCTTTCGGGAGAGCGATTGAAGACCGTCACGCGCCCGGCAAGGGTGTTGGAATCAGGCACACGCGCTTCGTAGGTAACTTCTAACCCTTTAAAGGGAGAAAAAGTCAGCTCCAGAAAATTGGGGTAGCACTTGCGAACAAGAGGCGGCGTGGCAAACTCAGATATAGCCACTACGGTAGTGTTGGCTTCGGTGAAGCGGGGAAAAATGCGTATCGAACGAGCGCGCAACCCATAGGTGGTGCGCAAGGAGAGCGCGGGCGGATCGCCGGAGCCCAATTCCAACTCCCAGGTATGATCGTTGACATAGTCAGGTGTGGAAAGGCGACTATCTGCCGCCAACGTCAGATTCAGGGGATCTCCAGCACGAAGTGACCACTCTTGCATGCTCTTATTGTACGGGGAGTTTATCAGGAGGTCAAAGGATTGATACAAGCTGTGCTAAAATTTTCTTTGCGCATTTGATGAAGAATACGGAGGCGAAGCTATGAACGTACAAAATTCAATGAAAAGGCGGGTTATATCTGTTCTAAATACGGACAATTTGGGAACTGCAGCCAAACAATTCATAAAATACCACGTGGGTTTTTTGCCCGTAATCAACGCAGACGGGAAGTTGGTTGGAGTCTTGAAACTGCACGATCTGCTGGCGCTGATTTTGCCTGAATTTACAAACCTGATGGAAGATTTTGATTTCGTCGTTGATTTTGGGGCGATGGAATCGATCCGGCCCTCACAAGAAATCATTTCGAAACAGGTCTCTGCTGTGATGAAAGCCCCAATCTATGTCGATGACTCCTGTGGGCTTTCACGTGCGTTTTCGTTATTACACCGTCACAATTTAACCGATCTGCCTGTTGTCGATTCCGATCACCATCTTGTTGGAATCGCTTCTCGTGTGGACATCGGAACTGCAATTCTGAAGAATTGGGAGATCGCCTCGGGTGACTAACATGACAGTTATGCTTGTATCGAGTGCGATTTTTATCATCGCGCTTATTTTGATTTTTACCGAGAAAATGAACCGCAGCATCACTGGGATTGCTGGCGCTGTGTTGATGGTGGGAGCAGGCACAGCGTTGGAGTTTTACTCGCAAGACGAAGCCATCACAGCCATAGATTTCAATACCTTGGGCCTGTTATTCGGCATGATGGTGCTGGTGGCCTTGCTGGAACCGACTGGTTTTTTTCAATATCTGGCTGTATGGGCTGCCCGTCTTTCCAAAGGGCAACCTGTACGTTTGATGATCTTGCTGGGAACTGTGACGACGATCTTGTCCATGTTCTTGGATAACGTAACCACAGTTGTCTTGATTGCGCCGGTCACTGTCTTGATCAGCGAGATTTTGGGCTTGAACCCGGTTCCTTACTTAATGGCCGAGGCTTTACTCTCAGATACAGGTGGTGTAGCGACGCTGGTCGGCGACCCGCCCAACGTGCTGATTGCATCTGCAGCGAACTTTTCCTTCAACGATTTCCTGACGCATTCCCTGCCGGTCGTTTTGTTTGCCTGGCTGGCGGCGTTATTCTTACTGCTCTATCTTTTCCGGAAAGATTTGCGTTTGCAGCCAAGCAACACAGAGGCTGTCCTGAAACTCGATCCCAGCGAAGCTTTAAATGACCGCAAAACGACCACCCGCGTGCTGATTGTGCTGGGGATTGCCCTGGTTTTTTTCTTTATCCATCATACCCTGCATGTTCAGCCGGCGTTCATTGCTCTGGCCGCAGCAGCTACTGCTCTGGTCTGGACTCAACCTGATCTGCACGCGATGCTTCAACGCATAGAATGGAATGTGTTAATCTTCTTTGGCGCCCTCTTCGTTATGGTCGGCGGGTTGGAAGCGGCTGGGGTATTACACCAAGCGGCAGGACTGATTGGTGAGGCAAGAAATCTCTCCCCCGTCTTGTTTGGCGTGGTCACCATCTGGGTCGTGGCGGGCTTGTCCGCGGTTGTGGATAACATCCCCATCACCATTGCATTGATCCCGGTATTTGCCGAACTCGAACTGGCAGGTATCAATGTGCAACCTCTGTGGTGGGCTCTGGCTTTCGGGGCTGGTTTTGGCGGGAACGGCACCATCATAGGGTCAACCGCGAACGTATTCGTTGCCACCCTCTCGGAACGGACAAAATACCCGATTACCTCTCAGCTCTGGAACAAACGTGGCCTGCCCGTCATGATTGTCACCTGTTTTGTGGGCAGCATTTTGTTTGTGCTGCTCTATCCCTATTTGAGTAGTTGAGAGGCCTTATCCACCGCCATGTGTTCTTTATGCTAGAATGGAACTTGCACCGGAATGGAGCGTTTATGACAAATTCATCTTCTTTCAACCGTGGACTGTACTTCGAAGAGTTTGAAGTCGGTCAAAAAATCACCACAGTAGGCCGTACCGTAGCGGAAAGCGATATCTTCACCTTTGCCGGTTTCTCCGGCGACTACAACCAGATCCATACCGATGCCGAGTTCAGTAAGAGTACACCATTCGGCCAACGGGTCGCGCATGGCTTGCTGGGGCTATCCATCGCTTCTGGCCTGGCCATGCGTACCGGTGTGCTGGAAGGTACCGTTATCGCTTTTCGCGAGATCAACAACTGGAAGTTTGTTAATCCGGTTTTTATCGGTGATACTATCCACGTCGAAATGGAAGTCGTCGAGACCAAAGCCCTGCCGCGCATTGGCGGCGGCTCGGTTGTAATCACACTGGATGTCAAGAAACAAAGCAGCGAAACCGTCATGAAAGGAAACTGGACGGTGCTGGTCATGTCCAGGCCATAAAACTTATGACAACCCCTCCTGAAGAAGATCCACGCGATAAATTACGTCGCTTGCTGGCATCGGAAGATGAAACCATGCCAGAACTGCCCATACCGGACGAAGAACCCGGCGGCTCGCCCTCGGACGAGACGATTGCTTCCGTTATAGCATCCCTTGGCGAAGAACAAGAGATCGCGGAAGAAACCCCTATTCTCCCGGAGAATGCGCCCACACCCGATACCCCTGAC
>JAFGRA010000297.1 GCA_016935415.1 Anaerolineales bacterium
CCTATTCGTGGCATTTGTGTTATTAGGTCAGGATGCGCGGGCCGTCCTGGGACTGTCCGGCTGGTGGGTCTTTGGGCTGGAACTGGCGCGCCCGATCTTCCTCCCACAACCTTTGCTCGGCGCGCGCTCGCATATTGGCGCGCTGCAACTGCCACAAAATGAAACGCACACGTTGGGACATGGCCTGAGCGATATTCCAAAGCAGCATACTACCCAAGTCGGGGTCGTCTTCCATCAAAGCCAACAAGCGCTCACGCGACAGCGAAAGCACCACCGCGCCTTCCGGGCCGGAGATCAGGTCGGCGGTACGCAAGCCCTGGTCGATCATCGCCAACTCACCGGTCATTTCGCCCGGTTTCAGGCTGGCCACGCGTTGCGGCTGTTTGGGCAGTTCGCCGGGGCTTTCCGGGTCGCTCCATACTTCCACCGTCCCGGCCTTGACGATGTACATTTCCTGATCGTCGTGATCCGGCTGGATGATGCTGCGATAAGGTGGATGCACGTGCTGACGCAGTTGGGCCGCCAGGCGCGTGCGTTGCGCAAGGCTCAAGCCGGTGCCAATTCCGGAATGCGCCAGGAATTGGGCTGACTCCTGCACCTGGACCAGTTCACCATCCCCCACTGGAGCATGCAGCTTATCGCTCAACAGCGGCAGCCCAAGGAAAGAAGAGATCAGGCGTTTGGTCGTGGCCGGTTCTTCGAAATGCGGCCAGTGTCCGGCATTGGGGATGATGCGCAGTTCCGCCGAGGGCCAGAAATCGGCCACCACCCCGGCATCGCGCAGCGGCACGGTGTTATCCTCCGCTCCCCAGATGCACATCGTAGGGGTTTCGACCTGCGAAAGCTGGTTGGTCAGGTCGTTGTCGCGCATCGCGAAAAAGCACTCGGCGCGCACCCGGCCGCCATCGGGGCGGCGAGCATCGGCGCGCAAGCGGGCGTACTGTTCCTCGGTGATCTCGGTGCGGTCGGCAAATGAAACCGGGCGCATCAAACGGTCGGTGAGACCGATGTAAGCGTTCTCCACCGCCGAGACCAAAAACTGGCCAAAACTAACGCGTTCCATCACGCTAATTGGAGCAATCAGGCTGTTGATCATCGTCGACAAACGCCCCGTGATCGTGGGGGAGAGCAAGACCATGCGCTCGACCAGAGCGGAATGCCGCAGCGAGAGCGTGATGCTGATCATGCCGCCCATCGAATGACCAACCAGCACGACCGGCCCGTCGCTGATCTGCTCGATCAGGTCGGCGATCAATTCGGCATAATCGGGAATTTTGACGCGTTTGGAAAGCGGGGGAGATTTGCCGTACCCCGGCAGGTCGACCGCCACACAGGCGAAACGCTGACTGAGCAAATCCATCAATGGATCCATGGCATAGGAAGAACTCGACCAGCCGTGGATCAAGATCGCCTTCTGGCGATTGGGGGAACCAGCCTCGACGGTATGGATTTCTTGACCACTTACTTTATAAATCGCCACAGTCACTCACCTGCAAGTCCATGCATTTATTATAGGGGAAAACGCTTTTCCGGGAACCGTTCCATCCAGGGTCAATTTCTTACCGGTTCGGACCGGAAAAACCCGGGATGGGTATAAATCCGGAGTCCGCATCCGGTCTATCTTGCATTTTAACCACGAACAGCAGGGAAAGAATATCAAATCTGAGACAATGTTGTAACAGGGGGAAGGTTTAGGGCGCAAACCCGCTATAAATAGATCAGCACCTGGATGCGCAGCTTGCCCAGGAAAACGATATCGCCATGCCCCAGCACGTAGGGCACGTTGGGCGGGATGCGTTTCCCGGCGTGGTAGGTACCGTTGGACGATCCCAGATCAGTAAGGCTGACCAGTTGGTCACTGACATCCAATTTGGCGTGCAGGCGCGAAATACCCCACTCGAAGCCCTTGAAGGGAGTCAGGTCGATATCCGGGACGATGGCCTGTTCTTGATATTGGCGGCCAATCGTGTACTCGCGCCCGGTCTCCAAGTTGATGATCTGGCCGGTATCCAGGAAGTGCAGCGAAATTTTGGATTCTGCCCCAGGGTCGACTGAGTCGGGCGCCACGGCGGTGGGGAAACGGCCGCTGATGTGCTCAACATCGTCAAGGCGCGCCGAGGGCAGCATGGTTGTCCTGATCTTGTCGGTAAATTTGGAAAGCTCGTACAGCATCTCTTCCACAGACTGGAAACGGTCAGCAGGGTTTTTCGCCATGGCGCGCAAGATCACGCGCTCGGTTTGCTCTGGGATCTCCGGAACCAGCAAGCGCGGGGCAGGCAAGGGAATATCATAAGTCAGGCTGCCGGTGGCGCTTTGATTCTGCACCACGTAGGGCAGGTGCCCGGTCGTCAATTGATAGAAGATGGCGCCCAATGAATAGATGTCATCGAGTACATCCGGGGAAGCAGGCAGCCCAATCGCGGGGAAGCCGTTCTGGGGTGCGCCATAGATGGGATTATTGGTCCGGCAATCGTCTTCATCCGCCATGCGCGCCATGCCAAAGTCGGACACGACAATGCGGCTGGTCTTCTCCAGCAAGATATTACCGGGTTTCAAGTCCCCGTGGGAAAGTTTACGGTTATGGGCATAAACCAGCGCCTCGCCCACACTGTTGATGATCTGCACACTGATGCGCACCGGCACGCGCACGAAGCGTTTCTGCGTGGCGGCCAGCAGACTCTTCAGGGTTGGGCCGTCAATCAGTTCGGTGACAATGTAGGGCACGCTGCCATGCAGGCCGAAGCCATGCACGCGCACGATGTGGGGGTGGCGCAATTCAGAGATGTGACCTAGCTCTCGTTTGAAACGGGTGTGGAAATTGGAGTCAAGTGTACACTGGATCGATAACAGCTTGATGACCATCTCACGTTTGGTCTGTGGATCAACGGTGTTATACACATGCGCCACCGGCCCATAACCAAGATACCCCGTGAGTTGGTATTTCCCAACGTAGCGGCCAATCAACTTTCTGGCATTCTGCATAGTATGTATTATCTCATAAAAAGCTGTACCCGCAAATACACGGCGATTCCAGCCTCAACGAAATAAATGCCCAAAAGAGTTTAAAAGCAAACTACGTCCTAGGGCATTTACAAGGGGGACTGACCGTTTATAGCCATTGAAAAAATGCCAGCGCGAAATGGTCATTAATCTGATATTCACTATTTCGCCACAGACGGTCAGTCTCCATTCAGCCAGCCTTACATTAAAAATGTACACTAAATTCAAGTGGAACGCAACGCAAAATGGAAATTACGCTGCTCCAAAGTGCCGAAAACAGGTCTTTTTTGCGGGCTTTCAAAACCATAAACCAACGCGCTTGACACAACGCGTACTTTTCTCTACACTGAATGTAACAATCGTATCAATCACATCGTGGTATGCAACCTTTCTAGGAAATGGAGGACATTTAAGCAGCGAAATCATTCACCGTTTATCACGTCCAAGACTTCACATTTTGAGGAAAAATGCGCTAAAGGAGAATTTTAATGAAAAGGATGAAGTACGTTGCTATATTTATTTTGATCGCGCTACTCAGCAGCGCCTTTGCACCGGCCCCAACCGTGAGCGATAATGGGGTTGCATTGGCCGCCTCGATGGCCAAGATCAAAGTCAAGAACCAGACCGGAGCAGCCGTCTGGTTGACATTGCAGGGGGCAAAAACATACTACTTCAATGTAGCATCCGGTAATTCAACCGTTGAAATCGAAAAGGGGAACTATAAGTATTCCTATTGGGCCTGCGGCAAAGAAGTCACTGGTCAACTTAAGAACAAAGATACACAACTGGTTATGAAAGCTTGTGGCTCGACCGGAGGTAAGGGTGGCAAAGGTGAAGATGAGGACGCCAGCGGTGGGAAGATAAAGATCACATTCAATAACCAGACCGGCGAAGTCTTCTGGGTCACCTTCAAAGGCAAAGCCACTGTTTATCACCAGGCCGCGGTCGGCAAGTCCACCGTCGAGCTTGAAAAAGGTAATTACACCTATTCCTATTTTGCCTGTGCCAAACAGAACGAAGACAGCATCAATGTAAAAAAGGCAGAAACCATCAGGCTGAAATGCGGCGGCAGCGGCGGCAAGGATGATGATGCCAAGAAAGGCACAGTTAAAATACGCATCCAAAATGACACCGGGGGATTGATGACCATGAATCTGACCGGGCCGGAAACATACAGCTTCCAACTCCCAGCCGGTAAGCAAAGGATCAACGTTATCGCCGGAACCTACCAATATACCGTGTGGGCCTGCGGAGGTTATTCAACCGGTACAGAAAAACTAAAAGGAAGCTCTACCTGGACATGGTGGTGTACTCCATAACCACACAAACTTTTAAAGAGCAGAGGGCCGTGATCAACGGCCCTCTGCTCTTTATACAGCAAGTCATCTTCGCTAAATATATGGTTAAACCTTTCCTTAAAAATTCAGCGTAGTGTTCCCCAGGAAGAATATCAAAATCAGCGCAGGTAGAAAACGACCAAAACGACAAACCATTAAATCTTGACATGGCACTAACTTTTCTCTACACTGTTTGCAGTGATATGATCACTCAAAATGGAGGGATGCTTCCTTTTAGGAAATGGAGGAAATCTAAACACCTACCAAATTCCGTGATTAAGCATGTATAAGGTTTCAAATTTAGAGGAAAATATGCGCCAGAGGAGATTTTTATGAACAGCCTGAAGTTCGTCACTGTCTTTATCCTGATCGCGCTGCTAAGCAGCGCCTTCGTTCCCGCCCCGGCTTTGGAAGATGGGCAGGCTGCACTGGCAGCTCCTATCGCCAAGTTCAAGGTCAAGAACCAGACTGGTGCAGACACAGCACTGACGCTGCAAGGGGCGAAAAGCTATTATTTCAGCATCCCGGCCGGGAATTCGGTCGTTGAAATCGAACGCGGAGATTACGCTTATTCCTACTGGGCCTGCGGTAAAGAGGCCACCGGGAACCTGACGAGCAAAGATTCGCAACTAGTCATGAAGGCCTGCGGCTCCGGCGGCAACGACAGCGACATCGAGATCACTTTTGTAAATAAAACCGGTGAGGTTTTCTGGATGACGTTCAGCGGCCCAAAGACCGTTTACCATCAAGCCGCGCTCCAGAAGTCCACCTTGATGCTACCCAAAGGCACTTACACCTACAGTTATTACGCCTGCGGCCAGCAGAACACCGAAAAGCTCAACGTTAAGAAAAAGGAAAGCATCCAACTCTCCTGCAAGTCCGCCAAGAGCGATGATGAGGATAAGAGCGGCGCGGGCGGAAAGGTCAAGATCACGTTCAATAACCAGACCGGGGAAGTCTTATGGATCACCCTTAAAGGCAAAGCCACCGTCTATCACCAGGCCGTGGCCGGCAAATCCACTGTCGAGCTTGAGAAAGGCAATTACAACTATTCGTATTTTGCCTGCGGCGAACAAACCGTCAAGGGAATCAACGTAAAGAAGGCAGAAACGATCAAGCTAAAATGTGGGGGCAGTAATAAGGATGATGATGCCAAGAAAGGCACGGTAAAAGTCATCATTCAAAACGATACCGGCAGTGTAATCTCCCTATACCTCGTTGGACCCGAAACCTACACCTTCCAACTCCCCACAGGAAAGCAAAGGATTAACGTTGTTGCGGGAAAATACCAGTACACTGTTTGGGGGTGTGGGAGTGTATTGCAAGGCATAGAAAAATTGAGCGGTGGTGCGACCTGGACATGGTGGTGTACTCCATAACCACACAAACTTTTAAAGAGCAGAGGGCCGTGATGAACGGCCCTCTTTTGTTTAATCAGTGTTCAGGGTTAGGTAAATGCCTGAAAGATTTTATAAGAAACTCTCTTGCAGGGGCATTTACTATAGAAACTGACCGTTTATAGCCATCGAAAAAATTCTAAGCCGAAATGGTCATCATTCTGATGATCAGCATTTCACATCAAATGGTCAGTTACCTAGCGCATCACCAGGGCAAAGACACCTGTTTCCGGCCATTCGACGGTAATTCGGCCGCCAGGGATACGCGGGTGCGGTTCCATCGTGAAGGGTAACTCAACCCACTCACCGGTATCCGCATCCCAGAACAGCACCGCAAAATCTTCATCCCACAAATAACCGGGAACGAAAAAGTCCACGGTCAGGAACGAACCCGGCGGCAACAGCGCATTGATGAGTTGCACGTCCACCCCGGCCTTGAAGATGTCACCCAGCGGCAGTTCGCCCGGCAAGTCATCTTCGGTCAGCGGCAGCACCTTGCCCCAGGCATCCTCATCTTCATCGATGATGTCGACCGGCGGGAAGGTGATCAAAGTCCCGTTGCCGGGATTGACGATGGTCGACGTTTCCGAACTTACCGGAACCTTGATTTTATATTCATCGTCATCGCCTTTTTTGTCATCATCGCAAGGGCAGGCCACCCAGACCACCGATTCGCCCACCGGGACCATCTTGGCGCCGAGGGCATTACCGGCTAAATTCACACAGTCGAAGATGACGGTGCCGCTCTCGGGCTGCGCCCAAACACCAAACTCACCATTGTATTTGAACGAAGAATTCTGGATAAGGATTTCGTTAGCGGTATCAGCCGTAGAGAACCACAGCACAGCCCCGGATTCTTCGTTATACATGGCAACCACATTATTCAAAGTGATCGACGTGCTGTCACTACCAACGAACAAGCCGTTGCCTACATAGTCACCCGGATTACTATTGGTGTTGTAGTTGAACGTGCTGTCGGAAATATCCACATAACCGCCAGCTACGATCGATGCACCGTCACCATCCTGGTTGTTGTTGGCCTGCACATTTCTGACCGTCACCGTGCCAGTGGCTTGCACGTCCATGCCGCTTCCGGCATTGTCATTGAACTGGCTGTCGCTAACCTCAACGTCGCCGGTCTGGTTGGTCACCGTCATGCCGGTTCCGCCAGTGTTGGTCACGTTCACATCGCTCACCGTCAACGTACCGGTGTTGCTGTCGAAAACGAGGCCGCCCATAATGGTGAAACCCTCTAACATGAAATCGTTCATATTGGTGACGATTACGTTACCGGTGATGGTGGTATCGGAGCTGTCACCCAGGCTTTGGATTGTGAAGCTGCCGGGGGTCGTCGTCCAGCCCGACCCGTCAACAGTTACGTCTTCGGTGTAATCTCCAGCCTCGACGTAAATGGTACCATTGCCACCGGCCGCGATCGCAGCGGCAATTGCTTCCGCAAATGTGGTATACGCGGCAGAACACCCGGCCCCACCATAGGCCACCCCTTCCGGGCAGAACATGGGGTCGGGAGCGGTCAAAGCTTCTGCGGCTTCCTGGGAACCCATCGGGAGCGGTTCACCATCTTCGTCCACGAGCATGATATCGCCCTCGTTCATGGCGACCACCGCATCTGAAACGGCGGCGGCTTCCCCTAAGTCAGTTTCCTCAGCGTCGGATTCCTCGGCCGCCTGCTCTTCAGTTTCCTGGTCTCCGGTCTCCTGATCCTCTGCTGGCGCGGCTTCTTCAGCAGGTTCCTCGACTTCGTCTGTAGGTTCCGGAGCAGCTTCTTCGCTGACCGGTTCTTCGGTCGGGGCGGGTTCTTCAACCGGCTCAGGAGCGCTTTCTTCCGGCTCGGCTTCAGGCTCCGCTTCATCGCCCGGATCGTCCTCTGGTTCTTCGGCGGATGGCTCTTCCGATTCTTGCTGCGGGTCCTCAGTTTCAGTCGCCGGCGGTGGGGGATCACCCTCCTGGGCATAGGCAACCGAATCGAACGGCATCAGCAAGGCAAAAGCCAACACCAGCAGTGCTACAATACGAATGGTCTTCATCAAGTGGGGATTAGACATAGTTCCTCCATGTTCAAAATGAGTGAATGATGTACGTTAAACGAATAGAAACAAAAATCACAATCATTATGCCAGTTTATAAACAACTTCCCCATAGGCACTAAGTACCACCGGTGTAAGCTGAATTTGATTTCAAGCAGGACATTAGTACTACGCCTGATTCTGTGGTAACTTATCTACACCTTATGAAACTTTCAATCCTCTCCACGGAGCAATTATGAACATTGAAGAAGCCCTCAAAAAATTGAACGCCTTACACCAAATCGAAGCCGTCGCCCCCGGCTGGGAAGCATCACAGCGCGCCCTGCCAGAGGGCGGCCCGGCGTTCTTGCAACCGGAGCAGATCATCGCCAACCGCGCCTGGTGCGATTTTGGCACCGAAGTTGATGCCGCCCTGCTACACACTGCCGAACGTATCCGCACTGATGAAACTCTACGGCGGTTTGCCTGGCACTGCGCCTGGCGGCTTTACGATGCGCCCGAAGCAAGCTGGTTTGCCGATTGGCCTACGCTGGAATCCGTCTTAGGTGAAGACGCCGGTATCTTCTACCTGCTGGTGGGCATCTCTTTTGCCCTACAGGTGCGCGCCTTCCACCAAGCCATGCACATCCCCGAAGCCATCACACAGGCCACCCTGCAGCAACCGCGCTGCTTTGCGGACAATTACGCCAAGATGCACTCCGGCAAGCTGGGCATCCCCCGCTCACAACTCGGCTGGCTGCGGCATTACACGCGCGAAAAATATTTCCGGCTGGGGCGCTTTGAATATTGGTTGAAGCCGCATTACGAGCACGGTGTGCATGTATACCGCCACACCACCAACGGGCGCGTGCTGGCCTTTGCCCCATCAGGAGCCAGGCTCGATGATGATGGCTACGCCCTCGACCCCGAGAACACAGCCGGTTGGCAGACCACGTTAGCGATTACTCCCGATACGATCACTGGCTACCCGATCTCGCCGCGCGGCTACGTCTTGCCAGACCCGGTCAGCATCCCGCGCCCCGAATGGCAATCTGCCCTGCAGCCCGGTGACTACGTGCTCGACATGCACATCCCGGCGGGCGGCGGCCTGAGCTTCGAGACCTGGAGCGCCTCCATGCGCCAGGCGGCGGCGTTCTTCCCGGCCCACTTCCCCGACATGCTCCCTAAAGCGTTTGTGTGCCTCTCGTGGATGTACAGCCCCGACCTGGAAAAGCTACTGCCCCCCGAAAGCAACTTGGTGCGCCACCTGAGCGAGATGTACCTTTTCCCGGTGCCGGGCGCCTACCTGTGGTTCATCTTTATGCAGGATGAATTCGACCCGGCCACCGCCCCGCGCGATACCTCCTTACAGCGCGCCGTGCTGGCCTACCTGGAACAGGGCCACGCCTGGCATGACGGCGGCATGTTCTTGCTGATGGAGGATTTGGACAAGTTAGGAACGGGGTATTACCGAACGACGGCCGAATAGCGCCAAACGGGGAAACGCTCAACCCGATCATTGCCGCCCAACTCCACTAAAAATCACACTCACCAGATCAGGTATATGGGGAAATACCTGATTTTTTATTTCACATTTTCAACTTTTTCCTTTTATCCATAGGTGCAGACCAAATTTTTGTAAAGCTTTAATCTAACATTAACTTTACAATATCTTGACAAATCCTCGTTTTTGGATAAAATACAGACAGTTCCTATCCAAATTATATTTTCTGAAAGGAAAAAATACCATGTTCAAGAAATTCCGCAAATTCGCCGCCCTCACCATCGTCGCCATTTTGGCCCTCACCGCGATGGTCACCCCCGCCCCGGCTCTGGCAGCCGACAACACTTTCAACCTGACCGTGACCCACGCCATCAACGGCAAAGATGTCGGCCTCGACAAAGACCTGCCGGTCAATGTTTTCATCAACGGCGGTCTCGCCATCAGCGACTTCCGCTTCGGTGAAGTTGTCAAGACCTCCCTGCCAGCCGGGTCCTACGAAGTGACCGTGCGCCTGCCCGACGGCACACCGCTCGAAAGCATGACCATTCCTTACGGCTATATCCCCGGTGGCCTGGACGTTGCCGTGACCGCCCGCCTGGACGGCTACGGTGTCCCCTCCCTGGCCGTGGCCGCCTCTGAAGCTGCCGCCCCAACCGGGAACAGCTTTGATGTTACCGTAGAGCACAACATCAACGGCCGCAGCCTGGGCCTGCCCGCTAAGCTGCCCGTGAATGTTTACATCAACGGCGCTCTGGCAATCCCCGGCTTCGAATATGGCGACAAGATCCAGACCTCCCTGCCCGCCGGTGAATACCTGATCACCGTCACCCTGCCCGACGGCACCCCGCTCGACAGCATGACCGTTGGCCCGGTGGACATCTCCGCTGGCGCAGACCTGGTGCTCAAGGCCAAACTGACCGGCAGCGATGTGCCCTTCATCAACGTCCGTGTGAAATAAGCCTTCCCTCCTTGGAATCAAAAGAGCCGGTAAAATTCGCCGGCTCTTTTGTGTTTTACTTAATTCTTGTGAACATAAGCCTTACCAAATTAACCCTGTTCGACGCCGCGCTGGCGAACCTATTGCCGCTGCAAAATTTTGACAATGCGATTATAGATGATGTTCGAGATCGCCGTGGCCTTTCCACCGATGATATTCGCCATCCCCCAGGTGTCTCCACCGGTTGTGCTCACAAACTGAACGACAACCGTATCCACGTCGGCGTAATAACGGGTGATACTGTAGTATCCCGGCACCCAGCCGGTATGTTCATACTCGTAAATGGAGGAGTAGATCGCTTGCTCATCCTCATTCAATAGCGAGCCATCATTCAATGCTCTCAAAAATATACCGACATCCTGTGCAGTTGCGATCATCGATCCACCCAGATACCTGAGATCATCGTCATATTCATACCAGTACCCACTGACCACATCGTCGTATGCCACCTCATCGAGCGAAAAATACGTATGCGTTAGCCCGAGCGGAGCCAGGATTTCATCATAGACGTATTGATGGTGGCTGTATCCCAACACGTTGTCCAGGATGCGGCCAAGCAACAGATAATTCGTGTTGGAATAACTGTAGCGCGCGTCAGGCTCAAAATCTGCGGGGGCATCTAAGACCAGTCCCAGATTCTTGTTCTCGTCTGTTTGTGGAGTGAACCAGTCGAAATCCACCTGGTCGGTAAAATTAGGAATGCCGCTGCGATGCTGCACCAGCATTTTCACGGTGATCTGATTAGCATACTCGATCCTACCAACCAGTTCAGGGAAGTAATCGGCGAGGGTATCATCCAGAGACATACTCCCGTTATTGACCAGTTTGGCGACTGCGGTGGCGATATACAGCTTGTGGATACTGCCGATTTTGAACAATGCCTGCGGATCGGCTGGTTCCTGGGTCAATTTGTTTTTCCAGCCGGCCGCGTAAAACTGCGGGTCCTGACCGGCCTGATCGACATAAACGATGATGCCATCCAGCCCATACCCAAGCGCGTCATCGACTTGCGCCTGCACCGTATCCGGCAATGGGACGATCAATGGCGGTACCAGATCCAAGGGCGGGATCACTACGGCAGTGATTAATCCTACGATGGGCATGATGATTCTAAGTACTCGAACGATACGATCCTTTTTTGACACTTGCGATTTCCTTTCCAGGCTGCCTGATGAGTTGATCATGAATGCACGAAATCCGATAAGGTCACCGACCTGAAGCATAGACGACATTTCACATGCAATTAGTCCAAATATTCACAAAACGGATTATATCAAGGATTTGGAGAAAAAGGCAAAGAAACTGCGCAATCAGCACGACGCCGACATGTTCTTCTTGCTGGAGGATTTGGAGAGGTTGGGAAAAAAGCAGTATCGCGTGTACTGGTTGGATTTATTAGACGGAATAAAAAGCAATAATCTATAGCCCCAATTTCTTAAACAACTCGTCTGCATCTACGATACCCTTACCTTCTTTATAATCCTGCAAAGCGGCCAGTGAATCGCGGATATCCTCGATCTTTTCCAGCCGGTCAAGCAGTTGTTCGTAGGCATCCGGTGAGAGCAGATAGGCCGCCGGGCTGCTGTTTCTCAAGACCATCAATGCCCCATCCTCGGACAATTCATCCAGATAAGCGCTGATGTTCTTCCGTAGATCGGTAACCGAGGCAGTCTTTAACATAGCTACTTCCTTCGTTGGTCATGTCAATAAGACGACGCTAAAACACAACATATCATATCCTGTCTTTGGTATAATCTAGCCACTACTTCGAACGGAGGGCGAACGATGGCTGAAAATGTTTTCATTTTAGGTGCAGGGGCTTCTGTAAATGCAGGTGTTCCACTCACGGGGATCTTCTAGACAAAGAGCCGCAGAAACTACTTAAACAATTCCGTTGGTCATTGCTAGGTTTTTTCTTTTTCACTAAAAGGGTATTGAACTATTTCGTTTTTTGCGCGAGAATACATTTAGTCTAATTGCGGGTTACTTACTAACAGTTTTTAACCGAAAGGGGATCCAATGACTGAGAACGAAGTAAAAAAGCACGAATCAACACAACCTAAGAAGTCTAATTCTTTAGGCGCAGGGTGTTTACTAATTGTGGTTATAATTGTATTAGTCTGGATAGCTATTTCTATAGGGGGCAACAGCAACAACACCCCAAGTAATCCAGACGACAGCAACTATGTATATGGCACTCTGGAATGGCCTGATGGCGAAGAAGAAACAGGTATGCAAATAAACCTATTCACAGATCCCGTAAACCGAAATAACGTAGCGTGCAGTGTAAACCACGGGACCTCCGCCAGACTCAGTAAGTGCGGAACCTACGATGGTGTACAACGATGCAAAGTAAGTGTTTCTAGTTGTACCGGATGGGTACACGCTGACTTTTTCAATCGGCGGTAACTTGTTAGCATTAACAGGATTCTCTTTGAAAGGGGTTACTATGAACAATCGAATATTAGCTGTCTTGGCGCTGGCTTTGATACTAGCGGGCTGTTCGGCATTTGAGCCTGAACCAACCATTACGCCGACGGCCACCGAAACACTCGCGCCGACAATAACGAGTACTAGCACGCCAAGCCAAACCGCCACGATTACACCGACTGAAACGGTAACGCCGACCGCGACCGAAGAACTCTGCAACATGATGGGGATGTTTGATGCGCAATCGGAGCTGATTGACAAGTTTGATGAATTCAACGAGGCGACCACAATTGCCAGGAACACGCCGAAGATCAATTTGGCGGGACCGGTTAGCAACATGGTCGACATCAAGAACGAGACAAAGGATATCGAAGTTCCGTTCTGCATGATCGATAGCAGGGTTTTGTTGGTCTCCGCAATGGAGCAGATGATAGATGCCTTTGTCGCCTTCATGGGAGACGAAAGCGACGATGTGGTAGCCGGTCTCATCTTCGAGGCCAACAGCGCCTTCGAAGAAGCATCCATGGAAATGAAGCGCATTTTGGACTGCGCTCCCGACTGTGATTATTGATTAGGAGCTTAAAATTCACGTTATTTTACTCAAGCGCATAAGTACCGATCATTAGCTTTATCTTTTGTCCAAAGCATATTGATGATCGGCCCGCCCAGCGCGGTCAAGACGCTGTTGACGCGCGCCCTGCCCAACATCCTGCCGCAGATGACAAATGAATATCCTATGCTCATCTATTGACAATTTCCCTTTCCCCCTCTAAACTAGGTTCATGTTGGCCCGGGTGTTTTCGTGCGCCGTGATCGGTTTGGACGGCGTCGTCGTTGAAGTAGAGGTGGATACCGGACAGGGCCTGCCCCGGGTAACCATCGTTGGACTGCCGGACGCGGCCGTGCAGGAAAGCCGCGAGCGCGTCCAGGCCGCCATCAAGAATTCGGGCCTGTATTTCCCCCGCAAACGCATTACCGTCAATTTAGCCCCTGCCTCGGTGCGCAAGGCCGGGCCGGTCTACGACCTGCCCATCGCCCTGGGTGTACTGCTGGCGACCGAGCAGATCCCGCCCGAAGCTGCCGAAGATGCCCTGGTGCTGGGCGAGCTTTCGCTGGATGGGGCCGTGCGGCATGTGCGCGGTGTGCTGCCCATGGCCGCATTGGCACGCGCCGAAGGCTTCAAGCGCATCTTCGTGCCGGAAGAGGACGCCGCCGAGGCTGCCCTGATCCCCGATATCGAAGTCATCCCGGTTGCCTCGCTGATCACACTTTACGATCACCTGACCGCGGCCAACCCCATCGCCCCACTCGAACCGATCATTCCCGAAAACGAGCAACACATCCTGGCGGTGACCGATTTCCGCGAGATCAAAGGCCAGGAGCA
>JAFGRA010000298.1 GCA_016935415.1 Anaerolineales bacterium
GCTGGCAATCGGCCAGGCCGGGATGATCCACAGTGGCGGGCGCTCGTTAGTGTAATAGGTCCACAACTCGGTTTGCGTGCCCCAGCCCTCGATCACCAGGCCGCCCATCAACCCAATCAGGAAAATAGGCAGGTCGGCCTTCACGTCGGCGTTCGCCATGATGAGCAGCGACATGACCAGGAAAATGCCGATCAGCAGCCAATCGAGCTGTACCCAGATCGGGTAATTGGGATTGTAGGTAGCAACGTATTCGAGCACTAGCGGCCACCACACGTACATGATCAGCCCGATCAACGCTACAAACACACTCATCAGTGTATAAGAGGCGCGCGTCCAGCCCAGCAAGCGGGCAATGCGTTTGAGTAAGGAGGGTTTAGAAGGTTTCATAAAAGGCGTGAACCGATAAACGAGAATCGTGATTTGTGAATCGACAAATTGTAGGGTTCTAGAAGCTGCTGGATTTTATCATAGGTTGGGGGGAGATAAGGAAAAGGCTGACAGGGTAACAGCGTTCGAAGCAACATTATTGTCATTTCGAACGCAGTGAGAAATACCTGTGAAGATTCCGATAGGAATGTTACCAACAAGAGCAGGGTATCCAAATCCTTACTGGTCAGGTATTCCTCGCTTTGCTCGGAATAACGCTTCGTCACCTGCTTCTGAGTTCTGAGAGTCACTATACTAAGGAGCTAACGAATCTCGGTTCTCGATTCACGCCTCTCGCTCCCCCTAAGAACTAATCACTGGTTACTAGTCCCCCTCACGGCTTTCCCTACCGAAATTCGATTTCCCAGATATGCACGTGGCCGGGTTCCTTGAACTGCGGATCGTGCACCTGCAGCCGCAGTTTCTCAGCCGTGACCGTCTCCCCGAAATTCATATCAATGGTCGGATCGTCCACTTGGCCTTTATCAGCCATTGTAAAGATCACCGGCTCTTCATCGTCGGCCTGCGGAAAAAGCTGGGCAGTGATCTCCAGGTAGGCGCTGCCGGTGGTCAAGGAAATACCGCTGAATTCGCGCGGTTCCGGGAAGGTAAATTCGAGGATGTAAGGATTGGCTTCCCAGGTGCGGGTGACCGTAGTCAGTGGGTCGCCGTCGAAAGCCTGGGCAATCTCCCCAATATCCAGCCGGGAATGGCGCACCTGCACGAGTTGGCTGTCGATCTCGATCTCATCCTCGACCAGTTGGCGGCGCTCTTCAAGCTCTGCCGCGAATATGCTCTCGATATCATCCACGTAGGTCAGGGTCACAAAATAGAATCCGGGATTTCCGTTCGGGTAGGGCACGGTTTCAAGCACATCGATCGCTTTGAATTTACCGCTCTCTACCAACTGCTCGTATTCACTGGGCGTAAACACCATTACCGTGTTCTCATCGGTTGGCGTGTAATGGTTGAGATAGGGGTCATTGCTGCCGAAATCAAAAGGCAGCGGATCGTCAAGGAAGAAGCGCGCCACCACGTCAGCCCCATTGGTCCAGGTCGGCGAGATAATCAGGTTGACGTCCGGATGCTCGTCCAGGAAATCTTCGACCTCGCCAAACAACTGGCGCGCCCCGTACTGCATCCCAGCCATGCCATAATTATCGGACCAGAAGGGGCCGTTCTTCAAGGCAGAACCTAGCAAGAACAGGTTGATCCCAGTCAGGACAGCAAAGAGCGCCAGCGCCAGGAACGTGCGCTTAGACCAACGCTTTTCGATCCAATCCAACACGGTGGTGGTACCAATGACGGTCAGCAAGGCGGCTGGAATGATGAAGGATAACACGCGCGTGATACCGATTTGAACCACCGCCGCCCCGGCCGGAGCCGCCAGCATGGCGAACAGTGTGGCGCGGTGGGCGGAAGATTTGATGTTTCTCAAGGCGACCAGGAGACCAATGACGGCAAAAGGTAGCGTGACCAACAGGATGTTGCCGTAGCCGTCCATTACGTGGCGATCCAGGCCGCGTGAATTTGGGAAATACCAATACATTGGGCTGAGGCCGTAGAAATATTCTTTGACGAAGATGCCCAGTTTCTCTTTCAAGGGCAGCGGCTGCACCCAATACGAAACCAGCAAACGCAGGTGCTCGGTGGTGGAGGTGGGATACTGGAGGCGAAAACGGATTAATGGAATCGCCAGGATCAGCGTCAGGCCCAGTCCTTTGAGGATGGTCAGGCGGTTTTCCCAATGGTAGCGCAGATCGGAGAAGATCAGCAACAGAGCCGTCAGGCCGATCACAATCTGGCCGGGCGAGTAGGTATAGAATGTCAGGGCGCCCATCACCACCGCGGCGTACAGGTATTTGGTATCTTTATAACGATACAGTAGATAGAAGTACAGGAAAGCAGCGTAGAACGCCACCATCAAACTGGTCTCGAAGGCTGTGCGCGAGTGCAGGAAATACGCCGGAGTGATCGATAAGAACAACGTCCCCGCCCACCAGTACGGAATCTTGAAGATATCCCGCAAGATCATGCCCACCGCCCAGGCCCCCAGCAGCGTAATCAGAGCGGGAACAGCGCGGGTCACGAACACCGATTTGCCAAACAGCAGGTAGGGGATCACCTGCACGTAAACGGAGGTGCTCAGATTGAAACGGTCGACGTTCTTGAAATAGGTGGGCAGCAGCACACCGTCGTGGTACAAATCATCACGCACGAAATCGGCGGCCAGGTTGGTCTGTACGGCTTCGTCGGTGAAGAAGTAAATCGGATAATCGACAATGCCAATCAGACGCGTGAGGGCATAGATAAATAACGCGGCGCTGAACAAGGTCATTTCCAGGGAGAGCGGCCAGCCTTGGAGGCGCGCTTTCGTCCAACCCCAGATACCCCGCAACCAGCCTCCAATCCGTTCGAAGAAGGGAGTCGGCCAGGCCGCGGCCTGCTCCGCAACCGAAACATTGACCACCTGAGGCACAGCCGTTTCAATCGGCGCATCGCCTTCGGATGGCAGCGTCTCGATGGTCACGCGCAGGCGCGTGCCATTTTCCATCGCGATGATGACCTGGGCTTTATCTTTTGGGGTCTGGGGTTCGCTGTGTTCGGTATCCATATCCTTAGCGGCATTGCGCAAAACGTGGGTTTGTTTGGCGCTAGAAATTATACAGGAGAATGGGTTAGCTGACCATTTCGCCCCTGGCACAAATCAATTGCGATTAGGTTACAGGATTATTTTTTTACTGTAGAAGGAAACCAGAAAATCGGGTTTTTTAAAAAAACCCTTCCCGGTTGCTACGCAACCACCCTTCCCCTTTTGAAGGGGAAGGGCTGGGGATGGGGTTATCTAAAAATCTCTGCGGTGAAATAAAATTACCTTAACCCGGTCTCCAAACGCGAGATCACCAGCCGCTGGATCTCGCTGGTACCCTCATAGATTTCGGTGATCTTGGCGTCGCGGAAATAACGTTCGACCGGGTATTCCTTGCTGTAGCCAACCCCGCCGTGCACCTGCACTGCCTGAGTAGTCACCCACATGGCGGTCTCCGAAGCGAACAATTTCGCCATCGAGGCTTCCAGCGTGAATCGCCCACCGCTCTGCTTGGTATGCTGCTTGGCCTTGGCAGCGTTGTAGGTCAGCAGGCGGGCAGCTTCGATGCGCGTCTTCATATCAGCGATCTTGAAACCTGTGCCCTGGAACTGGCCGATCTTTTTACCAAAGGCTTCGCGTTCGCTGACATAC
>JAFGRA010000299.1 GCA_016935415.1 Anaerolineales bacterium
CGGCTATCCGCTAGCGCGCGAACCTGTGCGCACTACGTTCACGCGCTTTTGCGGCTTCCGCTTCCCGATCTTTCGGTGGCGCGGTGGTGGTGAGCGCCTCAAGCAAAGTAGTGGTAGCCGCCGAAATCTCATCCACAGCCGCCGTGAAGGCAGCTTCGTTTGCCTGGGAAGGCTGCCGGTACCCACTGACCTTGCGCACGTATTGCAACGCCGCCGCCCGGATTTCCACTTCAGTTGCCGGGGGTTCAAAATTGTGAAGCATCTTGATATTCCTGCACATATGACTTCCTTCCAACCATACCAAACAATCTATTTGGATTATAGCACATATTTTCTAAATATGATCTAAATTATCTGTAAATTTCAAAGAAATGATATAACATTTAATCTGAGGATATTCTATTGACTTATTTCTCAAAAAGTTGTAATATGTAATTATTCTACATATAGCGATACTACACATCATAGACGTGAATCACCAGTTGCTATCTCACGAGCAAGATCGTTTAACCAGCTCAAAATGGAGGTAAATGATGTCAGAGCAAAAGCCAATGGAAACAGTTGAACCCGATAAAAAGAAAAAAAAGGACAAGCAAGGCTTCCCACAGGGCTGCCTGGATTTTTTCTATAAAAATGGCTTACTCATCTTAATCATCCTGATCATCGCCGGAGTAGTCTTTTCACTCGCCCGCGCCGCAGTCTATAAAATTCGCCCTTATGAAAGAGGGTTGCACCTAAGGGGGGGAAGATTCGTTGGCATCGATGAACCTGGCTGGCATGTTCAAATCCCCTTCGTGGATACCGTGATTGGCGTGACGGTGATCGAACGTTCCGGCGTAATCGATCAGCTTTCGGCCATGACCGCCAATGATGTCACTATGGACGTCTCGCTGCTCTTTACCTACCGGGTGACCGATCCGAGAGTTTACCAATTGGAAGTCTTAGACCCAGAATTGATCGTGGGAGGCTTCGTCCGCGGTACGCTCCGGGACGTGATCAATACCCACGTAATGGATGAGGTCATGCACAGCCGGGCGGAGATCAACCAGGAAGTACTCACCCTCCTGCACGAAAAAGAGATGCAGTATGGAGTTGAATTCATCCTGGTACAGATTCAAAGCGCCTCACCGCCTACCGAAGTGGTCAACGCCATCAAGAATCGCATGGTGGCTGTGGAGCTTCAAGAACAGGCCGAGGCTGAGGCCACCCAACAGCGCACGCTGGCAGACAGCCAATTTTATGCAGCCCAGAAGGAAGCAGATGGTGAAGCCTACCAGATCACCCGGCTGGCAGAGGCCAAAGCCGAAGCACTGCGGATCACGCTCCAGGAGCTGGAAGGCAAAGGAGATCTGGCCGAGCAGTACATTCAGGTCTTGATCGCCCAGGAACTCAGCCAGAACAGCAAATGGATCATCAGCAACGGCGGCACAATCCCGGTTCTGGACTTTGGAGAAATGGAACCGGTCACTACAGCTGCCGACGGAGAGTAAATGATAACCATTCCAATATAAGTCGCATCCGAGGAAAACCCCTCGAACAACAAATTCCTTTTAGATTACCCGCCCGGTGTAGAAACACCGGGCGGGGCGCGTACATGCTCAAAGGCCTCTATCTCCTATTGAATCGAACAAATTACTATCACTTTCTAGCAACCACCAAAGAAACAACCCAGAAATCACAGAATTAGCCCTTGACTGTCAACATTCAGTTATTGTATAATAGAAGCGCTTTCATGAAAACGCTTCTGAAAGAAAAGTGAAATGGCAAACGAGCAAGAACCAACAATTTACTCCGTGGCCAGAGAAGCACAAGTCAGCATTTCAACCGTATCCCGTGTGTTGAATTCCCCCCACCTGGTTAAACAAGAAACTCGTGATAAAGTCCTGAAGGCCATCGACCAGCTCGGGTTTGTTCCCAAGGCTGCCGCGCAAGCGCAGGCCAAAAAGCAACTCGGCCGGGTAGGTGTGCTGACTCCGTTTTTCACCCACCCTTCTTTTGTACAACGCATGCGGGGGATTGCCTCCGTGCTGGCAAGCAATTCATATGAACTGGTGATCTATCCGGTCGAATTGGTTGATCAGGTTTATTATTATTTAGAAACGATCCCGGTAACGCGCCGGCTGGATGGATTGATCACCATGGCCTTGACCATGGACGATACCGTAGCAGAACGCTTTGTTGCCAACAATTTCCCGGCTGTGCTGATGGAATTCGAACATTCGGCTTTCAGTAACGTACTGGTGGATAACATCAGGGGTGGCAGAATTGCAGCTGAATACTTGCTTGGCAAAGGCCACACCCGCTGTGCATTTGTTGGCGATGGAGGCCTACCTGAATACTCGATCCGGCCGAGCGATGGACGCTACACCGGTTTCAATCAAATCTTCATCGAAAAAGGGATCGACCTCCCCGCAGACCACGTTATTTTCCCCACCCCAGACCAGGTCTTGGATAAGATCGAACAATTGCTGAACAGCCCCAACCGGCCGACGGCGATCTTTGCAGCCAGTGATGAGTTGGCAATGCAAGTTTTGACGGTTGCCAGGAGAAAGGAATTGACCGTGCCAAAAGACCTGGCCGTGATCGGCTTCGATGACCTGGATTTCGCCAGTCACATCGGCCTGACCACGATCAGCCAACAACTCGATGAATCCGGTAAAATCGCAGCCGAATTTTTGCTCAAACAGATCCAAAATCCCGAACAACCCAAACTAAACATCACACTGCAATTATCGATCATTGAAAGAGATACCGTTTAGGAGCGCTTATCGATCCATTAATTTAAGAAGAAAGACATCGTAGCAACCTGGCTGGAGATACGATGTCTTCCTGGTGCAAAGGGTCCCATCCGAACAGAGTGAACGCTCTGCATGGTTAGTATATCAAACTCCGCGCGTTGCGACGATTTTAGCAAGTGCGACTTTCCCCTTTGGATCAGGGCCGAACAACTGCACAAAAAAGTAAGCAGAGAAAAGGAGGTCCAATAAAAGGATACAAAGTGAGAGAAATTCGCGAGCATTACAGCGAACACCACTCCCCAATAACGATATTCAAAACAATGTTAGTTTTTAATAAAGGAGAAGAATAAAAATGTCTAAACGCGCACTTTCTTTGCTGATCAGCATCATGCTCATTTCGGTGTTGGTTCTGGCAGCTTGCGGAGGCAGCAGTGAACCTGCTGGCGAGACAGGAGAATCAGCCGATACAGCAGATACCGGCGACACTGGAGATATGGCCGAACCCGTAACCGTGGATGTCTGGTTCCACTCCGGGAAGGGTGAAGAACGCGATGTACTCGACGCCCAGGTGACTGACTTCAATGCTATGCAGGACGAAGTCGTGATCAACGCCATCCAATTGCCTGAGGGTTCTTACAATGACCAGGTGAACTCGGCCGCTTTGGCAGGTGATCTGCCATGCTTGCTCGACTTCGATGGCCCCAACCTATACAATTATGCCTGGGCTGGCTACCTGCAGCCCCTGGATGAGTACGTATCCGCAGACGTAAAGGCCGACTTCCTGCCCTCGATCATTAATCAGGGTACCTATGGCGGCCACCTGTACAGTCTGGGCACTTTCGACTCTGGCCTGGCAATCTGGGCCAACAAGAGCTACCTGGAAGAAGCTGGCGTTCGCATCCCCACCAGTATCGACGATCCCTGGACGATGGATGAATTCATGGCTGCCATGGATGGCGTCATGGCGTTGGATGGCGTCGAATACGCGATTGACTTCAAACTGAACTACGGCGCTGGCGAGTGGCAGCCTTATGGGTTGTCCCCCATCCTGCAATCCTTTGGTGGTGACCTGATCGACCGCAGCGACTTTCAAAGCGCCGACGGCGTGCTCAACGGACCAGAATCCGTTGCCGCCATGGAATGGTTCCAAAGCCTCTTCGAAGAAGGCTACGCGAATGCAAGCCCGGCGGGCGACGATGACTTCTATGGTTCGAAGATCGCTGCTATGTCCTGGGTTGGTCACTGGATGTACGGCCCGCACACCGAAGGGCTTGGTGATGACGTGGTTGTGATCCCGATGCCGATCTTGGGCGAAAAGGCTGTGACCGGCATGGGTTCCTGGAACTGGGGCCTGACCTCCTCCTGCCCCACCCCGGATGCGGCCTATCAATTCCTGGACTACCTGATCCAACCGGACCAGATCCTGCGCATGACCAACGCCAACGGCGCGGTTCCCGCTCGCAAGAGCGCCATCGAACAATCCGAACTGTACGCTGAGGGCGGCTTGTTGAACATCTTCGTGCAGCAGCTCGAAGGCGGCGTGGCAGTCGAACGCCCGGTTACCCCGGCATACCCCGTGATTTCATCGGCGTTTGACGTTGCCGTGCGGAACATTATCGCCGGTGCAGACGTACAAGAAGAACTAGACAAGGCTGTAGAAACCATCGATCAAGATATCATTGATAACGACGGTTATCCGCTGCCTGAGTAATCCAGTACCCTAGAGAGGAGAAGGTTCGCCTTCTCCTCTTTTTCTCAAGAATTATGCTGTAGGCAATCTATCGAAAGCCTTGTCCGACTCTCTTGGAGGAAAAGATGGCTATTGAGAAAGAAAAAGCAAAGCCTGCCAAATACTATCGAGATGAATCAATCATGGCCTGGGTATTCGCTGCGCCGGCAATCATTCTCCTTATCGTATTCCTGGTAGTCCCTTTCATTATGGCGGTTGGTCTGTCCTTCACCGACCAACGCCTGATCCCCAATCCGAATTTACCCACTAAGATCGTCTGGTTCCGGAATTTCATCCGGCTGATCGCTGATGAAGCCTTCCTAAGAGGGCTATTGAACAATTTTTACTTCGTGATCGTCGTCGTCCCCGTGCAGACTTCTCTGGCGCTGGGCCTGGCGATCCTGATCAATCAAGACATCAAGGGCAAGAATATTTTCCGCACGGTCTACTTTGCCCCGGTGGTCACGGCCATGACCGTGGTTGCCATCGTTTGGACCTTCCTTTACAATCCCGGAGAAGGCTTAATCAATGCATTCTTGCAAGCGATCACCTTTGGAAAAGTTGGGCCGTATAACTGGCTATTGGACACCAAACTGGTCTTTCCGGCCATCATGCTGCTATCGATCTGGCAGGGTGTCGGCTTCCAGATGGTGATCTATCTGGCCGGTTTGCAGGAAATCCCAGACCCGCTCTATGAAGCCTCGAATATAGACGGCGCAAATGCATGGCAGCAGTTCATCTATATCACCCTGCCGCAACTACGCAACACCACGATTTTTGTAGTGCTCTCTACAACGATTCTGGCTTTCAAGTTATTTGATCAAGTGCAGGTGATGACCGGCGGCGGGCCGCAAAACGCCTCGATGACCACCATGGTGCACGTCATCCAAACTGGGTGGAGCCAACTGAAAGTCGGCTATGCCTCGGCGATGAGCATCGTATTCTTCCTGATCGTGCTTGGGGTTTCGTTAATCCAGCGCCGCGTTTTAGGCGATGAATAGGAGACAAAAGATGACAACCAATCAAAAAACTCCCATCTTTGGCTATCGCACTCGAAAAATGATCGGCAGTACGATCCGATACATCCTGATGATCTTTCTAGCGATCTTCTTCATGTTTCCGATCATCTTCATGCTGGTGTCTTCTTTCAAGACCAACGAAATCCAACTGGTTTCCGACATGGGTTCTCTGCGCGCATTTTTGCCGGTTGGCGATCTGGGGACGGAAAACTACCAGAGCATCTTCAAATTCGAGTTTGGGCGTATGATGTTCAACTCGGTGCTTATCATGCTCTTGACCGTGGTCAGCGGTTTATTCATCAACAGTTTGATCGCCTATTCCCTGGCACGCTTGAAATTCCCGGGGAAAGAATTGTTGCTCAGCGTGATCATCGCGCTGATTATTATCCCGTTCGAAGCGGTTGCGATCCCCCTATTGGTGTTGGTCAATAAACTACCCTGGTTTGGCGGTGCGACCACCTGGCTGGATTCGTATCACGTGCAGATCATCCCCTTCATCGCCGATGCTTTCTCGATCTTCTTGTTCTACCAGTTTTTTATCAATATTCCCAAGGAGTTGGAGGAAGCTGCTCTAGTGGATGGGGCTGGCCTGTTTCGGATTTTTTGGAATATAATACTGCCCATCTCCAGACCGATCTTTGCCACCGTGGCGATCTTGCAAGCCCTGGCGAGTTGGAATCGCTTCATGTGGCCGCTGATGGTGACCAGAGGTGTGGAAGCCCGCCCACTGACCGTTGGCATCCAGACCTTCTTCGGCCAAGACCCCCGCATCTGGGGAGACCTGATGGCCTTTGCCTCGATGATTACGATCCCAGTTTTGGTCGTGTTCCTGCTCTTCCAAAAATGGTTCGTGCAGAGTGTGGCTTCCACCGGCATCAAAGGCTAAAGCTTGACCATTTAGCAAAAAAACAAACCAAGCGCCAACCATACCCAAGAGCCAGATATGGCTGGAAGCGAGCTGCGTAACAGTGAACAATAAAGTCCAACTCATCACCTATCCAGACTCCTTGGGAGGCAATTTAGCAGCGCTTGACAATTTACTGGGACAACATTTCCGGGGCGTTTTTCAAGGTGGCGTGCATATCTTGCCGCCTTTTCCGTCCACCGGGGATCGCGGCTTTGCGCCTACCACGTACCGCCAGATCGAACCTGCTTTTGGCTCCTGGGCCGACATCCAGAAAATCAGCGCCAACTGCGATGTGATGCTCGACATCATGGTCAATCACATCTCGCGCCACTCCACCTATTTCCAGAATTTCCTCAAACACGGCCGCAACTCCACATATGCAGATATGTTCATCACCCTGGACAAAGTCTGGCCGGACGGCAATCCACCCCAGGAAGACGTCAAAAAGATCTTCCTGCGTAAGCCCGAACACCCCTTCCTGGATGTAAAAATCCAGGACACCGGCCAGACTGAGCGCGTCTGGGCTTCATTCGGCCGGCATGTCGACTATTCGGAACAGATCGACCTGGACGTCAATTCCGTGACAACCCGAACTTTTTTCAAAGACCTGTTCCAATTTCTACGCGACCAAAACGTCAAGCTGGTTCGCCTGGATGCCGTGGGCTACGTCATCAAAAAGCCAGGCACATCTTGCTTCATGGTGGAGCCTGAGGTCTACGAATTCATCGATTGGCTGACCGAAATTGCGACAGACCTGGGATTAGAACTACTGCCGGAAGTCCACGACCATTTCACCACCCAATTCAAACTGGCGGCGCGCGGCTACTGGGTATACGACTTCGTACTCCCGTTGCTGATCCTGCACACCCTGGAGACCCGAAACAGCCAGAAACTACTCGAATACCTGGCGCAATGCCCCCGCAGACAGATCACCATGCTGGACTGTCACGACGGCATTCCCGTCCAGCCTGACCTGGACGACGTCCTGGAAATCGCAGCGCTGAAACACATCGTCAATATTTGCCTTGAAAGGGGCGCGAACCTGAACCGGATCATCTCGGAAACAAAATATACCAACGGCTTCGATGCCCACCAGATCAACATCACCTATTACGAAGCGCTTGGCAAAAACGACGATGCCTACCTGGCAGCGCGCGCCACCCAGTTCTTCTCTCCCGGCATTCCCCAGGTTTATTACGTGGGGCTGTTGGCCGGGGAAAACGATCAATTGGGAGTCACACAAACTGGAGAAGGGCGAGCGATCAACCGCCACAATTTCACAGAGGCGGAAGTCGTTCAAGCGCTTGAAAAGCCGGTCGTCCAACGACTGATCGAGTTGATCAAATTCCGTAACCAGCATCCCGCCTTCAATGGCGAATTGACCAACTTACAGCAAACCGAAGACGGTTTTAATATCAAATGGCAGGCCGGAAAGCAGTTCTGCGAACTGCAAATCGATCTCAAGGATTACCGCACCGAGATCAGCTACACGGATGAATCCGGCCACATCCAAAACTATTCAGTGTAGCCATAACAAACCGGATCGAAGCATAAGCTTAAATTTCTTTCATTTGACTCCCCCACCAACTCGAAGTATTATCCCCGTATGTCGTGGCGAAGATTTTTCAAGACTCTGGTCATCCTGGTCTTCGTATTCCTGGTAACGCAGTACGCTCTGGGGCCGTCTATCATACCGTCCAGCGGCAAGAACGAAGACGTACGCGCCTACACCCGCCCAATCGAATTCAATTACGGTTCCTGGATGGCGGATGCCATGCTGCTCAAGATCGGGCAGGTGGCGCTGGGCCTTCCGGAGTACATGCAGGCCGCCGACCAGAAACAAACCGTGCTGGATTACCTGGCGCTGGTGAACGAAATCCAGGCCGCCCAATTCGAACTCGAGACCATTTTTGCCGACCCCAACATCGCCGACCCGGAAGCAGCTTCGTTTGAACTGCGCGCCCACCTGGAGGAACTCTACCAACAACGCGAGCTGCTTGGACCGCTGGCCGAAAGCATTTTACAAAACCAACTCTCTACCATCGCCGCCGAGGTGGGACTAACCCTGGGCGGCCAGCCGGTGCCGCCGGTGCTCTACCACAGCACACCGCTGCCCTGGGCTTTGATCGTCTCGCCGCGCGACGTCATCCGCCAGGACGGCAATATTTCCCTGGAAGTCGAGACCACACTGGAAGACCAAATCGTCCTGGAGAATGAAGTGGAGCAAAACCTGAACCTCTCCGCCCTGGTCGTGCCGGTTGGCGGGATCGGTGCTTATCCGACCATGGTGGCCCAAACCACCAACCTGAACTGGCTGGCGGAAGTGATCGCCCACGAGTGGACGCACAATTACCTGACGCTGCGGCCGCTGGGGTTGCTTTACAGCGAAACCCCGGAACTACGCACGATGAATGAAACCACAGCCAGCATCGCCGGGAAC
>JAFGRA010000036.1 GCA_016935415.1 Anaerolineales bacterium
GGATTTTTGGTTCTCGCAAACCTAATTATCCTGGATTTCGAAGTCCATGCCTATCTTATTCTGCTTTTAAAGTGCAAACATAGTGTATCTTGGATAACGCCCGTGAGTAACAGTATAGAACTTTGCTGGTTTATCTCCAGATTTGAGCCGCCAGCACGCGCCCGCCCCACACGAACCCTAAGCCCAGCAGCACATGCACACCAATGTAGAAAAATCCGGATAGTGAATCACCCTGCCGGAATAAGTTCATCGATTCGTTGCTGAAAGTTGAAAAAGTGGTGAACGCTCCCAATAAGCCGACAAAAATAAACGAGCCGGTCTGGGGAGTCAACCAATCGCGGCTTTCGGCGAACTGCGAGAGCAGGCCAATGATAAAACATCCTAACAAATTCACGATCAATGTACCGGCCGGGAATACGCCATCTTTCACAAAAGACTGCACGAGGCCCCCCACGACGTAGCGCAATACCGCTCCCATAAAGCCGCCCAAACCTACCAATAAGACCTGCAACACCGTTGACTCCTTCAAAAAATTTTAGCTGCAATGCCGTCAACCCAGCGTATTATAAAGAAAGAAACCCATCCTTGCAAGCGGAATATAAAAACAGGCTCTCTTGATGAGAGCCTGTGGTTAAAGTTCGAATGCAGTTTATTCGGCAGTCATGCCGGGAGCGGCAGCACCTTCGGCCGGTAAGGTCACGATCAACTGTTCGGCCAGCAGCAAGTTGTCCCCGGCCTTGCGAACAATGCCCAAAATGGTGCTCATCTTGGAGATCTCTTCCAGTTGTTCGGCAACATACCAATCTAAGAACTGCTGGGAAATATAGTCCTTATCCTGCACAGCGATGTCCATCAGATCATAGATTTGCTGGGTTACATCTTTTTCCCAGGACAGCGCGGCGGTCACGGCTTCTTCCGCCGAAGCAAAGTTAGCCTTGGGCTTGGCAATTTCGGGGATCGTAACGTGTGCGCCCGCGTCCAACAGGAAATGCAGGAATTTCATGGCGTGCATGCGCTCTTCCGCGGCTTGTTCGAAAAACAGCGCCGCGAAATTGTTCAAATCCTCGCCGTCGAAATATGAAGCGATCTCCAGGTACTGCATACTGGCCCCAAACTCTGACCCAATCTGGGCATTGATTGCATATGCTAATTCTTTACTGATTATCATGAGAATTTTCTCCTTCACTATTACCACTATTCTTTACTACAAAAACAATTCTAATACAGGAATATCATAAAGATATTAACGATTGGTACAAATTTAGTCAGACTTCGTTAACATGCATAGCCAATTACAAATCCAGGCTTTCCACAACTTCGACAACCTCCCTTTGCGGTAATACAATCCGCACATAAGCCGGCATATCCAAACGCTGCCACAGGTCAAAAGGCGCGCTTCCCATCAATTCCGCCACGTACAGGCTCATCACGGTGCCATGCGTGACTACCCCAAAAGATTCTTGCCCATATGCAGCAATCAACGCATCGATCGCCACCGTAAAGCGCGTCAACGCCTGCACAGCGGACTCGCTGCCGAACACGACCTCATCCGGTTGGTCGAATAATTCTGCAACCTGAGCCTGGAAAAGCTCTGGGGACGCCAGGAAACCAACGTTGCTGCGCTCGTGTTCGTGGATTCCCAAGGCAATTTCGGTTGGGATCGAAAGGTGTGCAGCGGTCAATTTAGCAGTCTCGATGGCTTTCGCTTCGATGCTCGAAACCAACAAATCGAGATCATACTTTGCCAGGCGTTTCGCTAATTCCTCACAACGGCCGCGCCCACGATGCGATAACCGCCACTGGCTGGCCGGGGCGGTCGCCTCGGGTTCAGAGATCGAATGTCGGATCAAAACCATATTTGTCATCAATCTATTTTACCCGGGAACAGGCCGGTTTAGAACTGTAAATTAAAAAACAAAGGCCCCGTAAAGGAGCCTTTGTTTTTATTCTCTGTTTTGGCCGTTGATTATTTCTTGGCCAATGCGTACCAACCATCTGCCGGGCCGGTGTAGCAAGCCAGGCGGCCTTCTGGGAAGTTTTCACTCTCAACCAGGAAGGTACCAATGCAGCGGCTGTAGCCAGGATTCTCGGGATCGGAGTAAACCAGGCGCAGGGTGCCTTCATCCCACATCTTGCGTTCGTGCTTCTGCAGGTTGAAGTAAACATACGCAGCGCCCTTGAAATTGAATTCAACTTTGATGGGGGCACGCGTGTACTTCACGCCACCGGGATAGGTGTTGAAGCGCGAGACGGTGACGGTGCCATCGGCAGCGCCAGCAGGAATATAGACACCGGCATTACCGAAGACAATGTCGCCAACAGCAGGGGCTTCGCGGGTGCCAAGGGTGGCATCGGCGGAAATCGTGCCGACAACAACCAGGGCCAGGGCCAATACGGTGGCCACGATCATTTTTGTATAGTGTTTCTTGAAAAACTCTTTCATTGGTCGTCTCCCTCACAGTTTAAGTATTTTTATTTACTGTGAATTTTTTAAATAGAATGGTTGATAAAACTTCTTTAGTAAACTGTTGCCCTTTTTGTCTGCCGGGTACCTCCTTCATCTTGATTTTCAGTCTAATAACTTCACAATTTTTGCTATGTTTTTTCTGCTCATAGTTTGCCATTAATGGATAAGCTATGCCGTTTCAAAAACATAACAAGAGCGTCACAGGTCTAATTTCGATTCTGCAACACTCTTGTCACAATTTAGCCAAGCTTGAGTTTTCCAGCATGCCCACAACCCCCCACTGCTCCTAGTATGCATGACAGGCTTTGCAATGTTTTTACATTCCGTTCAACTCAGGGCACGATAACGAAAGCAATCGACCACATGGTCGTTTACCATTCCGACCGCTTGCATGAAGGCGTAACAGATCGTTGGGCCAACGAAATTAAAGCCGCACTTTTTCAAATCCTTGCTCATCGCACGCGATTCTTCGGTTTCGGCAGGAATCTCAGAAAGTGATTTCCAGGCATTGAGCTTGGGCTTGCCACCCACAAACTGCCAGATGTAGTTATCGAAGCTGCCGAACTCAGCCTGTATTTCCAGGAAGGCATTGGCGTTCTGCACTGCCGAGCGCACCTTGAGTTTATTGCGCACAATGCCCGGATTAGTGAGCAATTCCTGGATCTTACCTTCATCATATTGCGCCACCTTTTTCGGATCGAAGCCATCGAAGGCTTCCAGATAGGCTGCGCGTTTGTTCAGAATCGTGCTCCAACTCAGGCCAGCCTGCGCCCCTTCCAGGATCAACATCTCGAACAGTTTCCGATCATCGTGCTCCGGCACACCCCATTCCTCATCGTGATAAGCTACATAGAGCGGATCACTTCCAGCCCATGCACAGCGATTTTCCATCATCACACTCCTCGTTTCCTCTAGTTACATCACTACCATACCAGAACGCATGTTCGCCGTCAAGGAAAACAGGCGGGATGTAGAATGCAGGACGCAAGATGCAAGTTGCAGATAACAAGTGATCGGAACATATAATCGTTGCTAACCGAATCACGTTTCACGATTATTACGATTCACGACTCTCGCCCAATGCTGTCTATTGCTAATTGACTGGTTACTAATAATCTCTACGAATCACGTCTTATGTCTTTCACGACACGCCTTTCCCTGATTATTGGTTGACTGATCACTGATTATTCACTCCCTGATATAATCTCCTCTGTGAACGCACGTCCTGCGAATGAACGCCCTACAAACACCGCCAACCGCCAGATCGCCCGCGCCGCAGGGATCGTTATGGTGGGTTTTGTTTTGAGCAATGTCACCAGCCTGGTGCGCACTATGCTAACCGGTCAGATATTCGGTGTGGGCGCAGCCCTGGATGCCTTCAACTCCGCTCTGCAACTCCCCAATATCCTTTTCAGTTTGGTGGCGGGGGGCGCGTTGGCTTCCGCTTTCATTCCCACTTTTGCCGAACTGCTCGAAAAGGACGACCGCGCCAGGGCCTGGCATTTGGCCTCGTCCATCGTCAACCTGGTCACCATCGTGCTGATCGTAATTTGCGGCCTGACCTGGATCTTCGCCGAACAGGTGGTCACCCACATCCTGGTCCCAAAGTCCGCCTTCGACCAGCAACTGCTGACCGCTTCCCTGCTGCGTATCCTGCTGCTTTCACCGATCATCTTCGGCATCAGCGGCTTATTGATGGGCATTCTCAACACCCACCAGAAATTTCTGCTACCCGCCCTGGCTCCCACCATGTACTGGGCCGGGATGATCTTTGGTTTGCTGGCGCTCAGTCCCACGATGGGCATTTACGGCCTGGCCTGGGGGGCAGTGATTGGCGCCGGCTTACACCTACTCGTTCAGGTTCCCGGCCTGCTGCGCCTGCCAGGCCGCCGCTATTCACTTTCGCTCGGCCTGCACCTCCCTGCCGTGCGCGAGGTCGGCCGCCTGATGGCCCCCCGCCTGCTGGGTGTGGCCGTCGTACAGATCAATTTTTTGGTCAACGTGATCGTTGCCACCAGCCTACAGGAGGGCAGCCTCTCGGCCATCGACTATGGCTTCCGTATCATGACCATGCCGCAGGTCGTCATTGCCCAGGCGATTGCGATTGCTGCCCTGCCGACTTTCTCGGCGCAGGTGGCGCGCGGCGAAATGGAAGATATGCGCCGCTCGTTGGCGGCCACGCTGCGCGGTATCCTACTGCTGGCCTTACCCGCCACGCTCGGCCTGATCTTACTGCGCCAGCCGGTAATCGCCATGTTCTACCAACGCGGCGAATTCGGGGCGCAGGCTACCCAGATGGTCACCTGGGCCTTGCTATGGTACACGGTTGGCTTGGTCGGGCACTCGCTGGTCGAAATCCTCTCGCGCGCTTTCTACGCCCTGCACGACACCAAGACCCCCGTGCTGGTCGGCACCGCCGCCATGAGCCTGAACGTGGTCCTGAGTTTCACCCTGCCGGGCGTATTCGAAAGCGTGGGCTGGCTGCCGCTGGGCGGCCTACCGCTGGCGAACTCGATTGCCACCACGCTGGAAATGATCGTACTGATCGTGCTGATGCGCCGCCAATTGAATGGTATAGAGGGTGGCTATGTGCTCAAAGGCAGCCTGCAATCCGCGCTGGCAACCCTGGCGATGTCTGCAGCCTTAATCATTTGGCTGCGCGCCGTCGGCGATGCCTCCGTATGGCTGGTGGGGCTGGGCGGAATTGCTATCGGCGGAGCGGTATATGCTGTGCTGGTCTTTGCCCTCAAGGTACCTGAAGCGCGCGAGTTGTTGGACGCCGGGTTGAAGCGGATTAGAGCAAGAATTTAGACCCGCGGGCTGATACAAAAAAACATCCAGGGGAGCAGCATGCTGCTCCCCTACCTCAAAGTGTCGTCGAGATTGAATACTAGGTAGTGGTTAAGTAATAAGTGATAGGTTGTAGCGAACAATAAATATCCTGGTAACAATTTCGTGCATATGATCCGACTTCGAGAAA
>JAFGRA010000300.1 GCA_016935415.1 Anaerolineales bacterium
GCCACCACCTGCGGCGCTTGGCGGGCCACGACCTTGTCGCTCTTGCCGAGCAGGTCGATGAAATAACGCTCCCCGGCGAAGTAGGGCATGTTCCCGGCGGTGACCACGGCGATGCGCGCCTCGGAGGTGGTCGCTTCGGCCAGCGAAAGGCCCATGCGCACGTAGCGCTCGCTGCCCTTGACGTAGGGCGGGCGTTTGATCAGCATCCACTTCTGCACGCCGTCCTGTTCCAGCAGCGTGTTGAAGCTGAACAGGCTGACCACCACAAAAGCGGCCATCAGAGCCTGCGTGCCCAGCTTGAGCCAGTTGGGCGGCTGGAAAGATCTTTGATCTTTCTCAAAAACGCGCAGCAAGGCAGTGCGCACCGCGTCCAATGTCAGGGCGAAGAGTACGAAGAACAGCGGCATACCAATTGAGATGAAGCGGTTGGCCCCGCCGGTGTGCTCCCAGGCGTCCCCGCCGACGTAAATACTGTAGGCCGACTGCCCCAGGAAAAGCGCAAAAGGCAACAGTACAGCTTTGTCACGCTGCAGCAGCAAGAGCGCGAATGGCACCACGAACAGCACCCAGTTCCCCGTCCAGACCGTGATGAAGAAAGCCATCAGGCCCTGGCTGAGGCGCGCCAGCGTTGAGGTACCGCCCACCTTGAGGTAGTAGGTGTTGGGCAGCAATTCGCCGTAATAGAGATAGCGCGCCAGCGTCTGGGCGAGCATGAAGCCGAGCAGCGCCCCCAGGCCCCAGAGCAAATGGCTTTTGCGATTTTCACGGTCAAAGAGCAGTTGGAAGACCAAGAGCACGAGCAGCGCCGCGCCCATATCGATGCGCACCCAGGTGCCCAGGCCGAGGATCAGGTAGGGCCAGGGCGTAAAACGCTCGCGGCGGTAGGCGCGCAAACTGAGCCAGGCCGCCAGGCTGACCAGCAAGGTTTGCAACCCCACCTCCATGCCCTGGATGCTCCAGTTGTTGAGCGGGAAATAGAAGGCGGTCAGGAAGACGGCCAGCAGCACCACCAACCGGTTATCGGTCAGTTCGTCGGCGATCAGCTTGACGAAAAGCAGGTTGGCGGCCAGGAAAACCGCCCCGGCGATCTGCACCGCCATGCTGATGCGGTGGGCGGGGATCGGGAAGAGGTGGAAGACGGCCATCAGGCCGACCCACAGCGGGTTGCTGAAACCTTCCACGCGCTCGCCACCCGGGTTCCAGACCGGGCCGTAGCCGTTGGCGAGGTTCTTGGCGTAACGCATCGAGATCATGGCGTCGTCGAACAGGGCGTAGTAGCGCGTGCCGTCGACCTCGAAGCTGGTGCGTTCGATGAAGCGCGCCGCGTAGACGGCGAACACCAGCACAATCAGTACAAACCCGGCCCAGCCGAGCCATTTAGCAGTTTTCATCCAGGGAAAGCACTCCTAACAAGATATGTATAACAGCCCGATTATAACAAAGGAGCGGGTTAGCTGTCAGCTATCAGTCGTCAGTGATCTCTCATCAGCGGTGATAAATAATGTGTGCTGATATCTCCCCTCACCCCACATCCTTGCAACTATGTTTCTGCGGATGTTTCCCCTCTCCCAGTGGGAGAGGGGTTCGGCGTAGCCGGGGGTGAGGGGAAAATGGGGAAAAGCTAAAAAAACAATCGCACCGAGCAATTATGCGAATCGGTAAATTTGAAATTGCTGAAAGCCGCTGGCTGATTGCTAAAAACTGCATACTACCTACTATATACTGCATACTGTCCCCCAAAACCCGTTATAATAAGCGCTTGAATATTCTCAAACCCGGAAGAAACAGGAATTATGACCAAACCATTTAACTTTCAATCCATGATCAACGCCCTGCAAAACTACTGGGCAGAACAGGGCTGCCTGATCTGGCAGCCGTACTACTCGCAGGTCGGGGCGGGCACCTGGAACCCGGCCACTTTCCTGCGCGTGCTTGGTCCGGAGCCGTGGAACGTGGCTTACGTCGAGCCTTCCGTACGCCCCGACGATGGGCGCTATGGCGAGAACCCCAACCGCCTGCAAACCCACTACCAGTACCAGGTGATCCTCAAGCCCGATCCCGGCAACCCACAGGAACTCTACCTGAACTCGCTGCAAGCCATGGGTATCGACACCCATAAGCACGACATCCGCTTCGTCGAGGACAACTGGCGCTCCCCGGCGCAGGGCGCCTGGGGCCTGGGCTGGGAGGTGTGGCTGGATGGCCTCGAGATCACCCAGTTCACCTACTTCCAGCAGGCCGGGGCAATGGACCTCGACCCGGTCGCGGTTGAGTTGACCTATGGCCTGGACCGTATCGCCGCCCCACTGCAAGGCGTGCATGGCTTCACCAACATCCAATGGAACGAGACGTACACCTTCGGCGACATGAACTTGCAGGCCGAGCAAGAGCACTCCAAATATTATTTCGAGATCGCCGACATCGACCGCCTGCACCATATGTATGAACTCTACGAAGCCGAAGCCAACGCTTCGCTCGAATCCGGGCTGCTACTGCCCGCCTACGATTACCTGATCAAACTCTCGCACACCTTCAACGTGCTGGATACGCGCGGCGCCATCGGCGTGACCGAGCGCCAGACCTTCTTCGGCAGCATGCGCAACCTGGCCGCCCGCATCGGCCAGATGTACGTCGAGGAACGCCAGCAAATGGAATTCCCCTGGCTGGACGATGACCGTGCTGTGAGCACGCTCAAGGATTCAATCAAAGCCGTGGAGCCTTCCGGCAAGATCGAACTGGCCGTTCCCACCGCGCCTGCCGCTTTCCTGCTCGAGATCGGCACCGAAGAACTGCCCGCCAGCGACCTGGACTCGGCCATCCGGCAGTTGGAAGGAAGCGTCCCAAAACTGCTGGATGAACTGCGTCTGGAACACGGCCCGGTGCACATCTCCGGCACCCC
>JAFGRA010000301.1 GCA_016935415.1 Anaerolineales bacterium
AATACCGGGTTGCCGCGGGCGGTGAATTCATTGTTGTGTTCGGACGTGCCGGACAGTCGGCGAACCAGGTGGAACGCCTGGATGTACTCACCGGTGAAGTCAACACCTTGTGGACGCTGCCGCAGGGCGAGCAGTTCGACAGCACGCAAGCCCCTTCGCTTTCCCCGGATGCCGAACAACTGATTGTGCCCATCCGCACCCAGGCCGGTGAGAAGGTCTTAGTGGTGCTCGACTTGAACGGGCAAGAGGAGCAGCGCATTCCCAATGGCCAACTGCTGAACTGGCGGCCCGGCGGCGGGGCGGTGATCCTGGAAACTGTGCCCGGAAGCGGCGAACCGTACCAGCTTGGCTATTTCCAGTTGGATGGTTCTCCCGGACAGTACCCGCTGGAGCCTTCCGCGGCGCTGACCGACGCGGCAAGCTGGAGCTCCAATGGCGAGTACCTGGCCTTCAACCGCCGCGACCTGACCGGCACCAACGAGCTTTACCTGTGGTGGACGCAGACCGACGAACCGGTGCTGCTCTCTACCGCCCCCAACCATCGTTTCGGCCAACTGACCTGGACTTCGGACTCGTTGAGTTTTTACGTCAACGTGCTCGACCGCCGCAGCGGCAAGCTGGCCCAGATCTGGCAGTACCTGGTGACCACAGGGGAGATTCGTTTCATCGCCCCGATTTACTTCGAGGAGTGAAAGACCTAAGATTTTCGCTTAGATATTTCTGTGGATTAGATAGACACAAAAGGGGTTCCCCTATGAAAATCAAAATCTTCAGCCTGCTGCTTTTGGCTATTTTGATAACTGCCTGCACGGCCGAATCACAGCCCGCGCAAGACACACCCGAAATAGCGACGCCCACTGAAACACAACCACCGCCAACGGCGACACGCACCCAAACGCCGATTACTGCTGACATGCTTGAAGAGGATGTGATTGAAGACCTCCGGCAGGATAAGGATGACCGTACACCTACAGCTTCACCGCCATCGCAACTATCCCCTACACCATCTAGACCTTACCTCGCTTGCCCGGAAGTTAGCAGCCAGGGTGAACTGGCTGGTTGGTATGATGATCACTTGTGGGTTGAGGACGGATCGGGAAGTGGGGAGTTCATTCCGATTGCAACTGACGCAGACTGCCCGCTTGCCTGGTCTCCGGATGGCAATAAATTACTCTATTCTGTTACCATTTATTCAAGTGATACTGAAAATCGAGAATTTTGGATCTGGCAAAGAGACACGCAGACAGCCAGACCTTTGAAAGAAATCGTGCCTGACCTTCCCCTACCTAGTCCTCCCGCAGAATATTACGAAGGAAGACCGATTTACCGTGGCGATTTGGCGTGGTCACCGGATAGCAGAAAAATCCTTTTCTTTGATACGTTCGAAATAGAAGATACAATATTTGCGTTTGTGATTGCTGATCTGGAAAAAGGAAAAGCAATCTGGACCGCAGCCGATGATAAAACGTTTACTCATGGTTGGTTGGGTTCAGAGTATATCTACGGACGAGCCAGTTGCGGCTCACCTTGCGAAGTCTTTACGGTATTCCACTACGTCGATATGGAAATGATCAGAACTTTCCACTACGGAACTTATGGTGTCCTAAGCGTTTCAGAGGATGGCTCATTGGCAGTCAATATTGGCAGATGGGAAACAAACGCAATTGAGCTTCTGCACGTCAGCACCGGTGAGTCGGAAACGATCGGGGAGGGTGGTGTTGTCATGAATTGGGGTGGGTATTTCCCGAAGATCAGTCCCGACAACCAGTTGATTGCCTATCCACACGATGCCGAAGCATGTATCAATACGACTGTTGTCAATCTGGCTGGTCAAAAGGTCGCCGATTTTTCTTGTGCTGCGCCGGTATTATGGGTTTCCAATCTCGGCGTAATCGCAATTGCGGATAATGGACCGACCACGCTGACTTACTATCCCCTCGATGGTTCGGAACCACAAGTGATTACCCCGGAAGGTTTTTTCGTTGATTTTTATGCTTATTTTTATACAGACACGATTTATGGTACCTGGAGTCCAGATGGTCGGTATTTTCTGTTTGAAGCCCATGATATTGTAGATGAGGGTGAACAAGAAACCCTGGCTTTGTTTATATGGGATGCGCATACGCTTAAAACGTTTAGAATCGATTCAGAACTGGGGGGATATAGCATGTATCCTGAATGGATGCCAGACTCACAAAGCTTTTATTACGAGACAGAAGACCTTTGGCGATATTATGTTGCAACTGAGGAGCGAGTTAAGCTTGTGCCGGTATTCAAGACCGAACGGGGCGAGGTGGTAACCGCCACCCCGACGAGCACGAAAGTACCCACAAGCAAGCCAGAATCCAGTATCGATTTTTGTGGACCGCAAGTGAGCAATACGGGATTATTAGCTTTCGTGCAGGATGATGTGCTCAAGGTAGAAGCTGAGGCAGGGTCGGGGAAGTTCTTTCCCGTTGCCAGCAACGCCTTGTGTAATTTTGGCTGGTCGCCGGATGGGAATAAACTGTTGTATTCTATTTCTTTAAATCCGGGAGACTACGATTCCCTGGAATACTGGATTTGGGATAAAGGTGACCAAACGGTCACCCCACTATATGATATTATTTCTGGTTTTCCCACGCCAATTCGAAAAGTATATTTGGATTATGATTTCCAATGGTCACCAGACAGCAAGAAGATCATTTTCATAGACCTAGTGCCTACGACATCTGAAGATGGATATGATGACAACTCTATCTCCATATTGGATTTGGAAAAAGGAACGCTTAGTTCCTTTACCGAAGTCTATCGGTGTGCTGACTTTGGTTGGATAAATTCGGATTATTTTTATGTCATGAGCAGTTGTGGTTCCCCCTGTGTGCTGCTAGGTTATTATCAGTACCCTCGAATGAGGGGAAATGCGGCTTTTTCTTCCACGCTTATCCGCAATTTTAAGTTTTCACCCGATGGGACTTTTATCATAAACCTTGGTAGAGATTATTACACCGAACCAATAATGGCAGTCGAATACCTGGATGTGTATACAAACCAGGTTAGAGAAATCTGGCAATTTCCGCAAAATGCATCTTTGCCTCCAATTATTGCTCCACCAATTATTGCTTCCGATAATGAGCGAATTGCTTTCGTAATGATTGTGGATGATGAGGAAAAATTATATGTTATCGACCGGATGGGAAACGATATTGCTCAACTCGATGCCAATGGGTATCTAATTACCTGGGAACCTGACGGCGGCATTCTGATTAACAGATATAAAGATGAGGCACTAGAAATTATCTATTGGCCGGTGTCTGATTCAACTATAAAGGTAGTTTTGTCAGGCGAGAGTTTCGATGATTTTGCTGACAAGTTTGCCTGGAGCAGGAACGGGCACTATCTGTTGTTGAATTTGAGTGGAAGTTTATATCTTTGGGATGCGCAGTCGGAGGAGGAAGCTCAGTTGATCAGTACAGATGTAAATGGCGATTTTGCCTGGATGCCGGATTCGGGCAGTTTCTACTACGCAACCGATGGAATCCTCTGGCGCTACTTTGTAGAATCGGGTGAACGAATCCAGATTGCACCATAGCTCAATCCATAAGGTACCCTTAAACTGATTCCTGCAACCTTTTAATCTTTATCCCGTATACTTTTACGGTACATATAACGCGCCCTACGGAGGCCGAATTGACCGCACCGCAGACGTCCAAATGGAGCACCAAACAACAGCTCTGGCTGTATTTCATCCTGGCTTACGCCGTCTCCTGGCTGGCCTGGACCCCCATTGTGGGTTACCACCTGGGCTGGTGGCCGCGTCTGGTGCCCGACTGGTGGCACCTGCTGGGCGCGTTGGGGCCAATCACGTCCGCTTTCATCGTCACCGCGCTCAGCGGCGGGCGCGCCGGGTTGAAAGGCCTGCTGGCGCGTATGACGCGCTGGCGGATTGGGGCCGGCTGGCTGGCCTTTGCGCTCTTCTCGGCGCCGCTGCTCTTCCTGCTGGGCGCGCTGGTCACCGGCTTGGCGAGCGGCGATTGGGCGGTGTTCGCTTCCTTTGGGCGCGTCGACGAACTGCCCGGGCTCGGCTGGCTGGCCGGGTGGGTGCTGCACACGCTCAGCTTTGGCCTGGGCGAGGAAACCGGCTGGCGCGGCTTTGCGCTGCCGCGCTTTCAGGGCAAGAATACCGCCAGTATGGCGACCCTCAAGCTGGGGCTGCTGTGGGCCGGGTGGCACATCCCGCTGTTCGCCTACAATTACACCGAGATGAACCTGTTCGGCATTATCGGTTTTCTGGTTGGGATGTTGTCTGGGGCGGTGGTCTTCACCTGGCTGTACAACAGCACGGGCGGCAGCATCCTGGCCGTGATCTTGTGGCATGGTGCTTACAATGCTTCGGTCGCCGGGGCGGAAGGTGCCATTCCCATGATTGTGACCGCCTTCGTGATCGCCGGGGCGATCTTCATTGGCCGCCGCTACGGCCCGGAAAATTTCGCTGCCCGCCCCAGGCAGGTAATTGAATAAAGACAGCTTTTGAAACAAAAGCGCACTAACCCTGGTCAAACAGATGAGGAACACGTATGGATTACAACACCTTCACCCGCTGGCTTTTACATTCTCCCTTCCACGGCCTGCTCAGTAGGAGTACGGCCAGCCTGGTCTACACCGGGCGCAAAAGCGGCAAAGTGTATGAAACGCCGGTCAACTACGTGCAACCGGATGCCGGTGACTTGCTGGTGACCAGCTATCGCACGCGCACCTGGTGGCGCAACCTGCGCGGCGGCACCTCGATTGGGGTATGGCTGTACGGCACGAAGCTGCCCGGCATGGCGGAAGTGATCGAGGATGAGCCGGGTGTGGCCGAGCATTTGATGGCCTACCTGAAAAAGGCCAGCAAACACGCCAAATATTTCGGCGTCGCCCTGGACGCAGATGGCAATCCGGTGGCTGGGGATGTGGCCGCGGCGGCCAAGGAACGCGTGATTATCAAAGTTTCCCTGTAAATACGGTACAATCGCGCCTGTTATGTCGGACAGCAAAATGACTTTAGAGAAGACGATTGAAGCAAGACCAAGTGAGGACAGCCACGCCATCCGGCGCTTGCTGCGCCTGCGCGACTTTCGGCTGTTCTGGTTGGGCGAGTTCATTTCCTCCCTGGGAGACCAATTCTACCTGATCGCGCTGCCCTGGCTGGTGCTGCAATTGACCCATAGCGCGATTGCGGTTGGTACCGTGATGGCGGTGGCAGGTGTGCCTCGGGCGATCTTCATGCTGCTGGGTGGAGCGATCACCGACCGCTTCTACCCGCGCAAGGTAATGATGAGCGCCAATATCGTGCGCATGTTGGTGGTGGTTGGCATGGCGGCGCTGGTCTTAACCGCGACCATCAAGGTGTGGATGCTGTACCTGTTCGCCCTGTTGTTCGGTCTGGCCGATGCTTTCTATTATCCTGCCCAGCAGACCATGGTGCCCTTGCTGGTCGATCCCGATGACCTGCCGACCGGGAACGCCGTGATGCAAGGAACGACCCGCTTCAGCGTATTTCTGGGGCCGGTGGTTGCCGGAGCAATGATCTCCTTGCTGAACGGCGGCAATATCAACCTGCTGGATGCCTCCGGGGAACGCGTGCTTGGGCTGCGCGGCATCGGCGTTTCTCTGAGCGTGGACGCGGTCACCTTCCTGGTATCTGTGGTCAGCTTGAGCCTGATGCACGCCGTCAAGCCGCACCATAAAACTAAAATAGAAAAAGACAAGCATCTGCTGCGATCCATCGGGGAAATCCTGCAATACGTCTGGAAGGATACCGTGCTGCGCATGGTATTCCTGGTGGCGCTGGCGATCAATTTCCTGGGCTATGGCCCAGCCATCGTCGGTATCCCGATCCTGGCGCATACCCGTCTGTCTGGGAGCGCGGCGGCGTATGGCACGATCATTTCGGCTTATGGTGGCGGCAACCTGATTGGTATCATTTTGGCCGGGCTGCTGCCCAAGCTCAAGCGCGGCCAGTTGGGCCCGGTGCTGATCGGCGTGGTGGTGGCTTTCGGCCTGGGGATGGGGTCGCTGGCCTGGCTTGCCTCCACCGGGGTGATCGCCGTCATCATCTTCGTTTTGGGTCTGGGGGCGGGTTATATCGTCATCATCCTGCTGACCTGGCTGCAGCGCAAGATCCCGGATGAGATGATGGGACGCATGATGAGCCTGGTGATGCTCTCGATGGTTGGCCTGATCCCGATCTCGCAGGCGATTGCCGGGGTGGTGCTGGAAATCAGTCTATCGGCGTTGTTCATCGGCACGGGGGTGCTCTTGTTGGGGCTGGTGGTCTGGATCGGCTTCCAGTCCGAAATCTGGCAGTTGGGGTTAGATGACTGACCGTTCTAAACGGAATCGATTGATCGATATTTGCAACCTCAGAACAATCTTTTCGTACTAAATAATAAATCAGCATTTTGTAAATGCCCTTGTAAGGCATTTTCTTTCGCAAATTCTATTGGGCGTTTATTAAAGGAGACTGTCCTGATGAAAGCACGTGTATTTATTATTATCATTTTGAGTATGGCGCTGATGAGCGGCTGCGTTACTATCGATTTTGGAAATACGGTGCGCGGCTCGGGTAATGTGGTCAACGAAAGCCGGGCGGTCAGCGGCTTCGATGAAGTGTCGTTGCGCGGTGTCGGCACGCTCATCTTGGAGCAGGGTGAGACCGAGGGCGTAGAAATTGAAGCCGAAGACAATATCATCGACTTGATCGAAACCAAGGTCGTCGGCGATAAGTTGATCGTCGAAACCAAACCCGGCTATAACCTGCGGCCGACCCGCGGCATCAATATCTACGTTTCGCTGATTGACATCTCGGCGGTCGATCTCTCGGGTTCCGGCGATATCCTCGCTGACGAACTGGAGAGCGAAGATCTACGGATCGAGGTCAGCGGCTCCGGCAATGCCGATATTGCCGCGATCACGACCGAAAGTATGGCATTCAAGATTGCCGGTTCGGGTGATCTGGACATCGACACCCTGGAAGCCGATACGCTGAATGTGGTTGTGGCCGGTTCAGGGACGATCGAGGTCGCCGGAAATGTGGCTGAACAATCGATTGACGTGAGTGGCTCGGGAGAGCTGCGGGCTGCCGACCTGGAAAGCGAAACCGCCGATGTGGTTATCGCTGGTTCGGGCACTGCCACCATCTGGGTGCAGGAAAATCTGGATATCAAGGTGCTGGGTTCGGGTACAATAAACTATTACGGCACCCCAACGATCAACCAGACCGTGGCCGGTTCTGGTGACATCAACAGCCGGGGCGACCGCTGAGTAGAGGAGAAAACACATGTTAGATAACATCAATTGGCGTTTGGTCGTGGGGGCCGTGCTGGTTGGCCTGGGCGGACTGCTCTTGTTGGATAACCTGTTCGACTTGTCCGTGGGGCGTTTCCTGTGGCCGTTCTTCATCATCATCCCCGGTGTACTGCTTTTCTTGGCGGCCCTGAATGTGGAAGAGGGCCTGGGCGAGGCTTTCGCGATGCTCTCCGGTATCATCACCATGACCGGCTTGCTGCTGTTCTACCAATCCGTTACCGGGCATTGGGCCAGTTGGGCCTACGCCTGGGCATTGATCGCTCCGACCTCGGTTGGCCTGGCGCAGATCATGTACGGCCGCGAGCGCGGCAAGCCGCATCTGGTCGAGACCGGCAAGACCTTGAGCAAGATCGGCATGATTATCTTCGCAGTGGGGATGACCTTCTTTGACGTGATCTTGGGGATCAGCGGGCGCGGCTTTGGCCGCCTGGCTGCGCCGATCGCATTAGTGGCGTTGGGTGCATATATTCTGTACACCAACTTCGCCACCCGCAGCACACCTGGCGTGGAATAGGCACATACATCTAGAAAAATGGCAGCAGGGATGCATCATGTGTCCCTGCTTTTTATTCCTTCTTTCAGAATACCCACTAGTTTACTGGGGAGGGGATGAGAGAAAAAAGCAAAGATTTTGGGAAGAAGGAATATAGAAGCAATTCCGTGAGGAATTGCCGTTTATTTTGCCCGTATCTCTAAATAAGTAAAATATTTTACAATATAGATAGTATTGATAATTAATTTGCGAGTATTTTTCGATGGTTCGCAACGCGGGTGGCGCAGGGAAGGCGTATAATTAGGTCACTACGGTTTCCTCTGGAGGAGTTGCATGAATACCAGCGCGCTTTTCGATTCCAAGTACCGCCGCCCCACCCTGATCGTTTTCTTCGTAGTCTTGACTATTTTGGCCGCGGCCATGAACCTGGGTCGGGTTGTACAGAGCGACTACGGCAACGTCGAAGTCAGCAACGTGTATTACGAGAACTTCAACGGTATCGCCATGCGCGCCAAGCTGTTCCGGCCACTCACGGCCACCAGCGAAAATCAACTGCCGGGTGTGGTCTACATCCACGGCTACCAGAACAACCGCGAGACCGGCGACGCTTACTGCATCGAACTGGCGCGGCGCGGTTTTGTGGTGCTCAATATCGATGCCATCGGGCGCGGCAACTCCGGCATTCCCAACGACATCAATGATTCTGACTTCGATCCCACCTATGGCGCGGCAACTTCTTTTGAATACCTGCAAAGCCTGCCTTACGTCGACCCGGAACGGGTGGGCATGGTTGGGCACAGCCTGGGGGCGGAGATGGCTTACAACGTCGCTTTGCAGAACCCGGACGTCAAGGCGTTGGTGATCTCCGGTTTCGGCTATACCCTCGAAGCGGACACGGATACCCCCAAGAACATGTTGATGATCTTCGGGCGTTGGGATGAATACCGCGCCCGTATGACGGAGACCAAAGACTTCGCCGCCGAGTGGATGACCTCGCCGCAGACACAGCAGGTCTTCCCGGTGGGTAACCCGCAGTTCGGCCAGACCTACGGCGATTTCGCCGCCGGGACGGCGCGCCAGGTGTTCATGCCGGATACGATCCACATCGGCGAATCGCATGATAAGGCTTCTATCGCCGCCGCGGTCACCTTCCTGCGCAGCGCGCTCAATCCGCCAGACGCGCTGTGGGTTGACCCCATGCAGCAAATCTGGCCGGTCAAGGAATGGAGTACTTTGGTTGCCTTGTTGGCCGGGGTGTGGGTCGTGCTGCCGCTTGGCCTGATGCTCTTGCAGACGCGCTACTTCAAGTCTTTGCAGGGTGCGGTTGAGGGGGCGTATGCGGTATCCACCAAAGCCTATTTCAAGTACGTCGCCATCAACGGCTTGCTGATGCTGCTTTACCTGCCGTTGGTGCTGGTGCTGTTCGCCATCCATATTTACGTGGTGCCGATCGATAAGGTCTTCCCGATGATGATGGTCAACGGGATCGTGTTCTGGTTCGTGGTTACCAATCTGATCGGCTGCTGGGTACTGCGTGGCTGGCTCAAACGGGAGCAAAGCAACGGCCTGACGCTGACCGACCTGGGCATTTCTGACCAACCGGATAAATTCGCCATCGACCGGGACAAGCTCTTGCCGCTTATGGGGATGGTGGTGACGTTGTTCGCTTTTGTGGTGGCGTTGGAGTTTCGGCTGGAGAATATTTTCAACATCGATTATCGCTTCATTTTCCCCTTCGCCAGCGATCTGACCTTCTATCGTTTCTTGATGTTCCTGGAATACTTGCCCTTCTTGTTCGTTGGCTTTCTACTGATGGGCAATTTCCTGCACGGCCAACTGCGCCCGCCGCAGCGCGACACCTGGTGGAAAACTTTCCTGAGTTGGTCGGGGAGCAATATTTTCGCCGTCACCAGCCCACTGATCTTGCTGCTGTTGATCCAGTACGTGTCCTTGCTCGCTTTTGGCGTGGTGCCCTTTATCGGGCCGGGTGGTTCGTTGGTCAGCTTCGTACTCAACCTGTTCCATATTGTGGGTGTGCTGGTGATCGTTACTCCGATCTCGACCTGGTTCTACCAACTGACCGGGCGGCCGTGGGTAGGGGCGCTGCTCAACGCCATGCTGGTGGCCTGGATGTTCGCCTCCTCACAGGTCATCGCGCCGATCCCGTTGTAGGTAATCCTGTTTGGCGGTTCTTTTGTGAAATATGGAGTTGGTTACAAATTGAATTGGTAAAACCCAGATTGATTTATTATTCTGGAGTGTCAAGAACGCTACCAAGCATCTGAACTATATCGTCAAATTCTTCGGGCGCGATTTTAATAATGAAAGAAGTTAATAGTTTGCCATGTTCTATTTTGTTATAAGTATAACGATGTCCAGATAAATCTTTGAACATATCTTGAAGTAGTTTTGCTCCATGAACTTCGCGCCCCCATGCATCTTTATTTCTTTGCTCATCACTAAATTTCTGCTCGAAATATTTATCATCCCACATATTTATTTCTATCCAATTTTCAACGTCGTCTTTGGTTATGGGATCCTCAGAAAAATCTTCCAATTCTGTCATCAATTGAGCGATTGCATCAGGGTTTAATAAATAATTTTCATACATCCGTCTTTTTGTGAAGAGAACAAGGCCGCTGCTTTGGCGCTCTAAATCGTCTCTTTCTTGCTGATTTCGTCCCTCTCTATCAAAGATGAACCCAATAGCAGGAGGTAGAAGGCCCTTTCCCTCACAAAGCCGCTTGTAAATCTCAAAAATTGTTTTGGAATGCCTTCCTTCAAAATCGCCTACTTGAAGAACACCTACGATAGTTGTTCCTAATAACGGGCGATTCATAACCCTTGAAATTAGTAAAGGAAAGCATAATTCTTCGGTTTGACCTTCTACCCAAAGGATATTATCAGCACCAAAAACATCAGAGAGTCTTGAACCTATTTCAGCGAGAACTAGATTAAGCTCTTCTCTTTCGTTATTCTCAATGATTTCAATTTGACTTTCAGCATCATTTTTCCTAATTAGAATCGTATTACTTGGCTTCGCTGATGAAATTACTAATGGAGAATGAGTTGTGATGATATATTGATGATTTGAAAAACTCTGTTGTAGAATGCTGAATAACTTTCGGATAGCACCTGGGTGGAGAAAGCTCTGGGGTTCGTCAATGATGATAGTTCTTGGAAACTCAGATGTTACAGCAATATATAATATCGCCATAACTTGACCCAAGCCTGTCCCACTTTCTTGCAGCGGGAAGGACAAATCAGTTCTTTCAGATTCAGCTTCGATTTCCCAAAGAGAAATTCTAGCTGTTTTAGAATTATCTATTGGTGGAACAGTAATTTGTTTGATTTCTGGAAAAATTGTCCTAACTAAATTCATCCAGTTCATAAATCTACTAGGATTGCTTGTTTGAAGGAGATGTAAAACTTGTGCTAAATTTGATGCATCCGATTTTAGTATTGGATCGTTGCTGATTTCAGATTGGCCTACATTAAATCTCTCTGCTCTGAATGTATATATTCTTTCTTTGAAAATCGGAGCAAGTATATTTGGCAATAAGTTTTTATTTTTTGTCGCCAAATTAGCAGCTGTACATTTTGGTTTGTCTTCATCCCGATGGAGTGTGAATTCAATTAGTTGGCTACTTTGATGATTTCCCCATTCCCTTATAAATACTTTTTTGAAGCCATCTGAAGGAGAATATTCACATTCCAATTCTATATAATTTTGAGTGAATATTGATTGAAGGTGCCTTTCTTGAGATTGTTTATCGGCATTTAGGATTTGATAAAGATAAAAAGAGGGAGACTTGTCCACGATAATTTTCCGCAACTCGTCCATCTTTATCGCGCAAATAAATGAGATTGTGGACTTAGGTTGAGTAGAAGCTCCATAATAAGGCACTGTTTTTATACTACGATGCTGTCTATTATTAAATCCTAGAGATAATGCTTCCACTAATGCGGTTTTTCCAGCATTGTTTTTTCCCACTATTACATTGAAACCAAAAGAAAACGGAATTTCAGATGGTTTGTGAAAACACTTGTAATTATGAATTTTTATGTTTTTGAAATACATAAGATTTCTCTGTTTTCTAAACGTACGCTGGATAATACTTTCATTATAATTTCTTTACTAGACATTCTACAATAGACATCTGCCTATTTCCACATAGACACATTCCCACTCTCCCCGCCACCCCAACTCCCCTGCCCCTATGCTCCCAAACCTCGGCAACAAAAAGCGCCGCTCACATCACGCGAGCGGCGATTTCATTTTCCAATAAGACGCTTACAGTTCCGGGTGTTCTTTGAAATATTCCACCGTCAGGCGCAGGCCCTCGTCCAGCGGCATTTCGGCTTTCCAACCCAATTGCTCTGCGGCTTTGCTGCAATCGAAGTAGGTCAGGTAGATGTCGCCGGGGCGCTTGGGGGCGCGCACGACCTCGACCTCGTGGCCGATCTCCTTGACCAGACCCTGATACAGGGCATTGACGGAGGTGCCTTTGCCGGTGGCAATGCAGAAGGCTTCGCCGCTGCCCTTCTCGAGGGCGAGCAGGTTGGCGCGCGCCACGTCCCCGGCGTAGACGTAATCTTTCTGCTGTTCGCCGTCCCAGTCGATGCGCACCGAGTCGCCCTTGAGGATGCGGCGGGCAAAGATGGCGATCACCCCGGCCTCGCCGGTCGGGTCCTGGCGCGGGCCGTACACGTTGCCGTAGCGCAGGGCGGTGAAATCCAGGCCGTACATGTCTTTCCAGTAGCGCAGGTAGAACTCGCTGGCCATCTTGGTGATGCCGTAAGGTGATTCGGGGTTGCGCGGTGTTTCCTCATCGACCGGCATCTTCTCGACCGTGCCGTAGGTGGCGCCGGAAGAAGCGAAGACGACTTTGCGTGTGCCGAATTTGACGGCGTTCTGCAGCAGGTTGATCAATCCCAGGATGTTGACCTGGGCATCCAGGACCGGATCGTCGGTCGAGATCTTGACGCTGTGCTGGGCGGCCAGGTGGCAGATCGCTTCCGGTTTTTCTTTTTCGAAGACCTCGGACAGGCCGGAATCGCGCACGTCGATCTCGTAGAAGGTGGCGGCGGGATTGATGTGCTCCCGGCGGCCACCGCCGTCTGCCCACAGGTTGTCGACCACGGAAACCTCATGCCCCGCAGCGATCATTGTATCGACCACGTGCGAACCGATGAAGCCCGCACCTCCGGTTACCAGAACATTCATGTGATTGATCTCCTTCGATTGGATATTTGCATATTTAAGTGCCCAACAGGGGGCATTGCCGGACGTCATTATAATGCAGGTTAGGATGGGATAGTACCCGATGTGATGCTTCCCACATTGTATTAGATTTTTATCAGAATTACCGAATCGGAAAATTGCCTCTTGACAAGCTGGCTCGATGTGTATACAATCATACAAAGATACAATTATACAATCAGACAAAGATACACTTGGTTCGACATCACGGAGCACTTATTGAAGGAAAGCAAATGAATATAGAAATCAACTTTCGATCGGGTATCCCCATCTACGTGCAGATCATCGACCAGATCAAACACATGATCGCCACCGGTGAATTGCATCCCGGAGATCAACTCCCCACCGTGCGCCAGCTTGCCGCCGACCTGCGGGTGAATTTCAATACGATTGCGCGGGCCTACCGCCTGCTCGACGAAGAACAGATCATCTCTACCCAGCACGGACGCGGCACCTTCATCCTCGAAATGCCCTCTGAGGAAAATGGAGAAAAGCTGCGCCGCCAGGACCTGCTGCGGCTGACGCGCTACTACCTGACCGAGGCCGGCAACCTGGGGTACGCCCCGGACAAGGTATCCGAGATTTTCGAGCAGCAGCTCGAATTATGGAAAGTGAACGATTCACCGCCCTCACCTGAGGACGATACGATTTAGAAGACAATAGTAATCAGTAATTTAGGAGATAGAAAAATGAACGTAAATTCTTTAATGACCGTTAGATCGTCAGGCCAATATGGGAACCAGGACAACACGCGGGTCAGCGGGATTGCCGTGACCATCTTTTTGGTCATCCTGCTGATCGCTTCCGTGAGCGTCCCGGTAATGATTGACATGCGTTTCGGCTGGATCGCGATTATCGCCTTCTCCGCCGGTCTGACCTTGATTGGTTTCTACATCTTGTTTGCGCTCAAGGTCGCCAAGCAATGGGAAAAAGCCGTCGTGCTGCGCTTCGGTAAATTCCGCGGTCTGTATGGCCCCGGCCTATTCTGGATCGTGCCGATTGTGGATAGCGTCACCATCTGGATCGACCATCGTGTGATGGTCTCGCCCTTCAGCGCTGAGAAGACCTTGACCAAAGACACCGTGCCGGTCGACGTGGATGCTGTGCTCTTCTGGCTGGTATGGGATGCCGAGAAGGCCGCTCTGGAAGTCGAGGACTACCGCGTCGCCATCACCTGGGCTGCCCAGACTGCCTTGCGGGAAGTGATCGGTGGACTGGACCTGGCCGATATCCTGATCGGACGTGCCAAGATGGACGCCGAACTACAGCGCATCATCGACGAGCGCACCACCCCGTGGGGCATCAC
>JAFGRA010000037.1 GCA_016935415.1 Anaerolineales bacterium
CGCTTCGCGCCCGAACAGGCCCAAATCGCGGAAAGCGTTGAAGGTGGCACAGTGGCCGGGGTAGCGCACGGTCTTCTCGACGTAGGTTTGCAGCTTACCCTCGAACGTCCATGGGGCAGTCGAGGTGCCGCCGGTGGTGATGAAAGCTTCGCACTTGCCGACCGGCTCCGGGAACTCGATCTCTTCCAGGCCGGTGAAGGGGGCGCGCTCGACGCGCTTGCCGTCTTCGATCACCACCGACATCTGGTCGTATTCGTTGGTCAGGCCCTCGATGTGGAAGGAGAGCAGGAAGTCGAAGGGCGGGCGCGGTTTCTGCGCCAGGCCGCCCACCCAGATGCGGGCGTGCTGCGGGTCGCTCATTTGCTGCATGCCGTACACGGCCAGCGTGTTGCCCATGCCGGGCTGCAAGCCGTTGTCGGGGATGATGCATACCCCGGCAGCCTTGGCTTCGGCATCCAGTGCCAACTGCGACCAGGCCATGTCGGTGTTGCCGCCCAGGTCGCACATGTGCGTCCCCGCTGTAATGCAGGCTTTGGTGACCAGCAGATTGAAGGCGTAGGGCACGGCGCTGAGCGCGGCATCGACCGGTTTCAGCAGGGCGACCAGCGCGGCGTGATCGCTCACGTCGATCTGCGCGGCGCTGACGATGTCGGTATCCAGCAACTGGTTGAGCCGCGCAGCGGCCTCCTCGGCATTCGCCTGGCTGACGTCGGCCAGGATCACAGCTTTGGCTTCCCCGAAGCGCACCATATCGTAGGCGGCGGCCACGCCCTGCCGCCCGGCGCCAATTACGGCGTATGTGTAGTTCATGCTTCCTCCTTGAAACAAAAATGATGGGGTTATGGATTGCCTCAATACTGTATCATGAAGGTTGCAATTTTGGGAGGAAGTTGGGAAAAGAGAGCAAGGGTGCTAGGGGGGAATGAGAAATTGCAAATGGCAAAAGTGAAAACTGACACACAGTATTACTATTTGTTGCAGGCGACTGAGAAATTGTTCTACAATTTCTATCGGCCGCCGAAGCTAAAAAACATCCCCAACAATAATCAATACCCTAGCACATACTGGAAAACCCCGATCAGGAATATGAGGATCGTCAGGCAGACGATAAAAATCACCAGGCAGGTTTGCCCGGGACGGCGCGGTTCCTGGGTTGGAACTTGATTGCTTTCCAGGTGCATCTTGATGGCCGCGATCTGTTCTGCATTTAAGGCACGCTTGGGCAGGATCGTGAACAGCGCATTCGAGTGGTACAGCAGCAGCACGTTGTCGTCTTCTTTCCAGCGGATGAACAACGACCATGGCCGTTCAGCATGTCCATATGGATTGGTTGTCAACAGTGCGTCGGCAGTGATTTCCATTTCAATTGGCGCATGCAGTTCCTTCTGCTGCGCGAAGACCTTCTTGACGCGATTGGGGAGGAATACGTAACGAAGGAAAAAGAACGCGCTGCTGATCACCAGTAAGAAAATTGAAAAATACCTGTAGATTTCCATTTCGGGGACGAAGAACGCGGCCAGGCCGAGGATGCCAAAGAGTGCCAGGAAGAGGAAAATGGTTCCCTGGGTCTGGATGGATTGGCGCATGTGTAGTTTTTGGGCATTGAGGCAATCTGGCAGTTCAAGCTGTACCTGGGTTTTCATGGTGTTCTCCTGTTGGAGCTAAAACCAACGCCCCATCGCCCCTTGAAAGGCCATGAATAGGCAAAGCAGGATGATGATGAATACGCCGCCGAACATCAGGCAGGTGCGCCAGAGCGGACGCGCGGATTTGGCCGATACCTGATTGACTTGCAGGTACGCTTTTGCTTCCTCGATCTGCTCCGGGCTGAAGTAGCGTTTGGGCAGGATTGTGAACATGGCATCTGAGTGGTAGATGACCAATACATTATCATCTTCGTTCCAACGGACGAAAATCGACCACGGCCGTTCGGCTTGGCCATATTGGCTGGAAGTGAGCAGCGCGTCTGCGGTGAGTTCCATTTCAATCGGAGCGTGCAGTTCCTTTTGCTGGGCGAAGATTTTTCTGATGCGCCTGGGGAGCAGCACGTACCGGAAGAGCAAAACCGCCCCCGCCGGGATCAGCACGATCAGCATATAGGTGGTGTATTCCCCTGTGCCATAGAACAGCATCATGGTGAGATTGAGCAAAACAAAGAAAAACAGGGCGATGCCGAGCAGCGCAAAGGGTAGATTAGATTTGCGCATATGCAGTTTTTGGGCGTTGAGGTAATCTTGTAGTTCAATTTGTACTTGAATTTTCATGGCATCCACCTTCCTGGTTGGGCATGGGGGTATAAGAAAATTATATCTTGGAATTTGTGTTCCTTGTCAGATGAGAGCGTATAATAAGGGTAAGATCATTGCAATTGACATGCAGGGATAGGCAAATGGATAACACAATCCAATTCACGGTTACTTTGACCAGGCAAGATGTGATCCGTGCCACACGGCGTTTTTACTTTTCCCAGGAAGATGGTTTTATCCTGGGGGTGTCGCTTGTGATCTTATTCGCCACCGGCATCTTGGAATTAGCGCGCAACGGCATCCGTTACTTCACTTCCTATACCATCGCTTTGACTCTTTTTGTGGCAATGTTCCTGGTTTTTATCATTTACTTTTATTTCATCTATGCCATTTCTGCGGCTAAAAAGGCCATGCAGGCTGGAATCTTTAGCAATGCGATGGTTTGGCGCTTTGCCGAAAACCAGATCAGCGTGGATGCAGAAAGCACTGAGCACAAAATCGAGTGGGCGGTATTCTGCGATTACGTGGAAACCGGGCCTTTCTTCTTGTTGGTACACACAGAGAATACAAGCGTGTTTTCAATCTTACCCAAACGCGCTTTCGAAAGTGCAGCAGATCAGGATAGGTTCCGGGATCTGCTGCAAACAAAGTTCACCGCAAACCAGAAACCGCCGCTCCTGAAAAGGCGGCGTGTGATTTTTATCTTGGTCATTATGCTGCTGATTCTCTTTGCCTCTATTTTCCTCAACCTGAGTGGCCGGTAAAACGATCGGGAGTCCTAAATATTGTGGCGTTGGATCTGTAAGTGTCGCGGGGTTTTCGTGTGAAACATCACTGAAAAATACCACTCCCGAATTCTTTACAGCGAATTCAAAAAACAGTATGATGGAATTGCAGGTTGATTCGCGTGTGGTTCGGAGGGTGATATGCAGTCGAAGGTAGTGGCTCAAAAGGTAGTTCAAAAAACTTCTCCGCGTCAGTGGATTGGTTTGATTGCGGTGTATCTCCTCATCCCACTGGTTCTATTCGTCTGTGCAGGGGATTTTGGTTGGTGGCAGGCATGGGTCTATGCCCTGCTCATTGTTGCTGCCGGTGTGGGCGGGCGTATTTTGGCGGAATGGCGGCATCCGGGGTTGACAGCAGAACGACAAAACGCTGAGAAGATCCAAGCTGCGAAAGCATGGGATAAAGTGCTTGCCCCGGCGATGGCGCTGAGTATAAGTTACCCGCTCATGATTGTGGCAGGGTTAGACCACCGTTTTGGCTGGTCACCTGTATTCCCGCTATGGCTGATCGTACTCGGCATTTTCTTGATCGCGCTCGGATATGCTTTTGCTGCGTGGGCATTCGTGGAGAACCAGTTCTTTTCTAGTGTGGTACGAATTCAAGCGGATCGAGGGCATGTGGTGTGTGATAGCGGTCCCTATCGAATCGTTCGGCATCCAGGCTATGCCGGAAATATTCTGCCACTACTAGGCATTGTGCTGGCTTTAAGCTCCTTGTGGACAATCATTCCAGCAGCTGTGGCGCTGGTCATCGCAGTGATCAGAACCGCACTGGAAGACCAAACGCTGCAGGAAGAGTTGCCAGGGTATTGGGAATATGCGCGCCGCGTGCGCTATCGGTTGTTTCCGGGAATTTACTAGGAACGCAGAAAGATAATGCATCCAATACCAGTTGTCCTGCCGCACATGTCCAAAAACCACATAGTACCAACATAAAAACAGAACCCACTTCACGACCAGGGGTTCTGTTTTGTTTTGAAAAAGTAGCCTTCGCTTGCCCTCCTTCCCAATCTCGGATATACTGGACATTGTAGGCAAAACTTAGGAATATTTTTCCGTTTGTGGCGCTGGTTCATGGCGCATATGCATTGAAAAAATACTATAGCGAACACGGAATGTTTCGCTTTCTGGAGGCTTTGAATGAACGCGTTAGGATGTGATGTCAGTTATTGGAACGGGCCGAACCAGCAGTACCCGCGCGGCGTGGATTGGCAGGTGGCTCGCAATCAGGGGGGGATCGTTTTTGGGTTCGCACGCGCCTGTGCCGGGCGCTACTACACCGATTCCACATTTTCGGTCAATTGGGAGGGCATGAAGGCCGCCGGGGTGCTGCGCGCCGCTTACCTCTATTTCTACGCCGAGCAGGACGCCGAAGCTCAGGCCGAAAAGCTCTTCAGCCTGTCCAAGGGTGAAGGTGAACTGCCGGATGTGATCGACGTGGAAGAAGACCGCGGCTTATCCCCGGCCCAGTTGCGCGAACGCGTCAAACGCTGCCTGGATCGCTACGAGCAGCTTTCCGGGCGCAAGGCGATCATCTATACGCGCGCTTCCTTCTGGAACCCAGCGGTGGGCAATGCGGGTTGGGAGAGCAATTACCCGTTGTGGGTGGCGCACTACTATGCCCAAAACCCGCTGCTTCCGCAGGGCTGGCAGGGCGTGGGCTGGAAGTTCTGGCAGGACAGCCCGCAGGAGAAATTCCCCGGCTTCCAGGACCCCACCGTAGACCGCAATTATTACAACGGCACCGAGGCCGAACTACGCCAATGGCTGGGCCTGGAGCCGCCGCCGCCCACGCTGGAAGAACGCGTCGCCGATCTGGAACGGCGCGTCGCTGCGCTGGAAAAAATCGCCCACAGTCATTAGCTATCGGCAAATTCAATCCAAAACTACCCGCTTCCATTATGTGGCAAGCGGGTAGTTTTTACTTTCTGCGCACGAATGCAATTTACCGTCAGCTGTCGACCACCTTATGCGCGTGTTCCAGGATCAGGTCACTGGCATGATAGGCTGCTTCCTGGTCTAGTTTTTCGTCCACCATCAATTCGGTGGCGATTTGTGTGCGCCCCTTATCGATCACGGCTTGTGGGGTTTGCTGCTCAATGAAGGTGTTATAAACCTCGCTCGGCATCAATTGGTTCAGGGAAATGTTCCCTTGCAAATCGGCGCGTTCCCAGGTTTTCCGGCGTCTGGCGCGTTCAGCCTGGATGCGTTGTTCCAAAGTGGATACTGCGTCTTCCAGGGCCATGTCTGGGGTTTCCCGTTTCTCGACCACGGCGATGTTCTCCGGTCGCATGTAAGCCACGATGCGTGCCTGGTAAAGGAAAGGGTCTTCGACCCCCGCAATCTCTTCTACGCTGACTGCGGCTCCGGTCAGGTCACGATGGGCTTCCGTTAGCCCAAATAGGCGCTGTCGGGTTTCTGCCTGGGTGCTTTCTTCCAAATCGGGCACCTCGATAAAAAAGTCGATATGAAAATCTAATTCACTCATTTGGCCTCCTGTTACCAATAATGATCTGTTTACAGTAATTGCTGGATTGTCGGCGGTATGGTTTGCCAATTTTGCTTCTCATGTATATGATAAGCAAGCTTGTCGTTATCCTCCATGTGTAACTGCATAAATCAAGATACATGCCTGGATATATTTTCTTGAGAGCGGCAACATTCCCTTGACAAAACCTGCCTACCAAGATATAAATTGGAGCAATTAACAACCGAAAACCCTTTTCAAAGACTGTGAAGAGGAAGAGTAAGCGTCGAAACGGCGGTTCAGAGAGCAAGGCAGTGGTGAGATCCTTGCCCGTACGGCGGCGTTGAATGGTCCTCGGAGTTGTGAAGGAGAATGGCGTTGACTACAATCGTCACCGCTTAGTATCCCGAGCCGGAACTGCCACCGTTACCAGGGCAAAGGGTATAACCCAAATCGCTGATTTGACCGTACCCCAATTTGAGTGAGGCTGGCTTCCCGTTGCTACATCAACGGGAGTTTTTGCTTAAAGGGCAGGGTGATCCTGCCGCCGGCCTAACTGAGGTGGCACCGCGGATGACAACGTCCGTCCTCAACAGGACGGATGTTTTTTGTTTATTCCGTAGGAATAAAGAACAATTCCGCTCCCTTCGGGAACGGAATTGCCATTATCAGAAAGGAAAATGCTATGGACACAAAACGTATTCTTACCGGACACCGGCCCACCGGGCCACGCCACATCGGCCATCTGGTGGGGACGTTGGAGAACTGGGCGCGTTTGCAGGATGAGTATGAGAGTTTCTTCCTGATCGCCGATATGCATGTGTTGACCACTGCTTACGACCAGCCCGACCGCATCCAGGACAACATCGTTGATGTGCTGGCCGACTGGCTGGCGGCGGGCATCGACCCGCGCAAGTCCACGCTGGTCTTGCAGTCGGCGCTGATGGAACACGCCCAGCTTTCGCTGCTGTTCAGCATGATGACCACGGTGGCGCGCCTGGAACGCGTGCCGACCTACAAAGACCAGATCCAGCAGCTTGATCTGAACCCCTCGCTCGGGTTATTGACCTATCCCGTCTTGCAGGCTTCCGACATCCTGATCTACAAGGCAACCGCCGTGCCAGTGGGCGAAGACCAGATGCCGCACATTGAACTGACGCGTGAGGTTGCCCGGCGCTTCAACAGCACCTACGGCGATACCTTTGCGGAACCAGAAGGCCTGTTGATTTCCGGCGAGGCCGCCCGCCTGCCTGGGATTGACAACCGCACGATGCATTCTTCGCGCGGCAATACCATCCTGCTCAAGGACAGCCCGGAAGAGACCACCGCGAAGATCATGCAAATGTACACCGACCCCAAGCGCATCCACGCCACCGACCCCGGTACGGTGGAAGGCAACCCGGTTTTCATCTACCACGATGTCTTCAACCCCGATCAGGACGAGGTGGCCGATTTCAAAAAGCGCTACGCGGCCGGGACGGTCGGCGATGTGGAGGTCAAGCGGCGGCTGGCGGAAATGCTGAACGCCTACCTGGCACCACTGCGCGCCCGCCGGGCCGAACTGGTGCAGTACCCCGAAGAATTGATGGCGATCCTGTACGCCGGGACGGAGAAAGCGCGCCCGGTTGCCCAGGAAACGCTCAAGGAAGTGCAGGAGAAGATGGGCCTGCACAACCGCTATTTCTATGATAAGGAAGCCGTCGTCAAGCATATCCGCAAGATTTCAGAGCAAAACACATTCGAAAGCCTGGGTTTGATCCCTTAGTGGAATTGCGAAGCAATTCCTAAGCGATGCGCAGCACCGCCATCTTATTCGCCTAAACTCATTATTTTGGAGGATGAAAAATGTCTGACCAGACCAAATACCTGCTCAATGAAAGCGACCTGCCGACCCAATGGTACAACATTAACGCCGATATGCCCGTGCCGCCCACCCCCGTGCTGCATCCGCAGACCCAGGAGCCGGTCACGCCCGATTTCCTCAACGTGCTTTTCCCGATGGAAATTATCATGCAGGAAGTCAGCACCGACCAGTATATCGACATCCCGGAAGAGGTGCGCGAGATCTATAAGCTCTACCGTCCGACACCCTTGATCCGGGCGCGTCGTCTGGAAAAGGCGCTGGGTACCCCGGCGCATATCTATTTCAAGTATGAAGGCGTTTCCCCGGCGGGCAGCCATAAGCCCAATACCGCCATTGCCCAGGCTTATTACAACAAGCAGGAGGGCGTCAAGTCCCTGACCACCGAGACTGGCGCGGGGCAGTGGGGTTCGGCGCTCTCGCTGGCCTGCAATTACTTCGATCTTGATCTGGAAGTGTACATGGTCAAGGTGTCCTATCAACAGAAGCCCTACCGCCGGGTGATGATGGAAACCTACGGCGCGCAGGTCTATGCCAGCCCCACCGACCGCACCAACTACGGCCGCTCCGTGCTGGCCGCAGACCCCGACAGCCCCGGCTCGCTGGGCATCGCCATCTCCGAAGCGGTGGAAGTTGCCGCTACCTCGGAAGGCAAGAAGAAATACAGCCTGGGTTCGGTGCTCAACCACGTGCTCACCCACCAGTCCGTGATCGGCGAAGAAGCGATCAAGCAGATGGACATGGCCGACGAATACCCCGACGTGGTGATCGGCTGTGTGGGCGGCGGCTCCAATTTCGCCGGGATCGCTTACCCCTTCCTGCGTGAGAACCTGCTCAACGGGCGTACTACCCGCTTCCTGGCCGTCGAACCGACCGCCACGCCTTCGCTGACCAAAGGC
>JAFGRA010000302.1 GCA_016935415.1 Anaerolineales bacterium
CAGCATCTGGGCGTTGTTGGGTTGAGCTTCCAGGGCAAGTTCCGCTGCCCGGCTGGCATCGATGGGTAGTTCCAGTTCGAGCAGCAGCTTAGCCAGTGGCTTGAGAGTGTCCAATTCCTTTGCCCCGGTGCGTTTCTTGCTCTGAGATTTCGCCGCCGCTTCCAGTGCCTGGCGGGCCATCATCTGGGCCTGGCTCTGGTCACCGGTTTGCTGGGCCAATGTCGCCGCCGAAAGCAGCGCCGCCGGGTCGTGTTTGTTTGGCTTGATCGTGGCGGATGCATTGAAATTCTTCGGTGGGATCAACTGACCAGTGTTTAGACGGGCCAGCACAATATCTGAAAATGCGTTGGGGGAAAGCGCGTCCATCTCGGCTGCTTTTTCGAGGGCGGCCAGCGCGGTTTCAGAGTCGTTGTCGTTGGCGGCGACCTGGGCGAGGTGGGCGGTCAGGTCGGCTTGCAAGCGCCGGGAAGCGCTCCAGGCGGCGTTGAGCAGCGGCATGGCCTGGTTATGTTCCCCGCTGATCTGGTACATTTCTGCTCGGTCCAATAAGATCTGAACTTCTTCCATATTGGCCGGTTCAACCTCGATTTGATTGTTAGCATCCGCGAGTATATGGCGGGCTAGTAATTTGGCAATGATCGGTCGTTGACTATTGAGATAGCGCAAGACGGAGAGTTGGGCCTTGATGGGATGGTAACAAAGCAGGTTGGATAAATTGTCCACCAGTTTGCCGGGCAGGATAGGGTTGCTCAGCATGGTATGTAAACCTAACAGTATGTGCTCTTCCGATGCATCCGGTGCAACTAATACCGCGATCAGATCGGCAGGGTCGGGCAGCATACCGTACAGGCAGGCCAACGGTGTACGCCAGCTGGCCTGCGGCGCGGCGCTCAAGTTTTCGGCCAGTTCTTCCCACGAACCGAGCAGGCGTTTGCGTTCGCGTAATGACAGCGCCAGCAGACCGGCCTGGCTCAAGGTCATGTTAGTGTCCTGCTCACCTTTGACCAGTTCCTCAAAGGCGCAGGCGGCCATGTGCCGCAGTTTGTCGTCGATGGGCTGCAAAGGGGCCGCTTGCAGTGCTTCCAGCGTCACGGGGCGCTTAATCGCCAATAAGGCCAACCCGGCCGGACTCCAGGCCACCGGGTTGTTGCCGATGGTTTGCAGGGCTTCCTGGTAAAAATTCTCGCTTTGCAGACTTTCCCAGACGACGCGATCCTGGCGCAGTGCAGCCAGCACCCACGACCAGCTCGATTCGGGGATGGTGTGTTTGAGTTGTTGAATGAACGGCGCCACCTTCATTTGCATCCCCCTAAGCCGGCCAGTTAATTTGCAGCACCAGCCAATAAGAAGCTGCCATCAATCCCAGACCGGTTATGATCAGGAAGATGCCGATCCCGGCCGCGGTCTTGACCAGGCTGTTCATCTCTGAGAGCAAGATTGAAGCGTTACCCACCAATCCGGCCAGATCGTCGGCGACCCCTTTTTGGGTGAGGCTGGTGGCTTCTTGGGCGATCGATTTCACCTGCCTGCCTAAGGCCTTTGTAATCAAAATAAAGACGCCCAGGACGAAGGTGCCGAAACCGAGAAAGAAAAGCGAACCTGCCATGAGCAATAAGATGTCGTTCATTACGAGTGTATTCATGCCTGCCTCCTCTTCTATGAGAACAAGTTGTTGGTTATGTTGCAAGTTGTGTGCCGGAAATTTGGGAGAAGATGAGAAATTGCAGGATGCAAGCTGTATGGTGTAATCGATGGATTGCAAGTTATGAGCCGGGTCGAGTGAGCTATGGATTAGTAATGAAGAATTAGGTGGCTTTGTTAGTGATTGCAGTGGTTTATGTGTCCCGTCTGATAGTTGATCGCTTCTCACTGCATACCGTTTACTACATCCTGCTAACTACAAACCATTGACGAAAACGCCCAAGCAAGCTAAAATTTCTTCCGCGTCTGAGGCGTCTTCCGTCTGGAAGGCGGCTTTTTTTGCCCGATAGTGACGGATGCTGAAGACATAAATATTCTGTAGGAGCGAGGGTAACCTGACTGGGTCAGGTGAGAGGCGTTCCGAGGGAAGGTGAAATCTATTATGGCCGAAAAAATTGTTTTGAAGGCTTCGAACCGGAAACTCATCGGTAAGAAAGTCAAACTCCTCCGTCAGGAGGGCAAACTCCCTGCCGTGCTCTATGGTAAGGAAGTGGGTTCGATCAGCATTGCGCTTGACCTGCGCGATGCCAGCAAGGTATTGCGTGGTGCTTCTTCTTCTACATTGGTCGTTGTCGATGTAGATGGGAAAGAATATACCACCCTGGTGCGTGAACGCCAGCGTGATGTGCTCAGAGATTACTATACCCATATTGATTTCCAGGCTGTGTCGCTGACTGAAACGGTACGTGCCAGCGTGGCGATCATTCTGGAAGGCGATAGCCCTGCTATTGATACCTACGGCGCGTTGGTTGTTTCTGGTATCGACTCGCTGGACGTTGAGGCATTGCCGCAGGATTTGCCGGAGAATATCACTGTCGATGTCTCCTCTTTGGGTGAGATTGGTGATACACTCTACGTGAAAGACTTGGTATTGCCGAAGGAAATTACTGTCATGACCGATCCGGAAGAATTGTTGGTCGTGATTAGTGCTCCTCAGATGGAAGAAGAAGAGGAAGAGGTCGAAGAGGGCGAAGAACTCTTCGGCGAAATGGAAGAGCCAGAAGTCATCGAAAAAGGCAAGCAAGACGAAGACGAAGAATAAAGCCTTGTTTTGCAACCAAACAGCTCCACGAACTCGTGGGGCTGTTTTTTTATTTCGAATTATTTATGAGGATGGCTGTCATCATTTTGATGATTCGTGGTTGCTCGCAAAAAGTTCACCAGTGGTGAAAATTCAGGTTGGGTAATTGTTGGAATTTTCGAAATGATGATTATTTTCTGAATCTCATGATATCCCCTACAACGTAATATCTAAATTGTGCTATCAAGTAAATCTAAATATTTTGCGGTAGCTGCGGCCACACTCTGTGTTAGATGTGCAGCGCTTCTAGCAGATTCAACATGATGCGCGCGCTGGCTCCCCACAAAATTTCGTTATCGTAGGCTTTGAAGTAGATCACCTGCTGGGCGGGAAAGCCCTCCGGCATTTCGCGCGTCAGCGTCTCGCGGTTGGACGAATCGGCCAGCCAATCCAGGGGGATGGTGAACGCCCGGCTGACTTCCTCCGGGGCCTTCTGGAGCGGATAGGGCCAGGGAATACGGCCGATGATGGGAGTGATCTGGTAATTGGTGATGGTCACGAAGTCTTCCAGGCGGCCAAGGATGCGCACGTCTGCCGGTTGAAGGCCGACTTCTTCCTGCGCTTCGCGCAGGGCGGCTGTTTCCGGGGTGGGGTCTTCAGGGTCGCAGCGCCCCCCAGGGAACGCGACCTGCCCGCTGTGCGGGTCTTGCTTCATGGTCGTACGCCGGATGAAAAGGATGTGCCAGGCGTCATCCTGACGGATAAAGGGGATCAGCACTGCCGCTGGCCGCGGCGGCCCGGACAACATTTCGGCGGGAAAGGGGTTTATGGGTGGGCGAGAGGGACGGTCGGCCAGGGAATGGATGATGTCGTTTTCGGTGAGCTGGTGTGCATCCATCCGCCGTTTATTCCTCTGTTTTTTCTGCGATTTCCGTGGGTGGTAATTCTTTTGGGCCGCCAACTGGGGCGGCAATTGCCCGGGCAAAGACCAGGAAGCCAGTATGGGCCACCATCTTGTCGGCCGGGCGCAGACGCTGCGGGATTGGTTTGTAGTAGCGGTGCAGCATTTCGGAGACCTCAATGAATGAAAACTGGTTGGCTTCCAGGGCATAGATCAGGCGGGTGACCTGGTTGGTGGTTGGCAGCAGCGCGCCGAAGAAGCCACCTGGCATCAGGGCAGTGCGCACATGGGACATGTAATCTTCTGGATTCTGCACGTCCAGGAAAACGGCGTATACGTCGGTCTCGTCGAAACCTTCCTCGATGTCGCGTTCTTTCAGCGTCACGCGGTCGAGCAATCCCAGGCGGCGCAGATTGTTCTCGGCCATTGCTTTGGTGTTGGTGCGTTTTTCGTAGGAGGTGATGTGCCCGGTGGGGCCGACGGCGTGTGCCAGCGCGATGGTCAGCGCGCCGGAACCCGTCCCGGCTTCGAGTACGTGTTTGCCCGGCCCAATGCCCATGGTGACGATCACGTAACCGATGTCTTTGGGGTACATAATCTGGGTGTTGCGTTTGATGTCGCGCAGGATGTCGTCCAGGGCGGGTTGCAAGATCAGAAAGGTCTTGCCCAGATGGCTCTTGACCGAACTGCCCCAGGCCTGGCCGATGATCTCATCGTGATAAATAATGCCCAGGTGGGTGTGGATTTCTCCGCCGGGCTGCATCTGGACAATGAAGCTTTTCTCGCGCGGGCCGACCAATTGGATGATTTCGCCGGGGTTGATGGTGCTTCCGGTTGCGGAAAACGTGGTCTCTGTCATGTGCTCTCTTTGTTGTTTAATTTTCTTCGGGAACATCTACCAGGCTGAGCCAATAGCCGACGCCCAGAAAGACCAGGCTGCCTGCCAGGGCCATACCCAACCGCAGTGGGCCGAGGCTGGCGAATTTCCAGCCCAGCAGTTGGGCGGTGAAGTGCCCGACCCAGAATCCGCTCCAGCCCAGCACCAGGTACAGGAGCAGGTGCCCGGCATTGCCGCCGCGCCACAGGTGGAAAAAGGCGCCGGGCAGCGTGGAGATCAGGAAGCCTAAGACGAAGGCGGGTAAGGTCATGGTCACTCTTTTGCACTCAAATTAGGATTGGGCATATTCGATCGTGCCCATACCCAAAACTTCCTCACCATTATATATCACCGCGCCCTGTCCGGGGGTGATATCGCGCAGCGGGTTATCGAACTCGATTTTTACGCGGGCGTCTGCCAATGGGGTGACCGTTGCTTCTGCCAGCCGGGCCAAGTAACGGATTTTTACCTCGGCGCGGATGGTGTCTTCCGGCGGCTGGCCGGAAACCCAACTCACCTCTTTGGCAACCAGTTCCCGGCGGCCGAATTCTTCCTTTTCTCCAACCACCAGCGTGTTGTTGGCTAGGTCTTTTTCGACCACGTAGAGTGGGTTGGGGGCGGCGATGCCCAGCCCTTTGCGCTGTCCGATGGTGTAGAAGGCCAGCCCGTTGTGTTCACCCAGCGTCTCACCAGCGCGCGTTTTGATCGGGCCGGGGTTTTCGATCTCTGGCGCGTTGCGCTTGAGGAAATCGGCGTAGTCCGTCCCGGCCAGGAAACATAAGTCCTGGCTGTCTTTGGTCTCGGCCACGGGCAGGTCGTATTGGCGCGCCAGTTCGCGCACCTGCGGCTTGGTGTAATCGCCCAATGGGAACAGGGCATGAGTGAGCTGCGCCTGGTTGAGTACACTCAATACGTAGGATTGGTCTTTATTGGGGTCGATGCCCTTGAGCAGCTTGATTGGTTCCCCTGGTGTACGTTCCAGGCGGGCGTAGTGCCCGGTCGCCATGAAATCGGACCCCAGGGCCAGGGCGCGCTTGAGCAGGAACTCCCAGCGGATATGGCGGTTGCACATCAGGCAGGGGTTGGGGGTAAGGCCTTGCGTATAGCCATTAAGAAAATAAGTCACGATCGTATCGTGGAAGGTGTCTTGGGCGTCAATGGCGTAGAAGGGGATCTTCAGCTTGGCGGCGACGCGGCGCGCATTCGCCATCGCGTCTGGGGTGCAGCAGCGGTTGAAGATTTCCCGCCCCGGCTCACTCCACAGGCGCATCATCATGCCGGTGACTTCGTAGCCCTGGTCCTTGAGCAGGGCGGCGGTAACGGAACTATCCACCCCGCCACTCATAGCGACGACAACTTTTTCAGTCACGCTAAGATGCCTCCAAAGCGCGCGTGCGTGCCACCGCGTCTGGCAGGATTTCCAGGAAACGGTCAATTTGCTTGAGAGTGACCGGACGTCCCAGCGTCACGCGCAGCGACCCTTTGGCCCACTCATCACTGATACCGATGGCGCGCAGCACCTGCGAGGGTTCCGGGTCGCCGGTCTTGCAGGCCGAGGAAGACGAGCAGGCAAAACCCTGCGCGTCGAGCAGCATCAGCAGCGTGTTGCTGTCTACGTGTTTGATAACGAAGCTGGCGTGGTTGGGCAGGCGTTCCTGTGGGTGGCCGCTCAGGCGGGCGTCGGGGATTTCGGCCAATACGTGTTCGATGATGCGGTCGCGGTATTCGGATAATTGCTGTGTGACAGCTTCCTTTTCACGAACCAGCTTGAGGGCTTCGGTCATCCCCACGATTAAGGGGGTGTTGTGTGTCCCGGCGCGCAACCCGAATTCCTGCGCCCCTCCGGTCTGGGTGGGGGTGATGGCTGTACCCTGGCGCACGTATAACGCCCCAATACCTTTCGGGCCGTAAAATTTATGTGCCCCCACGGAGAGTAAATCTACCTTGAGGGCCTGCACGTCGATGGGCAGGTGGGCGCAGGCTTGTACGGCATCAGTGTGCAGCGGCACGTTTTTTTTCCGACAAATGGCCCCGATTTCGGCAATCGGGTTGAGCGTGCCGATCTCGTTATTGGCGTAGATCACGGAGACGATGGCCGTATCCGGGCGGATGCGGCGGGCGATTTCATCGGGATCGACGCGGCCGTATTCATCCACCGGCAGGAATTCGACCTCGAAGCCTTCCAGTGCGGCCAATTGCTCGGCGGTGTGGAACACAGCGTGGTGCTCAACCGGGGTGGTTAGGATATGGTTCTTTTTTCCGGTACCACGCGCGGCATGCGCCACGCCGCGCAGCGCCAGATTATCGCTCTCCGAGCCGCATGAGGTGAAGATCACTTCCTTTGAGCCGCAGTTCAGCAGTTCGGCCATGCCCATGCGGGCGTTTTCTACGGCGGCGTCTGCCTCTTGCCCGTAATGATGCATGGAAGAGGGATTGCCGAAGTGCTCGTTGAAATAAGGCAGCATGGCTTGCAGCACATCTTCGTCCAGCGGCGTAGATGCAGCGTAATCCAGATAGATGGTTTTTTGATTTGTTGACATATCTTAGATTATATCTCTTTTTTATTTCGGATAAATATTGTAAGATAATATTAACCCGATTCTGGGTAATCCTTGATATAATAGTTTTTGTACATATTGTCACTTTTCAATATCTAATTTGGAGCGTTTATGAGCTTTAAAATCAAGTTCGGTACGGATGGTTGGCGCGGTAGGATCGCCGAAGATTATACCTTCGAAAACCTGCGGCGCTGTGCACAAGGTTTTGCTACGTATCTGTTGGATAAAGGGTATCAAAATAAATGGGTGGTGGTGGGATATGACAAGCGTTTCCATTCCGAGAATTTTGGCGCGGCGGTCGCCGAAGTGCTGGCGGCCAATGGTTTGCGCGTATATCTGACCGATGGTGCTACACCAACTCCGGTGATTTCCTATTCCGTGTTGGCAAAAGACGCGGTGGGTGCTGTGAATATCACGGCCTCACACAACCCGCCGACCGATAACGGTTTCAAAGTACGCGATGAGCACGGTGGTGCCATTGATCCGGACGGTCTCTTGGAGATCGAAAACAATATTCCTGATTCCGACACGGATGTAAAACGCATCTCCCTGGCTGAAGCGGAAGTACAAGGCCTGGTGGTCAAATTCGATGCCTCGGAAGGCTATATCGAACACATCAAAGAACTGATCGACTGGCAGCCCATCAAGGATGCCGGCCTGACTGTGCTGGTAGATTCGATGTGGGGCAATGGTGCGGGTTGGTTCACACGCCTGTTCGAAGACGGCAAGACCAAGATCATCGAAATTCACGACGTGCGCAACCCGATTTATCCTGAAATGCAGCGCCCCGAACCTATTCCGCCTAATGTGGATGCCGGTTTGGCGGCCACGGTTGCGAACCACGCTGACGTGATGCTTGTTATGGACGGCGATGCTGACCGGGTCGGCATGGGTGATGAGAACGGTGTTTTCATTGACCAATTGCGCGTGTATGGCTTGCTGGCTTACTATTTACTGGAAGTGCGCGGCCAACGCGGCCCGATCGTGAAGACGCTTTCGACCACCAAGATGCTCAACAAATTGGGTAAGATATATGATGTGCCGGTCTACGAGACCGGGGTAGGCTTCAAATACGTAGCCCCCAAGATGCTGGAAGTCGACGCCATGATCGGTGGCGAAGAATCCGGTGGCTACGCTTTCCGCGGCAACGTTCCAGATCGCGATGGCATCCTGGCTGGCCTGTTCTTGCTCGATATGATGGTCAAATTGGACAAGAAACCGACCGAATTGCTTGAACTGCTGTTCAGTAAGGTTGGTACACATTACTATGACCGCATCGATACTGTTTTCCAGGGTGACCGCGATGTGCGCAAGCAAATGATCCTGGATGCTAACCCGGAAACGATTGGCGGCCTCAAGGTAACTGGCCTGGATACGACTGATGGCTTCAAGTTCGATCTTGGTGACGACGGTTGGTTATTGATCCGCTTCTCCGGCACGGAACCCAAGATCCGGGTCTATACCGAAACGACCCACGAAGATCGCGTGCAGGCGATTTTGCAGGATGGATTGAAGATCGCTGGCATCGAATAGACAATGCACCTCGTCGACAGCCATTGCCACCTGGATTTTGACTGCTTCGACAAAGACCGGGAGCAGGTTATTGCACAGGCCGTAAGGGATGGGATTGAATATATCATCAATCCTGGGATTGATCTGGCTTCGAGCCGGGCGGCCGTCGAGTTGGCAGAGCAATTTCCGCAAGTCTACGCCGCGGTTGGTATACACCCAAACGATAGCGCCGATTGGCATGGCGATATGCTGGAGGCAGTTCGCCAATTGGCGCAGCATCCAAAGGTGGTCGCCGTCGGCGAAATTGGCCTGGATTATTATCGAGACCATTCGCCGAGATTTACACAGAAAAAGGCTTTCAAGCAGCAGTTGGCGCTTGCGGCTGAGTTGGAGCTACCGGTTATCATCCATAACCGTGAAGCTAGTGAAGATGTAATCAAGATGCTGCTGGATTGGCAGAAACAACTTGTAGAAATCGGTTCGCCAACGGCCGATCAACCAGGCGTTTTGCATTCGTATTCCGGGAACCTGGCCCAGGCCAACCAGGTGATCGCCCACAACTTTTGCGTGGGTTTTACCGGTCCGGTGACTTTCAAGAACGCCGCCGACCTGCGTTCGATTGCTGGTCAGGTTCCGTTGGGCCACATATTGATTGAAACCGATGCCCCGTTCCTGACACCGGCACCCTTCCGCGGCCAGCGGAATGAACCGCGTTACGTGAAACACGTTGCCGAAAAACTGGCAGAATTGCACGGAAGATCGTTATCCGAACTTGCTGCCATAACTACAGATAATGCGATTCGCATTTTTAAATTGGAATAAGATTAGTTGACTACGGTGAGTTTTTTCGTCCCTGTTCAAGAATTAATGGTCAAGGTTGAGGCGCGTATGCGCGCCCAATCGAATGGCCAGCACCCTGATTTGCAGGCCGCACTTTCCCATCTGCTTTCTGCAGGCGGGAAGCGCGTGCGTCCAACAGTGGCTTTACTCAGCGCCGGTTTGCTTGACGCGGATAATGACCGCTCGATCACATTAGCGGCGGCTGTGGAGCTTTTGCACACTGCCACGCTGGTGCACGATGATCTGATCGATGGGGCGCTCTTGCGACGCGGTAATCCCACGCTCAATGCAGAATGGTCACCCGCCGCGACGATCCTGACCGGTGATTTCATCTTTGCTCGGGCTGCTGAACTGGCAGCCAACACCGAGTCGATCGAGGTCATGCGCATGTTTGCGAAGACGCTTTCGACGGTGGTGAATGGCGAATTGACCCAGATCTTCAAGAGCAAATGGCTGTTCAGCCGCGAAAATTATTTCGAGCGCATCTACGCCAAGACGGCTTCGATGTTCGAGTTGGCCGCGGCTGCTCCCGTCTATCTGAGCGATAAAGACGAGGATGTGTGTGAGGCCATGCGCACTTATGGTTACGAAATCGGCATGGCTTTCCAGATCGTTGATGATATTCTAGACTTTACCAGCGACACCCAGGAACTGGGTAAGCCGGTTGCCAGCGACCTGCGACAGGGTTTGATTACTTTACCGGCCTTGAATTATTTCGAGGACCAGCCCGATGCCCCGGCACTCCTGGCCCTGACCAAGAGCGTGCATCCATCCGACGAACTTATGGATCGGGTTGTGCGTGCCATCCGGGAGAGCGGTGCCATCCATAAGGCGATGGATGAGGCTGTGCAATTTGTACAGCGCGGCGTTGAGGCGCTTTCGATCATGCCGCCCAGCCCGGAACGGCAGGCGCTCGAAAACCTGGCAACTTACGTTGTTGACCGGGATATCTAATCGCAATAAAATAGTAACGTGAGGAGAAAATATTTTTTTCTCTAGTTACCAGGATAGATAATCGATCATTTCGGGCGTATGCAGCACGCCCTTCACACTTCAGCTTATTTGTATAGCGCGCGGCTTGGCGTGCTTATACGCTTTCAATAACAAGCAAATCGCGACAATCGTTCAAAGGTCTTCGAACATTTTTGGAGGTGTTTGGATGGCGAACGATCTGGTAAGTGATTGGATGACCCCTGACCCGCTCGTTGTGTACCGGCACACGACGGTTCCCGAAGCTTATCAATTGATGGACGAATATAAAATTCGGCGTTTGCCGGTGATGGACGCTGACGATCTGATCGGAATTGTCACCTTGGGGGATCTGCGTGCTGCCAAAGCCTCGACGGCATCTTCTTTGAGTACGTATGAATTGGAATATTTTCTTTCCCAACAGATGGTAGAAGATAGTATGACCGCAGACCCTATTACAGTCAAAGCGGATGTTGAGATATCCAACGCGGCCCAACTCATGTTGGCGCATAAGATCGGTGGGCTGCCGGTAATGGATGCCGGTCGCTTGGTCGGGATTATCACCGAATCGGATATTTTCCGGGCCTTGATCGAGTTATGTGGGGAAAAACGCCCTATGAATATGGGGTAAATGCAGCCAGTTCAAGGGATTATTCGACTGGCAGATGGTTTTCGATGCTGTGTTTCACAGCATAAGCGGCTGCTTCCGAGCGCGTTTTCAGGCTTAATTTACTGAGAATCGAACTGACGTAGTTGCGCACGGTCTTTTCGCTGAGGAAGATCGCACTGGCAATTTCCTTGTTGGTCTTGCCTTCGGAGATCAGGGAGAGGATGCGAATTTCCTGGTCGCTGAGCGAGGCGAAAGCTTCATCGGTGGCTTTGCGAGAGGCTTCACGCACGCGTTTGAAAACCTTCTGCGTCAGGGATGGGTCGAGCAGCGCCTCGCCGCGTCCAATCGATTCAAGGGCGTCGATCAGGTCGTCGCTGCCAATCTGCTTGAGCACGTAGCCAAATGCTCCCGCGTTAATGGCATCAAAGAGCAAGTCATCCTCGGCGTAAGAAGTCAGCATAATGACCTTGGTGTCGGGCAACTCATCCATGATCTCACGCGTGGCTTCGATCCCGTTCTTGCCGGGCAATCGAATATCCATCACCACCACGTCGGGCTTGTAAGACAATGTCTTTTCGACGGCTTCATCGGCGGTATTGGCTTCGGCAACAACTTCAAAACTTGGATAATCAGAGAGCAAGGACTTCAAACCCAGGCGAACGACTTCGTGATCATCGACGAGAAGAATTTTCAACATAATTTAATTTGACCTTCTTTGGGCGACAAATTATAATTCGACTATATTTGGTAGATTATAGCATGGATTGAGGTTATCAATGGAGACTAGAACCCTGCGGTGGCTGACGATTGTCGGTCCGGTGGGTTTTTGGATTGGCATTCTGGCGTTACGATACACGGTTTTTGGGGAACCGGTCTCGATTCCAGAAATTATTGTTACCGTTGGGCTGTTCGTATTCGTTGCGACGTTGTTTTCCAATTGGGTATTCCGGGTGATCGACCAGCGCGAAGAGGAGATTCACCGCCGGGCGGACCAATTTGAAGCGCTGAATACGGCTTTGCTGGCCCTGGCAACCGAACTGGAATTGGGGGTTGTGCTGCAAAAAGTGGTCGACTTGAGCCGTGAATTGGTAAAGGCCCGTTTTGGCGCCCTGGGAGTGCTCGATTATGAAGGTTCGCATTTCGAACAATTCATAACCTCTGGTATTTCGGAAGAAGACCGCGCCCAGATTGGTGAACCGCCCCAGGGACATGGCTTGTTTAGCGTGCTCGTGCATGATGGCCAACCGCTCCGCGTCGATAACATTAGCAGCCACCAAAGTTCTGAGGGATTTCCTCCCCATCATCCCTTGATGCATTCGATGATTGGTGTGCCGATTGTCTCCAAAGGCAGCGTGATTGGCGATATCTACCTGACCGATAAGATCATTGAAGCGGACGCAGAAACTGGTAAATACGGCCCGTTCACGGATGAAGATCAACAGTTGTTGGAGATGTTTGCCAACCAGGCTGCCATTGCGATTGAAAACGCCCGCCTCTACCGGCAGGTGCAGGAACTGGCGATCTTGCAGGAGCGTGAACGCTTTGGGATGGACTTGCACGATGGCATTATTCAGTCGATCTACGCGGTGGGGTTGATGCTGGAAAATACCCAGCGGCGGATTGCCAAGGACCCGAAAGAATCTCAGAACCAGATCACCAAAGCCATTCACGCCCTGAATGACGTGATCAGCGACTTGCGCAACTACATCCTCGACCTGCGCCCGCAGCGCTTCCAGGGCCGCAATTTGAAGGAAGGGTTGGAAGAGTTGGCGCGTGCCTTACGGGCGAATACGTTCATGACCGTAAATGTCGATTTCGACGGTGTCAGCCCGGAAGTACTCAAGCCGGAGCAAACCGTCGAGATCTTGCACATTGCCCAGGAAGCTCTGAACAACGTGCGTAAGCACGCCCGGGCAACCGATGTGGATATCCAGGTGATGTGGGATGAGGACGAGTTGATGCTCCTGGTTGAAGACAATGGTACCTCGATCAATACCAAAGAGATCTTGTGGCCTACCGGGGACGGCCTGCGCAATATGCGTGAGCGCGCGGCGTCATTGGATGGTGAAATTTTGATTGGACCGCGCGAAAAGGGAGGCACGCGCGTTGCCCTGAAAGTGCCAATTAAGTTGATCGAATTTTCCTGATCGAATTTTATAAATTTGGTAAGAAACGGAGGGGATACTTGTCCTACCTCACTTAGGACATCTGCCCCTTAGCTTTAGGAACCCTACTCGCTATACTTTGCTGTATAGCAAGTAGGTATTGTCGGTATTCTAATGTATGAGTTGTTAATGAACCCTATTCGTATTTTCTTAATAGACGATCATCCCAAGGTGCTGACCCAAATTGAAGAGCGTTTGGAGCAAGAGGATGATTTTAAGGTCGTTGGTAAAGCATCGAGTTGGCAGCAAGCCAAAGATTCGATGGATAAATCGAATCCAGAGGTGCTGTTGATTGATCCGGTCACCCCAAACGGCCTGGATGTCGATTCAATCAAGAGTTTTAAAGCCAATTGGCCCGCAATGGCAATTGTAGTGCTGACTGCCTTTGTAGATACTAATTTGCTGGTCGAGTTGAAGAAACTGGGCGTCTGCCAGGTTCTGGAAAAAGGGTTTGCATCGCAGAACCTGATCGATGTGTTACGCTTTGTTGGTTCGGAGCAAAGCGTAAACTAGTATCCACATTAAAAAAGCAACCAGAAAACTTTGCGTTTTCTGGTTTTTGTGTTAAAGAGGGGACTGTCTAAACGTCGATCAATTCCGCCAAAGCCACGCCGATATTGTCCCCACCGCCATACTCATTTGCCCTGGCAATCAGAGCCTGGGCGGCTTTTTGAATGTCCCGGCGGCCGTTCATCAATTCGGCGATCTCGTTTTTCTCGATGATCATTTCCCATAGCCCGTCGCTGCAAATCAGGATGCGGTCATCAGCTTCCAACGAACAGGTGTAGATGTCGATCTCCACTTCGGATTCGTAACCCAGCGAGCGCGTGATCACGTTGCGATGGGGATGATTATAAACGGCATCCGGCCGGGCCAAGCCTTGTTTGATCAATTCAGCCACGTAAGAGTGATCCTCGGTAATCTGTTCCAACTCGCCGTTGTGGAAAAGGTAGGCGCGGCTGTCGCCCACATTGGCAACCACCATCTGGTTGCCCTGGATGATGGCACAGGTGACCGTGCTGCCCAGGTTACCGGCTTCTTCCGGGTTTTCCTGGGCATGGTTATGGATGGCGTTGTTGGCGTTTTCGACCGCAGCGCGCAGCTTGTTGGCGAGCTGGGAATATTTGCCCGCCAGACTGGCTTCCGAATCATCGGTAGGTAAGGTGGCCTCGGACTGATCGCTTTCCAGATAATATTTCAGGCTGGAATAGATTGTCTCGATTGCCATCTGGCTGGCGACCTCACCAGCTTTGTGCCCGCCGATGCCATCTGCGACGATGATTAAGCCAAGCACCGGCCCGTAATTCTTTGGGCGGGCATATGCGAAAACCG
>JAFGRA010000303.1 GCA_016935415.1 Anaerolineales bacterium
AAGCATCTGCCAAGCGGCGCGGTATGCCGATCCTGGCCGAGATCACCGGTTATGGAGCCAGCAGCGACAGCCACCATATCACGCAGCCCACGTTGGATGGCCCGGTCAAGGCAATGTGCGACGCGATTGCCGACGCGGGTCTGGAACCGGAGGATATTGATTACATCAATGCGCATGGTACGGCCACGTGGCAGAATGACAAAAATGAAACCGCGGCGATCAAGGCGGTTTTCAATAGCCATGCCAAACAGATCCCGGTGGTTGCCAATAAAGCGGCCTTTGGGCATTCGATTGCCGGCAGCGGCGCCTTGGAATTGATCGGTTGTGTGATGTCAATCAATGAAAACCTGCTCCCGCCAACCATCAATTACACCACCCCCGATGAAGAATGCGACCTTGATTACGTCACAGAAGGAAAACGAAGCCACCCAATCTCGCACGTACTGAGCAATTCCTTTGCTTTTGGGGGCAGCAATGCTACCCTGGTGGTTTCAGAATATAACGCTAATGGCTCAAATTGAAGCAACTCAACATCGTTCTGATCTGAAATCATTTGCTCTGAATTGGTTACCGTTCATCATTCTGGTGCTCGCCGGGGGATTTTATCTGATTACACTGCAACCCGCCCTGGCCTGGGGAGATGGGGCGCGCATCCAAATTGAGGCGATCACCGGCGAATCGTTCATTTTCACCGGCCTGCCGGATGAGATGTTTACCGGCGGGCCGTTTCCGTTTGCCAAGCTGGGGGTGGCGGCCTGGGATCACCCGTTGTATGTTTATTTTGGATATGGACTTGTACGTATGTTGTCGTTTGCTAATCCCCTATGGATGATCAATTTTATTTCTGCCCTGTTCGGCGCGTTGACGATCACACTGTTCTACGTGTTGTGTCTCAAGCACACCAACTCGGTCGGGGCGGCATTGCTGGCGGCTTTTTCGCTGGCGGTATCGCACACTTACTGGTTCCATGCCGCTTCGCCGGAGGTGTACACTTTCCTGACTTTCCTGATGCTGGCTTGCCTGTATTTCTACGACCGCTTCGAGGAAACGGGCAAGTTTTCGTATCTATTTGCATCTGTGCTTGTGTTTGGGATGGCGGCGGCCACACACGTGCTGGCTTTCTTGATGCTGCCTGCTTTCGGCTTGTTCTGCGTGATTCGCTTCTTCAAGGGTGAAAGGGAAAGACCGGCCGCCAATCAGCTTTTGTTGCTGCCGCTGGCCTTCGTGCTGGGTTTTGCCCCTTACCTGATCCAGTTCCTGCGCATGTTGGGCGTCTTCAATCCAACGGACGTGGCCGAGTCAGTGATCGGTATCATCTTCCTGGAAAGTTCGCTGGGAATCACGCTGGGCTTTGTGTTGGAAAGTATCGGTATGTATTTCTTCTACCTGCTCTTGCAGTTCAACCCGTTGGGCGCAGGCATCGGCTTTTACGGTCTGTGGAAATCGCGAGATGGGTTCTGGCGGCGTAATCTGTTCTTGTATATCGTTTACGCTTTGTTCGGCACAATCTACCGGGTCACAGACCAGTTCGCTTTCCTGATGCTGGCGCATATGTTTTTCGCCTTGGCGATTGCGAAGGGGGTGGCTGTGCTACTGCCCAAGCTGCATGGCAACCGGCGTAGGAATTTTGTTTTTGCTAACGCGGTGCTGATCGTAGCAATGCCGGTCTTGTATACTTTCCTGCCCAGCATAACGGCGAAAGCGGGGATCACGGATGAAACACTGGGAATCCCCAGCGTGGGCGTCGAAGACGTGCGCTCCGGGATCACCTATTACGCCAATCCCAACAAGTACGGCGACACCAGCGCCGATGAATTTGGGCGCAGTACGATCTCGGCCTTGCCGCTGGACGCGTTCGTGGTGGCAGAATGGTACACAGATACGGACGAGTACCTGGTCTTCGATTACTATGCGCGTGTGGCCGGGCTGCGCCCGGATGTGGAAGTGGCCGGTTGGATGCTGGAAGACCCCTTCACTTTCGATTCGCAAATTGTCGTGGATGAGATCGAAGCCCAGCTTGCCGAGCGCCCGGTCTATCTGGCCTCGCTGAGCGAAGAATTCTATAATGCCAGCTATCTCATGCGTGAATACTGTATTGTCCCTGAATTCAACATTTACCGCGTGTATGCCCAGGAACCCACACATGATGCGGCTGCGGTCAGTTGTTTGAGTGCGCCTTGAGCGCCGCGCTAAGGCTGGCAAGCACCTCACTGCGGGATGTTTCCAGGAAGTGATGTCCGCCGGGGATTTGCTCGATCTGGAACGTGTTACTGGTAAGTTGCTCCCAGGCTGCGACCTGGGAGATTTTTACATAAGGGTCTGTCGGGCTGGCAAGCGCCAGGATGGGACAGGATAATTTCTCGCCGGGCGTGTACCGGTAAGTTTCGGCGGCCTTGAAATCGGTGCGCAAGGTGGGGAGCAGCAACTGCATCAATTCGGCGTTTTCCAGGATGGTGTCCGGCGTGCCGCCCATTTGTTTCAACTCAGCGATAAAATCTGGTTGCTCTAAAGTATGAATGGGCGAACGCGTGGGAGGCAGGTGCGCCGCCCGGCTGGCAGAAACGACCAACAGCGCCGAGGACTGTCCCAGGCTTTGCAGCAGGTGGGCGATTTCGAAAGCGACCAGCGCACCGAAACTATGCCCGAAAAGGACGATGGGGGTATCGATTAAGACCTTGATCTCCGGTTCGATACCCTGAACAATTTCAGAAACGTTCTCTTTGGCCTGCTCCCGAATCCTGGTCCCGCGCCCTGGCAGATAGGCTGGAATCACCTCAACCCATTCAGGGAGGTGCTCTCCCCAGCGATGGAAGATGGTGCTGCTGCCCCCGGCGTATGGAAAACAGAACAGACGCAAAATCGACTTTGCGTCTGTTCTTGTGATTGGCAGCCAGACCGGATGGCTCATTCTGTATCCGGGTTCATGTATTGAATGTACTTGGTAATCAGTTCCAGATCGAGTTGGGGTTCCCCGATGCCCGTGCCTTCAATACCCTTAAGCGTATTGGTCAGGTCCATGCGCGGCATTCTGACCTGTTCCAGCGAACCGGCCCCAATGTGCTCGATCAACTGGTAAAAAGCGTGGTAACCGGCTTCAGGGTTATCCAGCGCCAGTTGGTAGATCTTGTCTTTCCAGGCCGCGAAGGACAGCCGGTCGATCTCGTAGCCCAAGGCGGTGAACATTTCGAGCAGCACGGAGAAGGAAATCTGGTTGACGGAGGTCAGGTTGTAAGCCTTGCCGAACGATTCCGGTTGGGCGGAAATATGCAAGATAGCATCGCTGACGAAGTTGACCGGCACCACGCCCATTACGATCTCGACATCCGGCACTGCGCCTAATTCCAGCGAAGCCTTTAGCAAGGTGTGTGCCATGTTGTCAGCGTTCCAGATGCCCGATTCGGTGTCGCCGGAAACGTTGTCCGGCCGAAAGATGGTGATCGGGATGCCGCGGCGCTGGGCCTCGAACATCATCATTTCGGCGATCCACTTGCTCTGGCCGTAACCGCCGAAGGGCACGTTCAAGCTTTGCAGGTCGACGTCTTCTAAGAAGGCTTCCCCGGCTTCCAGGTCGCCGTCGAAGAGGATCGAGATCGAGGAGATGAAGTGCACGGGTTTGACATGCTCGCGGCTGGCGAGGCGCAGCACTTCGCGTGTGCCATTCACGTTGGCGGCTTTCAAGGCCGGGTAGGGGTAAGCAAAGTTGACGATAGCACCGTTGTGATAGATCACGTTCACATCTGCGGCCAGTTCGTCCAGCGCGGCCTGGGCGATGCCCAGATTGGGCAGGGCCAGGTCGCCGGGTACGGCGACGATGCGGCCGGCGTAAGTATCGTCCCACAGGGCGTAAAATTCCAGGTTATGTTTGAGGCGAGCCAGACCGGCTTCGGTGTCGGCGGCGCGCACGTGGCAGTACACTTTTTCTGCGCCGCGTTCCAGCAAACCTTGCAGCAGGTAAGCGCCCACAAAGCCGGTTGCTCCGGTCAGGAAGAAATTGCTTGGGGGTATGTCTGGTGTGTAAACGCGGCCGTTGGC
>JAFGRA010000304.1 GCA_016935415.1 Anaerolineales bacterium
ATCGGCTGCCTGAGCTACGGCACGACCGCCACGATCAACACCACCCACGAGAAATACATCGAAGTCATCCCCCTCATCCCGCCCTATCCTTCTGCCGCGCCGGGACGTTACAGCCTGGAACTGCAAATTTACCGCGGCTACTGGATGGTGAGTTGGTTCAAGCAGGAGTTTGCCCACCGCGAGCGCCGCATCGCCAAGAAGCGCGGCATCGATCCCGAAGACCTGTTCGATGACCTCGTCGAGAAAGTCCCCCCCGGCTCACACGGCCTGATGCTGCAACCCTATTGGTCGCCCGGCCTGCGTACCCCCGGTCCCGAAGCGCGCGGCGCCATCATCGGCTTTGCAGACGTGCATACGCGCGCCCACATTTACCGCGCAATCCTCGAAGGATTGGCCTACGCCCTTCGCGAAGGTGCCCAGCGCACTGCCCGTCGCAGCAAGGTGCCAATCACCGAACTGCGCGTTGCCGGGGGCGGCAGCCAGAGCGATGCCGCCTTGCAGCTCACCGCCGACATCTTCGGCCTGCCCACCTCGCGCCCACATCTCTACGAAGCCTCCGGGCTGGGTGCGGCTATCGACGCCGCGGTTGGCATCGGCTTGCACTCCGATTTCGATACCGCCGTCTCTGAGATGACACGCCTGGGTGATACTTTCGAGCCTGACCCCCGCACGCACAAACTCTATGATGAATTGTTCAACAACGTCTATTTGAAAATGTACAAGCGATTACGGCCTTTGTACGAAGAGATTTACGCCGTGTCCGAGCGATACGGACAGTTCAAGGTAAACGAGTAACCGTTACAAAAACCGCCCCATCGCGCCCTACCTGGAATACCACTTCCCCCTCGATCGGATTGGTTAGGTCGAAATTGCGGCGCGTGGTTTGCACAATGTAGTTATACGTTTCCAACGGCTCCCCGGACGAATCCGGAACGGTTTCTTCCGTGGCCGGGAATACTTCCAAATCTTCGCGCGCATATTTGCTGACCAGTTGAACCGGCCCCCATACAATCACATCCGCAAACTCTGGTGCATTCGCGTTGAGGTATTCCACCGCCTCATTAAAAGAAGTCGCCCAATAATCCAGTTCATACTGCCGGAAAGCCCCAGACATGCCGCCCGCCATCCAATTGAAATACACATACTCATAGGGATGCAGGCGGATATTACCGACGATTCCTGGTACGATCAATAACACCAGAAGCACAACCCGCATCCAGACCGGCTTGAGCTTCTCGAACAAGAATTCCAGAAAAACGCCCCCGAACAGGAAAAGCGGCGGCAGGATAAAAAAGAACTGCCGGAAGTTATCATAGATCGTTGGCTGGGTGATCAGGAACATGGCAAAAGGCCCCCAGAACCACAAGCCCAGCACAAGCAACATCGTTCGATCCATCCGACGTTTGATCGCCCAGATCACACCCCACACCGTGCCCAGCACGAACAAGGGCATTACCAACCAGGTGAATTTCAGCCAAAGCAGTTTGGGGAAATACCAGAGCGGTAGCTTTTCAGCTTCGTAGACCACGCCCTCGAACAGCACATTGCCATTCCAGGGAAAATCAGCCATAAAAAAGGCGGCCTCAATGAACCTGCGTACTGGCGCTCCCCATAAGATCGGCCAGGTTAGATAAGTGGTCAATGCGGCGATGAGGACATACGCAGTCAATGGAGCAAGCGCCTTTCCTTTACGCTTCATGAAAAAATACAGTGCTACCAGCGCGCCCGCAGCGGGGCCGAGCACCCGGATAGAGGTAGATAATCCCACCAAGATTCCGGCGATCCATACGCTGCCTTTCGTAAAGCTGCGCGCCAGCTTGTAGGGAAACCGCAGGTTGATCTCACCAAGCAGCGGATCGAGGATTTCGCGCCTGAGTCTATGGACAACTGAAGGCATACGCGTGACCAAGACCGCCACGATCCCCAACAACAGAATCCCCAGCCCAATCTCGATCGCTTTGGATACCCAGATCTGCGCTTTCTGCACGTATGCATCCGGCGAGAAAACATCCCGGTAAGCCGCGTAACGCTCGAATATCCTGCCCAGAAACGTAGTTCCCCCGGCTTGATAGGCATCCACGACCACTCTTTCCACTCCGCTATCCAGCACATTCCCCAGCAGCACCGTCACGCCCCAAAACACGCACCACAAGACGACAACAACCAGGAAAATTCGTTTATTTCTGGAGTTTATGCCCTGCCAGTCTTTGCGCGCAAGCCGGAAAATCGAATCCTGCTCGAGTGCTTCCTCCGTGCTTTCCTCCTTATTTGCGGGAAAAGCGGCCAACATCCACATCCCACTGGCAACACTCGCCAGGAAGAAGGCCATAAAGGGGATATCTTTCGGATTAATGAAAGCATGCCCAAACATAACCGGCTGCGTATTGAATAGCAAAGCCACCCCAAACGCAGCCCATTCGCCCAGGAAACGCCGCGCAATGGTATAGAGACTGAAAACCGCCATCAGGAAAACCGTGAAATATAGGGCATGAAATACATCTTTCGAAGGCAAATCCCCAACCCACGGGCGAACCGCCTGATCGACAGCCTCAGCCGCGGTCAGGAAGAACGGCCCATAATAGCCTTTATTATTATTGGGGCCGTAGTTTCGTTCTTCGCCCGTTCTTTCGAATACATTCCGGTAAATATCATTGACCTTTTCCCCATACAGGTAATTGACGTTTTCATCCCAACTCTCGCCGAAATCATCAAAGATAAAACTTCCCAGGATCAGATTGACCAGGATCAGAATTACAATTGGGGAGAGTAGTTTCCGCAGCCAGTTTTTCATGAAGAGCATCCCATGATATGCACAATACTTAGATTATAATGTGTTCTGTAGCAAAATTCAGCACTTTCGCGCTCGCGAATAATTAGCGAACAAAGGATCAAAAATGGCAGCAAACGGTTTACCAATTCCCGAATTTTTCAAACCGGACAAAGTTGGCGAAGTCTGGCGCGTGCCCTACGAAGAGCGTGCCATACAGGCGCGCACATGGGCAACACAACATCAGTTGGTACCCACCCATCAAGATACGTACAAACTCAGCTTATTTTTGGTAGACGTACAAAATACATTTTGTATTCCCAATTTCGAACTCTTCGTCGGCGGCCGTTCGGGCATGGCCGCGGTTGAAGACAATGTGCGCCTGTGTGAGTTCATCTACCATAACCTGAACCACATTACCTCCATTACTGCTACCCTGGACACCCACCAGGCTATGCAAATCTTCCACGCCGTCTTCCTAATCGATGCAGACGGCAATCACCCCGCGCCTTACACCTTGGTAACGCTGGAAGACATCAAATCCAGCCGCTGGAAATTCAACCCGGACATAGCTGCCGCTCTCGGCACCACTCCAGAAGAGGGGCAAAAGCATCTGGAATATTATGTAAAGCAACTGGCAGAGCGCGGTAAATTCGATCTCACCATCTGGCCCTACCACGCCATGCTGGGTGGCATCAGTCATGCCTTAGTTTCGGCGGTCGAGGAAGCAGTGTTCTTCCATGGAATCGCGCGCCAAGCCCAGGTCGATTACCAGATCAAAGGTTACAGCCCATTTACCGAGCATTACTCCGCTCTATCCCCGGAAGTCGCACAAGACCGGCACGGCAAGCCATTGGGCAGACGCGTCGAGCGGCTGATGGAGTTGCTGACTGAATCGGATGCGGTCGCCATTGCTGGGCAGGCCAAGAGTCACTGTGTAGCCGCCACCATCGAAGACTTGCTATCCGATATTCAGGGACGCAATCCAGAACTGGCGAAAAAAGTTTACCTGCTCGAGGACTGCACCTCCCCCGTAGTCGTTCCTGGAGCAATGGATTACACCCCACAGGCCGACGCCGCCTTTGCACGTTTTGCCGAGGCTGGTATGCATTTGGTCAAAACTACTGTTGCAATTACAGATTGGCCGGGCATCTAATTTTCCGCCTTTTTGGCTATGCGCAATTTACTGAGCTAACCTTACCGGCATACAAACAGCGCACAGGATAAACTTGTACGCTGTGTTTTATTAAAATTGCAACCCGCGCTTACTCTTGCGCAGTCAATTTTTTCCACGCCCCTACCCACGGTGTTCCCATACGGTGGCGCGGTGAAACCTTCACATTGCTCAACTGCTGGCCGACCTGGGCCGCGATCATGGCAATCTCCGGCCAATCTTCATCCAGAGCAGCTTTACGCATCAGCTTGGCATATTTTCCGGCCCAGGCCCATTCCATCCTGAAGCGGTCTGCCTTGACCCAATAATCTCGTTTTTCCCACGGGATCACGGTTTTCTCAACAGTATCCGCAATCGCTTCCAGGCTCAAGGCAATAAATGCCACCAGGTCGCGCGACTTCGAATCTGGTTTGGTCTGGCTCATTAACTCGCGAATGGAGAGCACTACACCTTTACACATCCGATTACGCTGTGTACCGATATTTTCTGTATTGATAACTCTACTCAAAGGCACCTCCAGACTAACAATAATACAGCCGCTAGATTATATCTCATTTATTGACGCGCTACTGGGGATAGCTTATAATTTTGTGGCTCCGGGGAAGTGCTGGAATTGGCAGACAGGCGTGACTTAGGATCACGTGCCGAAAGGCGTGAGGGTTCAAGTCCCTCCTTCCCTACTAAAAACCACCGAATTCCTGGCCGGACAGGTAGGATTTTGGTGATTTTTTTCTGTATACCTGCATCAAAATGCATCAGAGAACTTTTATAAAGCTCTGATACTTCGCTTTTTGCCTGCATGTTATAATCACAAAATCTGTACCAGGAAGGAAGATAGTCTTGAAAATTCAAACCGAACCTCGCGATGACCACCAGGTCAAAATCCTTGCCGAAATTGAGAGCGAAAAGCTAGAAGACGCCAAACGACGCGCGGGCCGCAAGATTGCCAAGCGCATCAAAATCCCGGGATTCCGCCCCGGCAAGGCCCCCTACCAGGTCGTTGCCCGCACAGTTGGCGAAGGTGCCATCCTGGAAGAAGCTCTCGATCTCATGTTAGAGGAAATTTACCCTGACATTATCGAAGAAGCCGACATCGATCCCTACGGCCCCGGCTCACTTGAAAAAGTAGAAAGCATGGAACCGCCGGTGTTCGAGTTCACCGTTCCTCTCGCTCCCGAGATCACGCTCGGCAACTACCGCGATATCCGCATCGATTACGAACCAACCGAAGTCACTGAAGATGATATCAACGAACTCATTGAAAGACTGCGTGATCAACAAGCTGTTCTGGAATCGGTCGAGCGCCCAGCCGAAGAAGGCGATATGGTCTATATCGTTTTGAACGGCGAACGCGCCGAACCTGACGAGGAAGGCAACACTGATATTATCAAAGACCGCCGCCTGCCAGTCATCATCGAAAAAGAAGACGTTGACGATAAAGACGAATGGCCCTTCCCTGGTTTCTCCCGCCAACTGATCGGTTTGTCTGCTGAAGATGAAAAAGAATTCGACTATACCTACCCTGAAGACAGTGAATTCGAAGACTTGCAAAGTGTGACCGCCAAATTTACCGTCAAGGTGGATGAGATCAAATCCCGCAGCCTGCCGGAAGTCGACGATGAATTTGCCAAATCGGCCGGTGATTTCGAAAATATAGAGGCCTTGCGCCAACAGATCGAAGAAAACCTGAAAGCGCAATATCAGGAAGATTCCGAAAGCGAATACAACGCCAGCATTATCGACAAAATGCTGGAAGACGCCGAAATCAAATACCCGCCGCAGATGCTGGATCACGAGATCGACCACGCGCTCCAGGATTTTGCCCGCAATCTGTCCTCCCAGGGCATGGACCTAGACACTTATTTGAAGAGCCGCGGTCAGGAAATCGACGAACTCCGCGAAGAAATTCGCCCGGCCACGGAAGAACGCATGCGCCGCTCTCTGGTCTTGATGGAAGCCGGTGTAGCCGAAAAAATCAAGATCCAGCCCGAAGAGGTCGACGAACTGACCCAGGAGCGCATCGGCCAGTTGGCACGGTATCTCACACCAGAACAGGCTAAACAGTATTTCACCCAAGAGACCATGCAAATCATGGTGCGCAACATCATCACCGAGGAAATGTCCAACCGCACCCTGGCCCGCTTGCGCGCCATTGCGCGTGGTGAAGAAATTCCGGAAGAAGCAGCTGAGGCGGAAACGGAAGACCCAGCCGCTGAAAGCACTACCCCGCAGCCAGAAGACAGCGCTGCAGTCGAAGAAGCAGCCGAAGCCGTAAGCGAAGAAGCTAAAGTTGCAGAAGCCGAGACCACGGAAACCGAAGAAGAGGCTGATTCGGAAGCAGAATCAGAAGATAGCACAGCACCCGAGGAAGATGTGGAAGAAACGGACAAGTCGGAATAAGGAACTGATCGTTTACATTCTGTGAGAACACACTAACAACAAACGATCAGTTACCAACCTACATGGATTAGTTGGAAAGGAAACTTTGATGTTCGACCCACAAGCTATCGTGCCAATGGTAATTGAAACTACAGGGCGTGGCGAACGCGCCTATGATATTTATTCACTCTTGCTCAAGCGCCGGATCGTGCTGGTCAGCAACCCCATCAACGACCAGATCGCCAACCTGGTGATCGCCCAGTTGATCTACCTGAGCAATGAAGACCCCGAATCGCCCATCCAGATGTACATCAGTTCGCCGGGCGGCGGTGTCTACGCCGGCCTGGGCATTTACGACACCATGCAGATGATTCCCAACCAGATCAGCACCGTGGCCGTAGGTTCCACCGCTTCATTCGGCACCGTATTGCTCACCGCTGGATCGAGAGGCCACCGTTATGCCCTGCCCAATGCTACCATCCACATGCACCAACCGCTGGGTGGCGCTCAGGGCCAGGCTTCGGATATCGAGATCCACGCCCAGGAGATTCTGCGCTTGAAGAAACGCCTCAACCAGATCCTGGCAACTCACAGCGGCAAGACAATTGAAGATATCGAAAACAATACCAACCGCGATTTCTTCCTGACCGCCGCCGAGGCCGTGGAATACGGACTAGTAGATTCCGTCCTGGAAGTTCCGGAAGGCAAGCAACTGGAAGACCTCTAGACCTTCACAAACCAACCCACAAAAAGCCGAGATTTGATCTCGGCTTTTCTTTTTGCTCTCTATTCGCGTCATTCGTTATATTCGTGTTCCTCCACTTTGCGTTTATAATTCGTCTGCATGGTTTCATCAATCACTTTTAAGGATTAGCACAACATGACAACCACTCCCATCAAAGCGATGATCCTGGACATGGACGGCGTGCTGTGGCGCGCTGACGCACCCATCGGCAACCTGCCCGAAATCTTCCAAGAGATCGCAGCCAAAGGCATCCAGGTCGCTTACGCCACCAATAATTCCACCCGCACAGTCGACCAATACGTCAAGCGCCTCGCCAATTTCGGCATCTCTGCCGAAGCCTGGCAGGTGACCACATCTGCGCTTGCCACCGCCCGCTACCTGAAGGGACATTTCCCAGAAGGTGGGCCGGTCTATCTAGTCGGCCAGGACGGCATTGAAAAAGCACTACTGGAAAACGGGTTCACCATCCAGGAGAAAGATGTGATTGCCGTCGTGGCAGGCATGGATAACTACCTTACCTATCAAAAGCTACGCACAGCCACCTTACTGCTGCGCGCCGGCGTCCCTTTTATCGGTACCAACCCCGACCGCACCTTCC